>JAZSGR010000143.1:0-28410 GCA_045532825.1 Victivallaceae bacterium | reverse complement strand
GGCAAACATGAAGCACTTGCTTTGCAAGTATGATGCGGTGTATTTTTGTGAGCGGCACTCTCCGTATGTTTCCGTACACATCCGTACTGATCCGTACAAATAAAGCGTTTGAAAAAATCACGGCAGTGTTGTGAAGTGACCACGAGGAGTTCTATTAGCGTAAAACCTCTGGCAGCTGCCGCTTTTCCCGGAAGTTTTCCGGCACGGATCACAGATTTGTTGTACATTTTTCAGTTCTCCCTGATTGCATGTTGGTAAATCTTGTTGAGCGAGGCAATTTCAAAACTCCTCAAACTTGTCAACGCGCCCCCGCTTCGATCTGCAAAAGGGAGTATTTTTACCTGTTGCCATGCAGGCAGCTCTTTTCAAATTACCCTTTACATCTCTTTGCGAATGGCATTTTTGCCATTTTTTTGAATGACTTTTGAAATTGCCTCGAGTGCTTTGATATAAATATATCCGGAAACGGTTTTGTCTGCAACACTTGACAAAACAAAAAGTGTACGTTATATTACAGAAAATGTCAACTATTTTACTTGGGGCAAAGATGAAATACAACCGCAATCTGCTGCGTATCTACGGCAGCGGTGAAGTGAAAAGCATCCGTTACCGGAATTATCCGCTGCGCAATACCCGGTTTTATTACGGATTTGAGCAAAGCCATCTTGCCATGCCGCTGGTTCTCCACAGTACCGGCAGCGATACCTGGCATTGCCGGGGATACTCTGAACGTACCAGATCGACGATCCTGGCACTTGAGTATGTGCAGGAGGGAACCTTTGTTTTTACGCAGGAAGGCGTTGAACATCAGGTCAATGCCGGAGAGATGTTTATTGTGTATCCCGGGAAATCCAGTTCCATCTGCTGTCATCCGGTGACCGCAACCAAGCGGCTTGTGATCATGCGCGGCAGCATGCTTGAATTCATCTGTGCCAGACTGGGGCTGGATAAGATAGATAAATTCGTACCCGAAAACAGAAAAGTTATCGATGATCTGTATGATGAGATCGATACTCTCGGCAAATCAGGAACCGGTGGAGATTATTTCCGTGCCTGTTCGTTATGTTACAATTTGCTGGTCGAGATCTCGCTTCAGAACAGCGGAAGTATTTATCCTCCGGAGTTACAGGCGGTGCTTGACTGTATCAACAGCAATCTCTTCCGGAGCGTATCGCTGCAGGAGATGATAAAAGTTTCAGGATTGAGCAATACATCGCTCAATCAGATGTTTCACAAATACCTGCACATTTCTCCGATCGAGTTTTTTATCGACCGCAAACTTGAAACCGCAAAAAATCTTTTGCTGAATACCAGTGATTCAGTCAAAGAGATCGCTGCAATGCTTGAATATCCGTCTCCGCAGTATTTTGCTACTAAATTCAAGGAAAAGTTCGGCATGTCTCCGACTGAACTGCGCAAATCAGGCGTTTTCGGGAACTGACGTGCTTTGCCGGTTACTTCCGGATCATGCGCAGCTGCGCTTTGATCGGCAGGTGATCGGAGGTTTCCGGATCGTTTACAGTTTCATAGCTGATGACTTCAAAGGCATCGGCTGGATAAACTGCGATATGATCGATTTTTCTCTTCGGACCTGATGCCGGATAGGTCGGGGTGTGGTCTCCGATGATCTTCCATTTCTGTTCAAGAAGTTTTATTGGAGCACTTCCCGGGGCGGCATTGAGGTCTCCAGTGAGGATGGCGGGGCAGAGCCCGTGTTTTTCTGCATATTCCTGAATATACTTTATCTGCCGGATGCGTTCCTCTTCGTACCTGTTCTGCAAATGGGTGTTGATGAAATAAAAGACTCCATGCGGAGAGTTGATTTTCAAAATCTGCGCCGAACGGGGTTCTCTGCCGGGGGCGACCGGAAGTTTTATGTCAGCAATGAGTTCCGCATCGAATTTGGAAAGTACTCCAATGCCGTAGTCGAAAGTATCCCTGCGCAGTGTGCGGCAGAAAAACGGTTTCATGGACAGGCGTTCCCCTGCAAGTTCAAGCGGAGAGGGTTTTTCGTTATCATACTTGCGTACCTCCTGCAGACCGCAAACATCGCCTTGCAGTGTTTTCAGTGCCAGGAGCGTTCCTTCAACATTACGGGTCTTATCCATTTTTCTGAATGACCTGATGTTGTAGCTTGCTATCGTAAATGAGCCGTTGCATGTTTTTTTCATAGTATCATCATACGAATCTATACAAACAGTATCATTTTTGACGCAGCATCCGGATAATATCCCTGACAAAATAAGGAGCAGGGAATAAAAACATGTTTCCCGTTTGCTTACTCCTGAAAGGATTTTTTTATCGGTTGGTTTACGGTTTTCTATTGCTCTGCTCATGGTTTCCTCTGATGGATGGTTGGAGTTGTGTTGTCAAGACGTTTGCCGGCATTGAGAAGTAAATATAGCATTGAAACCCGGAATGTCAACATGGAACAGGCAGAAAACGGTAGTTTTTAACCTTGCGATTATTGAAGTAAAAAAAGTTATTGTCCCATTTTTTGTGAAAGTTGTGCAAACTGTGGTGGCGCATGCATGTGATTCAAGCGGTACACCTTGTCACGGCGCAGCCCCGCAGGGCGAAGACGGATTCCGCACCGTACCCGGCGCAAAAAACGACCTTGCTCCACGCTGCATCCCCCGATCGCAGATAAAGCCGTTTTTTCAGCTTGAAAAAAACACGCTGTGTTATATATTCCGTCTGTGGAAAACATATCTGAATAAGGATAAAATATAAACTTTTCACAAAATTTTGGACATTATCAGAAAAAGTACGCTTGTAAACGTTTTTTTTCAGGTGTATGTTATTTTTTTACACAGGAGACAGGTATGACACTTACAGCATTTGTTCTTATATTGTTGTCCATACTGCTTCACAGTCTGTGGCATTTTCTCTGCAAGAGCTGTGCAAAAGTATCTATGGCGTTTTTTGCATTGTTTTCCACCTCTTTATTTTTGAGCATGCTTCCGCTTGCACTGTGTTCGGGATTGCTGTTTGATCTGCCGGGTAAAGTTATGTTTTATGCGTTCTGGGGTGCGTTTTCCGGAGCAATGTGCAATGTTGGATTGATGCTTGCCTATAAACATTCAGATATATCTCTGGCTTATCCCATGGCGCGGGCTCTGCCGGTATTTCTCACCATGGCGGTGACTGCTGTGCTGGGGATCGGAAAAAGTCTTTCCGCCGCAGCTGTTTCCGGAATGCTTATAATTTTTGCCGGATGTGTCTTTATGGCATTTTCCAACGGTGACAGAAGCAGTTCGCCGCTTGAAAAACTGCTTTCGGTAAAGAAAGGACTTGCCGGTATCCTGATCGCCGCCACCGGGACCACCGGATATACCATTATCGACAGTGTCGGTATAAAAATGATGACAGCTTCTTTCCCGGAAAACAATCGTCTGCTGGTGGTTTCCTGCTATTCCTGTTTCCGGGAGCTTATTGCATTGACGATGATGTGGATCTTTGTGTATATCTGCTACCGCTGCGGCAGGGATCGCGGAAGCGTGCGGAAACTTGCTGCTACATGGAATCCGTATCTTGCCGGTGTTTTTGCGGCATTTGCCTATGCTCTGGTGCTGCTTGCCATGAACCATGTCAGCAACGTAAGTTTCGTTCAGGCGTTCCGCCAGTTGAGCCTGCCGATCGGAGCTTTTCTCGGATACCTGATCCTCAAGGAAAAGATCACAAGATCACGCTGGATAGGTCTCGGACTTATCATGGCAGGATTGCTGCTTTCAGTTCTGTAAAATTGCCGCAGACATGAGCTGCCGCAAGTAATATTCCGTAATACGGCATTGCACAGTATTTTCTGTTGCAATGCTTTTTTTTTCTCTTTTTTCATCAGTTGTTATTGTCCAATTTTTTGTGAAAGTTGTTCAAACTGCGGTGGCGCATCGCGGGCAATCTCGAGCCTTGCGCCTGTGCCGGTTTGGTCGTGTACAAAGGTACACTTCCGCACCGTACTCGGCGCAAAACTCGACATTGCTCCATGCTGCATCCACCGATCGCAGACAGAACCGTTTCTTGAGCTTGGAAAAAACATGCTGTGTGACATATTTTAATTGAGAAAAACATATCTGAATAAGGATAAAATATAAATTTTTCACAAAATTTCGGACATTATCCATCAGTTTGCAGACAGCAAATTTTATTCCGTTGATGCAATCGCTCACTCATGCCGTTATTACGGCTTTTTTTTTGAAAAAAATCAAAAAAAATTTTATATTTTACTTGAAAATGGAAAAAAATGGAATATATTGGAAATAGTTGGAAAAACTGTCGACATAAAACAACTTGAAGGTATCACGCATGTTGGAGTTTTGTGGTGAAGACCGCTGCCTGGTTGATTCCAACGGACGTGTCCGTTTGAATCAGCGTTTGGTGGATGATTTTTTGCGCAGATGCGAAGGCAGCATCGTCATGTACGTTCTGCCTGAGGGCGCGGTGGCTTTGTATCCCGAGGATACCTACCGTGAGATGCGTGCGCGTGAGATTTCAGATACGGATAGTGTCGGTTCGAGTTTTTCAGCGCGCCGTTCCCTGCGCCGGTTCGGAAGTCTGACTCATTCGGAGGTGATTTCCCGTCAGGGACGTGTGACGCTGCCGGAGCGTTTCCGCAGTATGGCTGGATTGCAGCCGGGTACGGAGGCGTGTGTGATCGGTGTTGAGATCGGTGTTGAGATCTGGAATGCCGTAAAGTTTGAAGAAGAAATGAAAGCGATAGACATTCAGCTGGCAGAACAGCGTGAATTGGAATACAAGAGTATAACCGGGGAGTAAAATGAAAACATTTTCCATTGGCGGCTTCTGGCGTCTTTTCTTGAGCGGGATCGTTGTGCTTTTTGCAGTTCTGTTCCTCGGTGCTGATTATCCGGAGCATGAACTGGAAACACCGGCTTCTGTCAAAATTGCCCGTGAGCTGTGTGAAGAGGCTGTACCCTCATTGCGCGGCGAGTTGAAAAAAGCCGCAGCGCATGATCCGGTCTGGCTGATCCGGGTCATCGCGGAGTAAAAAATATTTTTTGTCTGTGGTATAAGCTCCGAAACTGTTTCAAAAGTGAGCTTGTTTTGAGCATAAAAAATGCACCTTGAAAGTTGGAAACAACTTCCAGGGTGCGTTTTTTTTGTGCAGCAGGGGGACGAAAACGATTGAAAAAGTCGTTTTCAGCGGTTGACAACTTCCGCATACGGCAGGTGACCGCCGAAAATATCCAGCGCGGAACCTATCGTGTAATGCACTCTGCCGCCACCGGTCTCCTCAATGATCTTTATATCATCAAAAGAGGAAATGCCTCCGGCGTATACGCAGTCTACCGGGGAACCGGTGGAGAGTATTTCAAGCAGCTCTTTATCTATGCCGCCGCATTTGCCCTCCACATCCACCGCGTGGATAAGAAATTCGCAGCAGTGATCGCCAAGCTCTGCAAAAACTTCACTTCCCACTTCAAAGTCAGTGAACTTCTGCCAGCGGTCGGTTACGACAAAATATTTGCCGTCGCGTTTGCGGCATGAGAGATCGAGGATCAGATGTTCTCTGCCGCAGCGTTTTTCCAGCAGTTCAAGATTTTTTTCATTCAATCTGCCGTCTGAAAAAACACAGCTGGTGACAATGACTCCGGCTGCACCTTTTTCGAGATAAAACTCCGCATTGTCCGGAGTTATTCCTCCGCCGATCTGCATGCCTCCCTGCCAGGCGGCAAGCGCGCACAATGCCGCCTCATCATTTCCCGGACCGAGCTTGATGATGTGTCCGCCGGTAAGGTTGTCCCGGCGGTACATTTTTGCAAAATGATCCGGAGTATGCTCCGCAACAAAATTGGTTCTCGGCGCATTGCCGTGATCCGACAGAGTGCCTCCGACTATCTGCTTTACCTTGCCTTCGTGCAGATCAATGCACGGACGGAATTGCGCCTTGCCCATTACAGCACCGTGATCTTCTGCGCCAGAGTGTGAGGAATTCCGGGATAAAGTATGCGGCTGTCAGCAAACGCATTGGCAGCTTCGATACAGATCATGTTGTGGAACTCCTGATCTCCGAAATCCGGCATGGCAGCCGCCTTGGCGATCCAGGGATTCCAGACCACGGTGGAGTTTGAACCGAATTTTTCCACCAGTATGCTGCGTCCGGTCCCGAGATCGGAATAGATCACATCAGCGGTACTGTTGGTGTAAACATTGTCGATCTCAGCATCGACGGCAACTTCACCATTCTGGACGTGTCCAGTCACCTGAGTGGCGGAGACTCTGCGGTCGTCGAAGGCTTCTCCGTCAAGTCCGGAGATCCTGACATTGGTGATGTCGGAGGCGGCAAAATAGGTGTGCAGAGCTCCGGAGGTTTTGACCGGTTCGCTGCCGCGGTTTTCCACCGTGAGAGCGACTTCAAGACATTTTCCCATGGTCACAGTCAACTGTGCGTGGAACGGAAAGTCTGCAAGTTCAGCTTTATCCAGAGTAAGTACCAGTTGGGTCGAACCGTTTTCAAGTTCAAAAATACCGGCGGTCTCCCAGGTCTCCAAACGGACAAATCCGTGAGACGGCTGTTTGGCTCCGCCGAACCAGGGCCAGCACACCGGAATACCTCCGCGTATGGGCTTGCCGGGTTCAAAATAACTCTTTTTGCTCATCCAGAGAACCGGTTTTTCGTTTACCGGAGTCCAGCTCAATACATGGGCTCCCATGGTGGAGATCTCAGCTTTGCCGTAAGCATTGGTAAGGGTGATGATCTCGATCTGATTTACGGTTTTTTTCTCAAACATCTTCTTCTTCCTCATAATTACAGGTTAACGGACGCGGAACCCTTTGCAGGTTCTGCATTGTCACCGTTTGATTGAATATGGTCTTTTCCGCCGGCTTTATCACCAGTGAACCGCCGGATTTTTTCAGCTGACGGTTTGCCCACATGTGGAAAGCAACGTATTCCGCAAGATCAAAGTGGGTGAAGCCGGTCCGTCCGGGTCTTTCCACGTGAGCCGCTTCGGAGCAGATGCAGGGCGAGGCATTGAGCATTGCAATGTTTCCCTTGGCGGAACGGACCTTTTTGCGCACTGTGCGGCGCGCGGCAGGATCCACCTGACAGCCGGGAACGGAAAAGGAACTTTCCGGTTCCGGAGCATGGGAGGGCGTGCCGCTGTTCCATGAAAGCAGATTTTTGAAACGCCATGGACGTTTTTCCGGTTCCGCTTCGGCGGAATAGATCAGCACCCGGCGGGTGTAGATAAGATCTTTTCCGTCAAAATAAAGCGTGAATTCCGATGAAGCATCTTTCACATTTTCCGCAGCGCAATGCCGCCAGTAATCGGTTCCGACGGAGTATTCAACCGCACTGCCGTCTGCCCATGAAACCTTGAGCAGCAGCAGGGGGGAGGTGCTGTTGTATATCTCTTTTTCTCCGTCAAGCACAACTTTCCGGAACTTCTTCTCTCCGGCTGTGATAAATTCCACTTCCGCAGGAGTTCCGGTAAAGGTCAGCGGTTCAAGTTCCAGACTGCCGACTCTGCCGAAGTGCATGGCGCTGATGTCCTCTGAAAATACTGCAAAACCGTCGGTTACCTCAAAATCTCTTGAAATCGCATATTCGCAGCCGAAGGGAAGGATGTTGAGACTTTCCAGACCGACAGTGAGCATATCCGCTGAATCATGACGGCGGAGCTTCTTTTCCAGAGAGCCGGTTTCGCTGAATTTTTCCTCAAGAGTCACTCTGCCGAGATAAAATCTGCAGTTGCCGTTGATTGAAAGCTGAACCGCATTTTTACCTCTTGCAAACAAGGTGAGATCAAAATCTTCACCCGAAGCACTTTTTTTACGTTCTGTCATATTTGTTCCTGTATAAAACGGGTATTGATGATCTTCCAACGCAGTTCCTGCTGTGCCATTTCAAGGCGGAACTGATCGAAATCCTCTCTGCTGTCAAGTTTTCCCAGAGCCAGCAGTTCTTCTCTGGTGCAGCGGAAAAGCACCGGGGAAATATCTTCAACTCCAAAAGAAGCGAGTTTTTTTTCTGCACGTTTGACGATACTGCGTGATCTTGCATTCCGCAGCAGCAGAAATGCCGGATAGATCAGAGCCAGTATCCAGAACGGCCATACCGGCAGTGCATGGAACGCAAAATCCCGCACCATTACCGCAGCCAGCAGGATGAGAGTCGGCAGCACGAATAAAACCGCATCCAGATCCCGGATGAAGCAGTTGCCCAGATACCGCCGCAAGGGACTCGGACTGGTTTGATAGGCAAAATATTCTTCAAGGGTGGTTTCATGCAGATCCATCCGCATCGAGTGACAAAGTTCGTGAGCAAACAGTTCTGTTCTGCGGTAGAACAGCCAGCGTTCGCGGAAACGGAATATATTGCGGATGAGAAAAACCGAAAAATTGAGATCCGGATCTCCGATCAGACATCCGCCCCAGAGCGCACCGATCGAACGTGAAAGAAAAAATCCCGGCACATGCGTGGAGCGGAAACGGTAAAGTTCCCAGGTTACGTCTCCGGAATCGGAGAGCAGCTGCGGATCGATTTTTTCTGTTTCTGATACTTCGATCGAATCAAACACTGTCAGCTTTCCGTATTCGCTGAGCTGTCTGTCAAAATCGGCATGGCAGGTGAGAATAGACTCCACCCGTTCGGCAAACTGTTCCGCCGACTCTCCCGGCTGCGGAAGAAAACCTGCGGCATCAAGTTCAACAGCTTTTGAGAGCATCAGTTATTCTCCGTTGCCGGAACGGAAATCTTTGTCTGCCGCCGGATCATTTGATTTGCGGTTTTTTCCGTTGACGTTGTTCTTTTTAGCCTGATTACTGTTCTTTTTTTCCTGGGAAATAGTCTTTACTTCATCGGCGGAATAGGTTCCAACGCTGCCGCTTTCAAAGGTAACTGTGACTTTACGCAGCAGCAGGTTGCGGTCGGTGATTTTTCCTCTTCCGTCCGGAGTATCGCAGAATTCACCTTTATGCGGCATGCCTTTTTCAAGCTCCACATAACCCTCATGCTCGAATTTGAGACAGCACTTGAGTCTTCCGCAGACTCCGGAAATCGTTGCCGGAGTAAGGGAAAGATCCTGTTCCTTCGCCATTTTGACGTTGATCGAACTGAATTCTTTGAGTATTCTGCAGCAGCAGAGTTCTCTGCCGCACACGGCGATACCGCCATAGATACCGGTTTCATCGCGCACACCGATCTGGCGCAGTTCAATGCGGGTGTTGAGTGCGCGTGAAAGTTCTTTTACGAGTTCGCGGAAATCCACTCTGCCGTCAGCGGAAAACTGGATGGTGACAAGTTTGCCGTCCATGGAGTAGTGGGCATTGATAAGTTTCATGGGCAGTGCAAGCTGTTCAACGAACCGGTCAGCGGTTTTCATCGCCTCGCGTTCTTTCGGAACATTGGCATTGGCGGCGGCAAGATCACTTACAGTGGCGATCCTGATGATTTCCGGCAGAGTATCAGGATGAGCATTGTTTGCCGGTTCGTTCAGCATGTGAACGATTTCGGCTATGTCATCGTGGAACTCTTTGTGGAAAACACAGGTATCTTTGACTTTGAGACCAAGTTCAGAGTCACAGCGCGCCTCGATGGTGGAGCCGTTTTCAAGTTTCAGTGAATAAAATTGTATCATACTGCAGAATAGCGATCCTTATTTTCATATACTAAATCATCATAATACAGAATATAGCAGTTTACAAGCAGGTTTTCAAGGAATTTTTCTTCAATTACCGTTAAATCCTTATCAAACGGAAAAATTCCGGTGATTTTATCCACTGTTCACCCGCTGGCTGGAACGATCGACCGCCGCAAGAGAGTTGTGTGACCGGTACAGGGGAGATATTTCATTATCCTTTATGTTCCAGAGCGGGCTGAGTTGCAAATAATATGTTTTTCCGGAACATGGCACTTGACATTTTGATTTTTGCGTGGTATAGTAATGTATACCATGAATAAGTCGGAGTACAGACAGCTTATGAAAAAATATGTGGAACTCAACAGTTTTTCGCTGGATAAAAATTCTCCGGCAGCCTTGCACTTGCAGCTTGCCGGTGAGCTGCTTAAGCAGTTGCGTGCGCTGCCGCCCAACGGAAACAATGTGCTGCCCTCGGAGCGTGCGCTGGTCAGGCAGTTTGAGATAAACCGTCTGACAGTCCACCGTGCTTATGCTTATCTGCTTGAAAATGGTCTGGTGGTCAGAAATCCCGATAAATCACTTTCGGTGGCAAGCACCGCGCGCAGACAGCTGCAGGGGGCATTTCCGGTGATCGGGATAATCCTTCCGGAAAAGTTTTCGGCATATTCCAGACGTCCGATGGCGATGGAGTATCTCAAAGGAATAATCGACCGGGGAACTGAACTTGGTGTTTCCACGATGATGCTCAATCCGCCGGCTCCGGGCACCGCAAAAGATGTTACAGATGATTTTATAGAAACCCACTGTGCAAAACTCAGCGGGATAATCCATCTCGGTGACCGTGGTCTGGATGATGATGATGTGCTGGAAAAGATTTTGGATTACACCGGGGTGCCTCAAATTTTCATCAGTGCATACAGTGACAGGGGGCATATTGGTTCTGTCTGTGCAGATATTACTCCTGGAATGACTGCTTTGTGCGAGGCTATCAGAAAAAAAGGGGCAAAAACAGTCGGTATCATTTCAAAAACGTTTGACTCAAAACATCAGTTCGTATACAACTTCTCACTGCGCACAAAGCAGGCAAAAGAGATTTTTGAATCAAACGGTCTGGAAGTTTCCTTTGTCAGAAAATTCCCTTCCAGAGAAGATATAGGTATCGATCCGGAGCAGCTGCCGGATGTTTTGTGGTGTTTCAATGATGATTACGCCAAAGCGCTGCTTAAAGTTCTGGAGCGGCACGATATAAGAGTGCCGGAGGATGTGATGGTTTGCGGATTTGATGGATTTGCAACTGAATTTGAAGGCAGGAAAATATCATCCGTCGTCCAGCAGTTCTACACAGCCGGATACAATGCCGTCGATCTTGTGATGGAGCATTTCCGTTTTGGAGTGACACCGGAGAATAAAGAAATAAAAATAGAAACATTTTATGTTTCAGGCGATACTCTGTGAATAAATAAAAGTGAAAGGATCATTCGCAAATGGAAAAGAAAGTCTCATCATCCGGAGTGTTACGGTTTGAACGTATTGAACTTTTCGCCGGCAAAATTTGCATGACATGTGTTTTGCCGTTGTATCTCTTCAAAAAAACAATCAAAAAAATGCCTTATAATACTTGCAAAGCAAGTGCTTCATGCACTGAAAGTGCGCTTCATATTGGCCGCAGGCAAATGCTTCATACTTTTGTGTGCTTGACACGCAGATGCGTGCAAGACACAAAGTGCTTCATTCGATCAACGTTCACGTTGATTGAGCTTCTGGTGGTTATTGCAATAATAGCAATCCTTGCGGCAATGCTGATGCCGGCATTGCAGAAGGCGCGTGACCGGGCAAACGGCATCAGCTGCACCGGCAAACAAAAGCAGCTTGGTACAGCTATCCAGAATTATGTGAGTGACAACAACAGTTATCTGCCTTTGTTCACTTCTACTTTTCAAGGAACCGGCAGCACTGCTGATACCGGTGACATGGATTGGCCGATCACTCTTGCAAAATATCTTTCAGTGAATGTCAAGAAAGTTGCGCCCGCTGTCTATACCTGTGCGCAGGATGTATACCCGAACACGCTTACATACGTAAGAAGGCAGCCGACCAGGAAGGGATACCGTCCGAGTTTTCTGTATAACCAGACTGCCGGTTATCTTAACGGAACCGGTTACTGGAAAATTCCATGCAAGATAACCAGAGTGGTAAATGCCGCTAAATTCATCGTAATGAGTCATGTTCCAGTAAATCAGCCGTGCTATGTGACCTATTTTGCCTGGAACAATGCCAATTACAGGGTTGAGGCTTTGACTTCCAATGCTCATAACAATGCCGGGATCTATACTCATGCTGACGGACATGTATCTTCCATGAAAATTCAGGATGTCGACGTTATTAACGGTTCAGCTGATTACAACGTATACTTTTTCCCGAACGGGAGTGGATTTGAGAAAGGTCCCAAACAATAAACGGCCAGTGATATTGACACATAAATCAACAGAGAAAGGATAAAAAATGAAAAAAATCATTATTGTGTGTTTGTTATCGGCAGCTTTTCTGCCATTATCAGCAATAACAGTCGCAGAGAACGGAAAAGCCTGTGCCGGAATTCTGATTCCCGTAAATGCCAAACCGATAGTGAAATTCGCGGCATCGGAACTTGCCGTATATCTTAAAAAGATCACCGGTACTGATTTTACTGTAAGCGAAAAAAGTTCTTTCAAAAATAATTTCAAATTGGGTTTCAGCAAGCCGGATGAAGTAAAAGATATTGATTTTCTGATCCGCACATCCGGCAGCGATATAGAGATATCCGGAACGGATACCGATTCAAAAAAAGGCGGCTGGTTTTATTATTACTATGATTGCGATGACAAGGGGACGCTGCAGGGCGTGTACTATTTCCTTGAAAAACTCGGAGTCCGCTGGCCGACACCGGATGATGAATTTATTCCCGTTCAGAAAACGCTCAAGGTAAAAGATCTCAATATCCGTTTCAAATCCGAACTGCCGTTCCGCCAGACACCGACTTCACCTTACCGCTTCATGGCAAAGCCGGACAGCAGAGAATATGCTTCGAACAGCAATGAGTTCATGCGCTGGCTGGTCCGTCTCGGCGGTTCCACCCGTTCTTACGTTGCCGGAGTCCATTCCGAAACACCGCTGGGTTTGTGCAGAGATCCGCAATGGCTGGCTGATGAGACCCGTCTGCAGCAGCTGAAGAACGGCAAAAGAGATAAAAATTATAGCTGTTGGTCGCATCCTGATGTGGTGAAAGCGTGGACCCGTGCGGCGGATGGTTACTTCAGCGGACTTACTCCTGCACAGGCAGGATTCAAATATGCCTCACGCGGCTATCTTGACTCCTCATGGCCGTTTCCGTTCTTCGTAAAAGATGAATTTATGATCGAACCCAAAGACAATGATTTCACAAACAGCGGCAAATGCTACTGCAAACGCTGTCTTGATCTTCATAAGAAATATCCCTGCAAAGATGAATCAGAGATCATGTGGCGCATGCTTGCAGAGGTTGCAAAAAACATCAAAGCCAAGCATCCGGGCAAGTATATCACTACCTTGATATATCCTCCAAAGATGCAGATGCCGTCGATCGATCTGCCGGATAACATCAAAGTAAAAGTCTGTGCCAGCGGTCCCAAGTCGATACTGGATCCGCAGGCATTCAAAAAAGAACTTGATGGAATCTCTGCCTGGCATAAAAAAAACGGCAACGGAGTGTCTCTCTATACCTATCATTGTGTCTGTCACGGACATGGCATGTCGCAGCTGGTGGAATATTATCCCTCTCTCATAAAGAAATATGCCCAGGCAATACGCGGGGTAGCTCCGGGAATGTTTCTGGAATCCAAAGATTACAACTTCACCCGCATGATGCCGGATATTTACTTTTTCCACCGTTTCATGCGCGAGCCGGATCTGGATCTTGATAAAGAGCTTAATGAATATTACAGCCTGCTTTACGGTCCGGCTGGCAGAGAGGGAAAACAGTTCTGGACATCGCTTGAAAAAGCTTTTGCCGATTTCTGGAAAAATACTGCAGAAGCCAATCACCGTTCACTGGTTGCTCCCTGGAGCAGATCAAAGCACCGTGAATATGTCATGTTCCTCTGGGAAAAGATCTATACTGAAAAATTTCTTGCCGATCTTGGTGAGCTGGTTGCACGCATGAGTAAAAAATGTACAGGAACCAGATATGAAAAAAATGTCAGACTTCTGAAAAAATATGTTTATGACGGTCTTGTTTCAGAGCGTTATGTCGAACTCAACCGCGATGAGATCCGGAAAAAACTTGTAACACCTGTCAAAACGGTAAAGGGGCGTCCTACTGAAGCTGAATGGCAAAAGATTCCTTCAAACAAGTTGATCGCCATGCAAAAGTATGTTGAATTGAAAGCAGCCGGATCATTCCGTATTGCATCTGATGCTGAAAACATCTATTTGCGTGCAGAGTATTCCGAACCTTACATGAAATTCTGTCAGAACCGTATCCGCCGTTCCGGAAACGGAGCAGTTTGGAAAGATGACTGTACTGAACTTTACTTCTATTCTCCGGATGCAGCGAAAATATGGCAGATAATTATCAACAGCCGCGGAGCGTGGGCATCACGTTATTGCAACGTCAAAACAAATGAATGGAAATGGCAGATGATACCCGGCGGTACAATGAGAGTATCCCGTCTTAAGCGCGGCTGGGTACTGAACGGCACGATCCCGCTCAAGCAGCTTGCACCTGCTGGCGGAGTATTGAAATTCAATATCATCCGTGAGAGACGTAATAAAAAGGTCACCGGCTCCGAGATGAGCACTTTGTCGCCGCTGGTGACTTATTACGGACGCAGTGTTTTTGAAAATTATGCACTTCTGAATTTTTCCGGAACTGCTGCGAAATAATGGTTCATCGACGGTTTATGACAGAAGTACGCAGAAAAATATAAAATATTGAAAGACGTAATTGAAAAAGACTGGAATTGCACCTGTTGTAAGAGACGTAAAAAAGTTTTTGATTGGACCTGTATGGACAAGTGTGGACAAAATGAACGATGACCGGCATTTCAGAAGTCCATGCTGTCCATACAGTCCGCTGGCGTCCATGTGAACGCAGGTGTTATTTCAGCTCAAAGGGGATGTGATATTTTGTCACAAACCGTCGCAGAGGCAAAAATTGATTTTTTGCTGTTTTTTCAAAAATCGTCGACTATTGCATTCTTATACGGATTTTCCAGACTGCCTTTTGCTGGAAAAATAAAAAACGGAATTTCAAACAGCCTCAAAAGGCGCGTCTGAAATTCCGTATACACTGCACAAAATTTTCAGGGGACTTTTGCAGCAGCTTTGCATTTTTTAAGCAACTTCTCAAAACGTCTGCCGTACTCGACATAGCTTGAATACATGAGTTTCTTGAATTTTTCCGGATCGTTCACACACTCCTGTGCATGGAATACTGCGGCGACATGCGGTTCCATGGAAAAACCGCCGTCATAACCGCGTCGGAGCAAATCCGTTACGATGCGCTCGACATCACCCTGACCTTCGCCTGCCCAAGTATAAGCTGTTTTGACGGTGCCATCCTCATTGACGCTGCTGTTGGAATCCTTGATATGCACATAGATGATCGCCTCGCGCACATTGGAATAGAACTCCCATGCGCTCTGAAGTTTGTATGGCTTCGGACCGAGACGGCTGAAGTTGAAGGTCGGGTTGCCGGTGTCGAAAATCAGTTTGAAGCTGTCGGAATTGATATTGTCCAAGAGACGGAGTGTATGATGCCAGGACTGTCCGCCGTAGTTCATGCAATTCTCATGTCCGTAGATGATGCCTTCATTTTCGCAGATGCGGACAAGTTCCTTCACCTTGGCAAAGATGACTTTTTCGAGGTCGGGGTTGTCAAAGAGTTCCTCGGTCGTGCGTTTGAAGCTCATGCCCCGGACCAGTTTGATGCCGAGTTTGTGCATGCGCGGGATCGCTGCCAGAAGTTCCTTGCGGCTGGCTTCGAAATCTGCATCTGAACGCAGAGATTTGCCCCAGTTTGCAATATTGCTGCCGTAACAGTTGAAACGGATGCCGGTATGGGAAAGGATCTCCTGCACTTCCTCAAACTCTTTGTCGCTGATCGAACTGAGATTTTTGTCCCCAATTAAACGGGTTTCGATAAATTTCCAGCCGAGCTCCTCCGTTGCCCTGATCTGTTCTTTGAAATCGTGCGATGCCTCATCGGCAAATCCTGTCAAAAACATGATTGAATTCTCCTTTCCTAAGATTTTCTCAATAATGTGTTACAATATAAGTTCCATAGCATTGCTCTGGTCAGAACGAGGAATTGAATCCCTCCACGTTCACGGATTTTTTGTTTGCTTTCTTCGGATAGCGTGACTTTGAAACCAGTTTTTCCAGTTCCGCGGCATATTCAGCAGAATCCATCGGCAGCTCCACGGTTTTCCCTTTCAGACCGGAAAGTAACATGGAGTTGCCGAGCTCCAACCCGTTGATTCCTTCCTCCATCGGAGCAATGAGCGGAGTGTTTTTCAGGATTGCATCCGCCACGTTCGCCACGATGATGGAGTGAGGTCTGGAGCTGCCGGGAACAGTCGGGATCACGCAGTCCCAGAGATCGGGAGTTCCAAAGGCCTTTTCGGTATGTTTCGTGAAGTGCGACGTTTCTTCCTCGGTACGCTTAAATTCCAACCTGTTACACTCGAAAACGAGACGTCCGCGTTCTGCCATGATCTCCAGGCGATTCGTGCCGGGGATCTCACCTGTGGATGCGATGAAGTTACCGGTTTTGCCATCTGCATATTCCAGATAGGCGTTCACTTCATCTTCCACTTCGATGTCGTGATGTTTTCCGAGTTTCGCAGATGCACGCACACTGACAGGCATTCCGAAAAACCACTGCATCAGATCCAGCTGATGCGGACACTGATTCAGCAGAACACCTCCGCCCTCGCCGCGCCAGCTTGCACGCCAGTCTCCGGAATCATAATAGCACTGAGAACGGAACCAGTCGGTGATGATCCAGTTCACACGCATGATCTTTCCGAGTTCACCGCTGTCGATCATCTGCTTGATTTTACGATGTGCCGGAATGGTTCTCTGATTGAACATTGCGGATTTTTTCAGTCCGGGATATTTCTTTGCCGCGGCAAGCATCCGTTCGGCTTCTGCCTTATGTACAGCGATCGGCTTTTCCACGATGATATGCTTGCCGTACTCCATTGCACGGATCGCAAGATCCGGATGGGAATAGTGCGGAACGGCAATGATCACAGCGTCGATATCCGCTTCCTGAAAAAATTTCTCCGCATCTGTAAACAGCTGAACAGACTTGCGTGTTGATTCGTCGATCCGTTTGAATGCCTCAGGATTGATGTCGCAGACCGCTTTCAACTCGCAGTTGTTCAGCACGCTGAAATTGCTTACATGCGCACTGCCCATATTGCCGACACCAATTACACCAAAATTCACTTTCTCCATAAATTAAGCGAACTCCTTTTTTATTCCCGAATCCGTGAGAATATTTTCATCTTATCTTCACGGACTCAATTATGTTGATGTTGGACCAGAATGATTTGATCAATAAAGACTCTGTCCTGCTTTTTCGATCCCGGAACATAGGAGGGTCCGGTAAACTTCAGAGAGACATACACAGTGTACTTGTTGATGTCGTTATTTCCGTCAGGGGGAGTGTACACCTTGGAAAGATCACCTTGCATATGCCACCACCACATAAGCAGGGTAACGCGTCCCGGCAGAAATTCATAGTTTCCCAGTTTGTACCAGTGGAACTTCTCATCTTTCGGGAATTTTCTGAGTGTAAACCCCTTGCCCCGTTTTTTTGTACTCCAGTTATAGATACTTACGGAAGAAGAAAACATTCCGGAATAGGGTTTTACATTCAAGCCGTGTTTGTATGTGTCTGACGGAGCCGGAGAACCGAGGGAAAACCCCGTAACGGAATCAGGATCCGGTTTCACATACTTGTGCGAATCATTGTAGGAAAGTATGTCATGACCGTATTTGATCAGCCGCGTTTCCGGAATGTTTTTCAGAAAATCCGGCGTCGGAACTTTTACAACCTGCTTCATGGCAAGCACATCATCATCCACCTCTTTTTTTAACGACGGCTTCAGACCCGGATCCGCCCATAAATCGACCTGTTCCTTCCGGCAGGCGGCGTATTCCCTGAAAAGCTGTTCCCGGTCAAGTCCGGTATTGATTTTTCCGTAATAGAGCATGGTTGCAAGCGGAGTGATCATTTCGCTGCGGATTCTTGCCGCATATTCGCTCTTTTCCGGAACACATTTCAATGCTTTGTGAAGCAGATCATAGCATTTGCGTAAGAATGCCGCATTCTGATAGGAGCGTGAAACGTAGTTCAGTGCGACCATTTTGGATTTTTCTTCTGCAACAGATTTGCGGACAAGATTCAAATATTCAGTCATGGGACCGACGGCAGAACCAAAGTATCCGCCCATGAAATCAGCAATCAGCTTTTCCGGATCGCGCTCGGGATCTTCAAGGATTTTGCGTCCGACCCAGCTTTCCAGCGGATGAAAACAGGTGGGGTGCCAGTAATAGCAATACTCGGATTCGATGAAGGCGCTGCGAAGTCCGTGTTTCGCATAATAACGGTAATTCGGAGCAATGGCATCGACCATGGTGTCAATGCGGGGAACTTTAAAATATCGGCTTTTTTTGAATGCCATGTTCCAGTAGTCCCAGATCCCGAGGCATTTCTCGGTTTTCAGCCAGCCGTCAAGCCGTTCTTTCGTATCCTGATTGATGGGGTGTGTCACCGGACGGAAACAGTCATTCCTGGTGAAAGACGGATTGAAGTAAAAGTACACATTTTTTTCAGCTTTCCAATATTCATTGTACTTGCCCCTGCTCGTTCCCATACCGATTTTAAAGATCACCTCCGGATATTTTTCTGCCACCTGCCCGGCAAGACGGTTGACAAACAGCAGAAACAAACCGAAATTGCCCTGTTTTTTGGTGATCTTTGAGCATTCAGGACAGAAGCAGATATAATTGGTGGCATCCAATTCGCCAATGGTGTAAAGAAGCGGCCACTGTCCTTTCGGCAGTCTTTTCCGGTCCATGCCGATGAATTTGATCATGTTTTCTGCGGCAACGCGGGCAACATCCGGATTACTCATGCAGAGAGAACCGTTTGTACGGCTTTTTTCATTGCCGTGAACCCGTTTGCCGTCATTATCCATTGTATAATACTCCGGATGCGTTTTGTAATATTTTGAAGGGGGAACAAGATAGTAGATATTGTGGCAGTTGATGAAATATTTGCTGTTGGCATCATACACCGTATCATCCAGATTCCCCTTGTTCAGTTTGTCATAGCGCCGGAACATCCGGTTTGCCTTCTCGCTGATATATCCATTGGCTCCGACACCGTCCACGATTTGGCGGCTCAGGAAAACCGGTACTCCGCCGCGCTTGCACTCTTTCAGCGTCAAGTCCGGATCCACCGGAATCTTTTCTGCATTGAAACTGTACCAGCGGCAGCCGAACTCATGTTCCAACAGTTCAGCAACGGCATACAAATCGCCGTGGTGCGCATGTCCGCCGACAATCAGATTCTGCCCGATTGTCTGATACATCCATTCATCCGGCTTCATTTTTTCAAAATTGATTCCGTGTTTTTTTGCGAAAGCTGTATTTCCGACATAGATGACCGGTTTGCCGGCAGGGAGTTTCGTCTCATCGCAGATTTGAAAGGCTGCCCCGGTAATCTTTTTCAGATGCAGCTGCAGTTCCCTGACCGCCATGGAGGACTTGTCTCCTGCGATGACGTAGTCTGTTTGCCCGGCTTTGCTCAACCGGAGTTCCGCCGCTTCTGCTGCAAGCAGACATACGGCAATAAGTGCAAAGAAAACTTTTTTCATTGTTATTCCTTCAGAGTTATATTCGACTGTGGATCTTTTCAGGGACACTCCATTTTCCTGAGTAATTCACGGTACTGGGACTCCGTCCGTTCCGCCCTGAAGCGGGAAAGAACTTCAGGGACACTCCATTTTCCTGAGTGATTCACGGCAGAAGAAGAAATCCGTTCGATCCTGAAGGCTCTTTTTTCCCGGGGAATCCTGTTGAAAAGGAATCCCGCATGCAAAAAATATACCTGTTTTTGTGCTTTGTCAAGAAGAAAACAAGAAAAAAACTTTTTTTTTAAGAGGCACTTGACATACATTGGTAAATATGCTATATTAAGATAAACATTTTTGCGGAGTGTGTGATGGATGATACCTTGATCGAGATTATCAGGCAAAAACTGCAGCGTTATAACCGTCCGATCTATGAGACGGTCATTGATACGCTGCAGAAAATGATTGCATCCGGGCAGCTGACTCCCGGCACAAAATTCCCGCCGGATAAAAAACTTGCCATTGAACTTGGGATTAGTCATATTACTCTTGCCAAGGCTTTGAATGAACTGCGCAGACGAAATGTGCTTGAACGGCGGCGTGCTTTCGGAACATCGGTTCCCGAGCGCAGAGATGAGGAAACGCCGCTCCGGCGGAAAATTGCCGTTGTGTTCGATAACGCCGATGATGAAACATTCCGGAGAACCTCTTTTCTTGCGATTCATCGTGAATTGGAAAAGCTGAACTGCACGATGATTTTTCTCTCATCTGACATGGATTCCCGGAAGCAGAAGGATCAGCTGCTTAAAATCATGCAGGATTTTTCCATATCCGGCTGTCTTGTGTGGTCCATTCTTTCACAGGAAGAAGCTGAGTCAGTACTGCATGAACGCCCGCAGAACTATCCGCTGATCTTTTTGGATAAGTACTACACAGGCTTCAACCATGATGCTATAACATACCGCAATTACGACTGCGGCTTTGCTATGGGCAGAAGGATCCGCCGCAGGAAAACCGGGCATGTATACTGGGTATGCTGTGAGTCTATTCTCGGTTTTTCTTCTGTTATCAACAGGCGTAAAGGGCTTTTCGACGGGTTGGCGGCGCAGACAGAACCGGAGACGATCGTGCTGACCGGCGATACAGAGCTTGCTGACCGGGTCTGGGAAAAAGATGCTGTTGTTGTGTGTGGAAATCAGACATCTGCAGTCTGCTTTAGGAATGCGATGCTGAAACAGGGAAAAGCACTCCCGAAACTGTGCTTTACATTTGAAACTTTTGTTGAAGATCACGGGCTGGTCCCGGAATTTATCTCCTACCGGTTTGAAGACGAACTTGGTACGGAGGCCGTAAAAACATTAGCTTCGAGGTTGAACGGAAAAGAAGACTGTACCGTAAACCACTCAGGAAAATGGAGTGTTCTTGGGGCAAAAAAGATATCCTTAACCAAACGGAGGATTTGTCCCAATGAAGGCTTATTTCAGGAGAAAGAAGACGATTGATCCAAATAATTTCAAAGAAAAAAACACAAATTTCACCCTCATAGAACTCCTGGTGGTGATCGCTATTATTGCGATACTTGCGGCGATGCTGCTGCCGGCGCTGAATAAAGCCCGGGAAACAGCACGCCGTATAGCATGCACCAATCATCTGAAACAGCTGGGATTGGTTCAGTTGAACTATGCTGCGAGCTATAAAGGCGTTATGTTTCTCATCAGAAACAATGAGTTTCATATGGTCAATGATGCCAGAAACTGCAGTGCATGGGCATTTGAGTACAGCAAAAAGACGAAAATACTCACCTGTCCTTCTTACAGTGTGGATTGGAAGGGTGATACGCAAGCCAGCTTCAGAACATACGGGATCCGTGCAGGGGTCCGCCATATTTTTGCTCCCTCCGGATTGTTTGTGAAGATCGGAACGGATACCAAAGACAGTTCGTTCCTGCTGCCTGAAAAAATCAAGTTTCCCTCAAAGTATTACTACCTCGGTGACAGCACAAAACTGAACGGATTGCCGATTTCCTGTATGGGTGTTCGTGATTTCAGCGACGATAACGGCAAGTTTTCCACCATGCTTCACAGCGGGTCCGGAAATGCCCTGGCTGTGGACGGACATGTTTCCACCTTCGCAAATCCTTATTCCTACATCGTCGAGCAGCGGACCGAGTTTTCTCACAGTACCAATTCAACCGTCCTTGCTGATGCTGCAAGTGTGGGGGCAATTCATAACGGGGTGCGGTTCAAATAGTTCTGCTTTGCAACAGGATGAGCCATTTTGAATTCAGTTCGGGAAAGAGATGCGAGCATGAAAAATGTCGTTTTTTACGGTGCCAGAGGCGATGGCGTTACGGATGATACTGCTGCGGTTCAGCAGGCAATCAATTCAGAAAATATTGTAGAGTTTCCTGATGGCATCTATCGGTGCGGAACGCTTTATCTGCGTGACGGTACGGAACTCAAACTTTCCGCCAAAGCCGTCATTATGGCGATCCATGATACAAGCTGTTATAATCAGCCTGATTATTGTCCGCAGAATCGGGCAAGCAAAGCAGAAAAAGCCAGCGGACGCCACCTCATCAGTGCCGTCGGTGTCCGGAATATCACCATTGAAGGCGGTTGTTTCGACGGAGACGGTGTTTCCTGGATGGAGCGCAAACACGATTTTCAGCCGGTATGGCTGCCGAGTCCGGAACGTCTTTCGCAGATGCTGTTTTTCTGCGAATGCAAAAACATTCAGATTCGTAACACACGCTTTCAGAATGCCTCCTATTGGCACTGTCTGTTCCATGGCTGCGAAGATGTTCAGGTGTCCGGGGTAACTGTCCGCGGTAACCATGAGATCCTTAACGATGACGGATTTGACATTGACTGCTGCAATCGTGTTGAAATCAAAAACTGTGATATTGAAACGGGCGATGATGCCATTGCAATACGCGGAAACCCGGATCCGCTGACCAGGGTTTGTCCGTGCGAAAACATACATGTTTTTGACTGTAAACTTTTTTCTGCTTACGCAACGGGGGTCCGTATCGGCGTAGGCAATGGTGAAATCAGAGATTGTCTGTTGGAAAACCTGGATATAAGAGAAGCAAAAAACGGATTTGCGCTTGTTGCCAAGTGGGGAAACGGTCCGAACGATGGCACAAAGATTCACAAAATCACAGTCCGGAACATTCAAATGAGTGTGAAGCGTCCATTTCTGATCTGTCTTGACAACCAGTGGGCGGATATTACCAATCGCTCCGGGGCATATTTCAAGGATGTGCTGTTTGAAAATTTACACGGCAAAGCAGCCATTTCGGCTATGATCCACGGAAATGGCAAGGGAAAGATATGCAACATCACTTTCCGGGGTATGGATCTTGAGTTTTGGGGCAGGGGACCGGCCCCGATGACTGATGAAAACGGTCTCTGGTGCGTAGATTCCACCGATGCCATGTTTGAGATCAGCAACACGGAAAATATCCGTTTTGAAAATGCAAAATTGAGCGGCAGGGATTGCTGGAAATATGAACTGCGCGACAGAGGATCGCAAAATCTGTTTTCTGATAATACCACTTGGCGCATTGACAAAGAGGCAGAATAATGATTCGTAAGATTTACCTGATTCATCACACCCATTTTGACATAGGTTTCACCGATCTTGCCAAAGAAGTAATTCAAAAGCAGGTCGGGTATTTATCGGATGCCGTCCGCTTATGTGAAGCGGATCCTGATTATCACTGGACCATTGAAAGCGGAAGTTTGCTCCGTAACTGGATGTCATCTCAGAATGAGAAGACACGGGAGCGTATTGTAAAGCTCCTTCGTTCGGGACAAATGGAACTGGGCGGATTCGATATGCAGATGCTGACGGAAACAGCCTCATTTTCGGAATTGTATGCCAATGTGTCCCGTCCGGCGCGGCTGGGAAAAGAATATGGTTTCCCGGTTGAGTGCGCTATTCTGGATGACATCGGCGGCTTCTGCTGTGAGCTGCCGCGTATGATGAACGAAGCCGGTCTCCGGTATCTGATCTGCGGCGTCGGCGCATGTCAGGCGGAGCTGCCATGGGCAAAACTGCCGCATCTCTTTTATCTGACCAGCCGCAGCGGCGGAAAAATCCTCGTATGGAACCTGGGCATCGACCGTACTGAAAAATCCTGCGAATCCATGTATCCGTATGCCGTTTACGGGCTGGGGGCGTCCTTCCTCGGCTACTGGGGAATGCTGGAATTTCTCGGAAAAAAGGATATGGGCATTGTTCCGCAGCTGACTGACGGTCATGCAAAAGAAAATCCGGCTTCGACTGAAGAAGCTTTTCAAATTCTGCTTGACCGTCTGGAAAAAGAAAAGTATCCGTATGAAGAACTTCTGTTGCAATACGGCGGTGACAACAGGGGACCGTGCCCCGACCTTGCAGAACTTGTCCGCAAGCTGAATGCTTCCGGCAGGTTTCCGGAAATTTGTTTTACGATTCCTTCAGTTTTCATGCGGAAAGCAGAGCAGAAATACGGGAACGATATTCCGGTCCTCAGCGGTTTTCTGACCGATCCGTGGAACTTGCGTATGAATGCAGTTCCTTCTGTGCTGAAGCGTTTTCGCAGCGCACAACGGAACTATGAGTATCTGCGCTTGAAAGGTATCACGGATTCCGTTGTTCAAGAAAATCTCATGTTGTGCAGTGACCATACCTTCGGGTTGAACAACTGGGGATGGCACAAGTTGGCAGCCGATCTTCCGGACGGCATCCGCAGTCAAAACTTTGACCGGGTGCGTCAAAGCTGGGCGGATAAGCGGCATTATGCAGAAGCGGCATATCAGCGCAGCTTGGACTTGGTACAGCAATATATTTCCGGAGTCGATCTCGCCGAAAAGAAAGCCGTTGTGGTTGCCAATACTTCGCTGCATACCGTTTCAGGCAGTGCGGAACTTTACCTTGGCAGTTACGCTCCAATTCTCAAAGGACTCTGCTGCGCTGATGGCGGAAGAGTTCCGTTTCAAAAAATCGGATTGAACCGGTATGTGCTGGAACTGAAAAATGTTCCGGCTCTGGGCAAGATCCGTATCACACCGGAATTTTCCGGGGATTATGAAGGCGTTTTTACCCCTGTACCGGCAAAGGTCCCCGCGGAAATAAAAACAGATTTCTATACCTGTCAGTTTTCAGCGGATGGAACGCTGTTATCCATTTCAGATTTTACCAATGGACCCTTCGGAGATTTTGAACTGGAAAAGCTGTTTGATATTGATGAGGTCAACGAACATTGCAATCTTCAGCCCATAGTCAGACGTGAAACTTTCCATCTGACGGAGACAGTGGGGGCATTGGTCGAAAACGGCGAACTCTTCCTGACAATATGCAAGAGTGGCAAGTGCGGAAATTCTTCAGTGGATATCCGGTGCCGCCTTTGGAAACACCATCCGCGAATTGATGTAAAAATCCGTCTGGATGTTCCGGAAACAAGCGAAAAGACTTGTTACCGTATAAACTTTCCTTTTGCCGGAGAAGGAGGAAATTGGCTCTTTGACCAGAATGCGGGCATTGCCGATCCTGCGCAGCTTCTGCCGGGAGCCGTTCAGGAATTCTTTTTCTGCGCCCGGTATTTCATGCTGAACGGGAATGACTATTCTGCAGTGGTATGTTGTCCGGATGCCCCTGTTGCCGAACTCGGAGACTCCCGGGCGGCGCAGTGGGGAACAAAACTTCCGTACAAACCGGCAAACAACCATTTTTCAGGTTTGATCGGTAACAATCTGACGAATACAGATTCGCCGTCATGGTTCCAGCTGCGGGACAGTTTCTCATACTCAGTTTTTCTGACGCAGAAAGCTCAGAAAGCTGAAGACGCCCAGGAATGCTGGGAGACCACAACCGCTCTGTATGCACGGCTGAGTTATGAAGCGGAAGAAACGTCTTCTGCACTTGGACGCGCCCTGCGTGCGCACATCGGTGATGACGGTTGCATGTATTCTGAAAATTTGACTAATGGGCGACTTGACAGACATATTCGATGGTCGCCTCCGGACGGTCCGGCATCTGCGGATGGTTCCGCGAGACGTGGTGCGGCAGGAGCAGAGAAACTGCTTAACACGAAATGACGACCTTTCCCCGGCGGTCGGAGAAATCCGTCCACCTTTTGCGTTTTGAGGGGGCTGTCATGGCGATTGACGCTTAAGACGGGTAAACGTTCAGCTTGTGACCTCCCTTTTTGCCGTGTTTTGAGATGACGACTTTCCGTTCAAAGCGAAAATCAGAACCATTTTAGTGAATTTTCCGAAGGGCTTTTTATGGTATGGTATTTCTATTTGTTTCGGAATGCACGACCTAACGATTTGTATTTATCATCAATTAGTAATGACTTATTTTTTATCTCTGTTTGGAAAGGACTTTTGTTCTAAAAATAAAAAACAGAATTTCAGACAAGCATCAAATGCCGTGTCTGAAATTCCGTATACACTGCACGAAAGGAAATATCAGTCTTCGATTTTCCAAGTATTATCAACCTTTTTCAAGGTATGAGTTTCTTTTTTCTGTTTCTTTTTCACGGTATAAGTAACAGTGACTTTGGCTGTATTACCGGTAATTTTTGCAGTGGCAAATTTCCCTGCAGCCATAGGTGCATATTCTTCTTTTACATCTGACTTTGATGAAGGATTTTTCTTAACTGTTTCTTCTAAAAAAGAGATCATTTGCTGTAATTCTTTTGCAGCAAGGCACTTTTTTGCCGTAGCAAAATCACATTTTGCCATTGCAGCATAATAAGCTTTGACAACTGCTTCCGGAGCTTGGTTGTTTTTTTCTGCGCAATGCACACTCAACGGCAGAAGAATGGCGGCGAAGATGGCGGCAATGAAGCCAATTTTTTTGTTAAACATTTTTCTCTCCTGTGTTTTTTATTTTTACCCAGAATAATCTGAGTATCAAACTGTTGTACTACTGAATAATGTATCACAGATCCCCAAAAAACTCAAATGTTGTTGAAGGCCTTGTTCCTGATATTGGGAGAAAACCGAAAAACATCTCCTGAAGTATTGCAGGGGGCAAGGTACCGGACCTGACGAAACATTTATTCAAAATCTTCTTTTGTGTAGAGCAGACCCTTTTGTACTTTTATTCGCCCCGGCAGTGTTTTCAGAAACTCCTGCAGCAGACTGTCTTTGCGGCCGGGATACATCGGAATTGTCATGGTTCCTTCAAGTTTAGTTATACCGTCTTTATCATAGAAAGGCTGTTGGATTTTTTGTTTATATTCATCCAGCCATCGGTTATAATGTTTGATAAAATCTGCTTTTTTGATTATCCGGCAGAGTTTTCAGATGAGCGTTGGCAAGCAGATAAAGTTCCACTTCGCCGAAAAATGCACACGTCGATGCCAGAATTGCCATATCACAGGTATGCCATACAAATTTTCCGCTGGATAACAATGAATCGCAAAAACTTCTGTACATTTGAAGTTTTTCCATATCTTCAGCAAATAAAGGGGCTATCCTCAATTCATCGGCGACATTTGTATTATCGGGATGTTTCGAGGCTGTACAGTTTCCGGATTTCACGATCCAAGTTATTCCGCTGCCCAGAAGTATCCCGGCAAAGAATGTAAGAATAAGTTTTTTTGACATATTTCCCTTGTTGATTCCCCTGATATGTTACCGATGTGATACCTGAAGAAATATCCGTCCGAATATCAAGAGAGAAAAGGACGGGATGTTTTCTTTTTTCTTACTGGGGCTCAATCTTCCATATACTGACTTTTGCCGGTCGGGGTTGAACCTCTGCCGCCGCTTGAAGTTGTGCTTGAAGAAGTTGTTGCCGGTATTGGCCGACTCGTGGACGGTCTGGTTCCAAGACTGCTTGAAGAAGTTGTTGTCGGTCTGCTGACTGTGGAGTTAGACAGTCTGCTGGAAGTTGAGGACCCGCTTGATTGGCTGGGCGACACCGTGTATACAGCCGACGGATTCGGGCGGCTGTTGGAACTGGACGGTCTGCTGGAAGCAGAGGACCCGCTTGATTTGCTGGGCGACACCGTGTATACAGCCGACGGATTCGGGCGGCTGTTGGAACTGGACGGTCTGCTGGAAGCAGAGGACCCGCTTGATTGGCTGGGCGATACCGTGTATACAGCCGATGGATTCGGGCGGCTGTTGGAACTGGACGGTCTGTTTATTGATGAAGCTGCCGGTTTGCTGCTTGTCGATGACGGGCGGACCGCTGATGGAGAACTGATTCCGCTTGACGGTTTGCCATAGATATCAGATGCTGACGGTTTGTATGCCGAAGGTCTGCTGGTGCTTGAAGACGACGGACGATATGCCGAAGGTCTGTTGGTGCTTGAAGACGACGGCCGAGATACTGCCGGTTTGCTGGTGCTGCTTGCCGGTCTGGTGACAGTCTTACCGCCAGCCGGTCTGCTTGTGCTTGAAGACGACGGGCGAGATACTGCCGGTTTGCTGGTGCTGCTTGCCGGTCTGGTGACAGTCTTACCGCCAGCCGGTCTGCTTGTGCTTGAAGACGACGGACGATATGCCGAAGGTCTGCTGGCGTTTGACGTAGATGGTCTGTATGCAGATTGTTTGTTACCGCGACCTCCACGGGCATGATTATTTACCGCAGGAACAGGTTTGTGAGATGAACTGCCTCTATAGGACGGAGCTGGTCTGTGAGATGAACTGCCTCTATAGGACGGAGCTGGTCTGCTGTGATGGCGTGGCGGAGGTGGTGCTACAACAACCGGGTGTGGAGCCACAACGACTGGCGCGGGTGCTACAACATATCCCTGTTGCGGCGGGAAAAGTATATAATCAAGGTTGCAGAAAAATCTGTCTATTCCGCCGGGATTTTCCCCGTGATCAATATGTCGCCCAGGGACATGAGTGTTATAACAGGTACATCCGGCAAGAAAGCATCCTGTCAATGCTATCGACAAAAATTTCACTTTA
>JAZSGR010000114.1:0-2226 GCA_045532825.1 Victivallaceae bacterium | reverse complement strand
GTTTTTGAACCCATAGCCCATTTTCTGATAAAACTTTACCGCTGTAATTGATGAGGGTATTTCTATTCGGTTTGCTCGTAAAAAGTATTCATCCTGTTCCAAAGCGTTGATGATGGCAGAACCGACACCATGTCCAATCATGTCCGGCAGAATATAAATCGTCAGCAGAATACTTTCTTTTTCACTCCCCCAATAAGGTGCTATTGAACCCGTACCGACAATTTCATCCCCAGATACCGCAACATACATATGTGCAGAAATTGCCTGACTTTTGATTTTTTCAAGGGTAAAATAAGCACAATATTTTTCAATCAGTTCTGCCGGATAATCTTTGCCATTGATTTCCCGCAAGCCCCGATGAATAATATTCTGCACCGTTTCAGCATCAGTTTCTGCAAAGCGGCGGATAGTAATTTTTTCATTCATAAAACACCTCACACTTATAATATACCATTTTTGCAGTCAGATACAACCCATGAAACAAAAAAGGCGGCAGGATAATTCCAGCCGCCAATCTCTTGGGAAAATTATTTGCCGGACATCATTGCATTGATATCCGTTTGCGGATCGGTGATCCCTTTGATATCAAAAGTTTCGACCAGGATCTTTGCAACATTGGGAGAGAGAAACGCCGGAAGCGTTGGTCCCAATCGAAGATTTTTAAATCCAAGATGCAATAACGCAAGCAATACCGCAACAGCTTTCTGTTCATACCACGAAATATCAAAAGATATGGGCAGCTCGTTGATATCTTTGACTCCGAAAACTTCCTTGAGCTTCAAAGCTATGACCGCCAGAGAATAACAGTCATTACACTGTCCGGCATCCAGAACTCTGGGAATACCGCAGATATCATCGGTCACAAGTTTATTGTAACGGAACTTGGCACATCCGGCAGTCAGAATGACGGCATCTTCAGGCAGATTTTCTGCCACATCGGAATAATATTGCCGCTCTTTCTGTCTGCCGTCACAACCTGCCATTACAACAAAGCGTTTGATTGCTCCGGACTTGACGGCTTCCACAACCTTATCGGCAAGGGCAAAGACCTGTGCATGAGCAAAACCGCCGGTGATCGTACCGTTTTCCAATGCTTCCGGAGCTTTGCTTTTTTTGGCAAGTTCGATGATTTCTGAAAAATCTTTCTGCTTGCCATTCTTGCGGTCAGCAATATGCGGTACGCCCGGATAACCTGCAGACCCAGTCGTGAAAATCCGGTCTTTATAAGCATCCTGTACCGGGGTGATACAGTTGGTTGTCATCAAAATCGGACCGTTAAATGATGCAAATTCCTTATTCTGCACGTGCCATGCGTTTCCGTAATTGCCGTAAAGATGCGGATATTTTTTCAGCTCCGGATAATAGTGCGCGGGAAGCATTTCACAGTGGGTATAAATATCGATATCGGCATTCTTGCTTTGTTCCAGAAGTTCCTTGAGGTCAAGCAGATCGTGTCCGGAAATCAAAATTCCGGGACGGTTGCCGACTCCGGTTTTGACCGTTGTTACTTGTGGATTTCCAAATGTTTCTGTATTGGCGCTATCCAACAATGCCATTGTTTTGACCGAGATTTCGCCCGCTTCCAGAATAACTGCAAGAAGTTTGTCAGAATCCGTTTCCGTTGCCGCGGTCTGCAATGCTTTGAAGAAAAAGGTGTAAATGCTGTCATCTTCTTTGCCCAAAACGGCGGCATGTTCAGCATAAGCTGCAATACCTTTCAAACCGTATGTAAGCAATTCCCGCAGGGAGCGGATATCCTCATTTTCGCAAGTAAGTACACCGGCAGAGAGCTGCGCCGGATTTTCTCCGGTAAGTTTTATTGCCTCATCCAGTTGTCTTTGAAGTGCGGCATCATCAAAATTTGCATTGGTAATAGTCATAAAAAGGGACTTTACAATAAAACGTCCAAGCTCCCGGTCAACATTCCTGGTCAGTGCGATCAATTTGAGCTGACGGATGATTTCATCCATCAAATTGGCGGTTTCGGCTTTTTTGCCGCACATTCCGGCAAAGGTGCATCCGGTATTCCGGCAAGCTTCCTGACATTGAAAACAGAACATTTTTTCTTCCATTTCATACCTCCTGGCTGGACATTGACGGTTATTTTACCTTAAAAAGCAAATCCCATGTATTAAACAAAATAGTACTTTCAGAACATAAATCAAATGCATTACCGCTCATTCCATACTGTTTTATCAACAAACGCAAGGAACCGGCAAGCATACG
>JAZSGR010000109.1:0-7233 GCA_045532825.1 Victivallaceae bacterium | reverse complement strand
ATATGATTAATTAAAAAAATAAACTCACTACTAAACATACCACAACTATGGGATTTTTTCAAGAAAAATTCAATAAATACCTTGTTTTTTCCTTCCGGAAGGTGTAAAAAACTGAAATAATAAGGTAATTTCAAAACTCATTCAAAAAAAAATCAAAGATGCAGCTGCAAAAAGGAGTGAAAGGTAATTTGAGGCTGCTACCCTCTGCGGTAACAGCCTCAAAATGCTCCTTTTACAAATCAAAGAAAAACTTTCAGATTTTTGAGGAGTTTTGAAATCACCTCTCACACAGAAAACCGCCGTAAAATCCGGAGATTTTACGGCGGTCAAAACTGCAGAAATCAGATTTTTCACATCACGGCAGCAGCGTAAAGAAAGTTTTATCAGTCAGCATGCCGGGAGCAAAGCCGCGCATGTTGAAACTGAATTTGAAATCTTCACACGGTATCCGGTACTGTTCAAGAGTATCCGGTCCGCAGGAACCGGACCCGAGTCCGCACTGTTTATGGTCGATGTGACAGTAAAGACCATCTGCCTTTTTCAACGCATAAGGATGACGTGCGGCGGTGATATCCGTCATTTTGTAACGCGAAACTCCGAAATCAAAGAGCGGATCACCGGAAGCGATAAATCCCGCCATTTTGGTGTTGTACAGAGCCATGCGCCGCACCCGGTGACGGTTGCCGTTTTCCTGCGGCCGGACGTAATTGGTAAAAAGTCCATCCACGGTATTTTTGAAAAATCCGACCTTCTGCGCCTCTTTCGAGTCGGAATAAGCCTCCCCCGGTCCGAGACCGAACCATGCGGCGTTGGAAAATTCTTCCGGTATCATGAACTCCACACCGATACGCGGCAGCTGAGCGATCGGAGTGTGTCCGTCAGGATTGGTGAATTTGCCGGTGATCTCCACCGACACCGAACCGTCTCCGCGGAACAGCCAGCGGTATCTGCAGTCAAAACCGTAACGGACAAAGATAATCAGCGGCTGGATACGGGATGTTGAAATCACCTCTATGCCTTCTGCGGTCTTTCCGATCACCGTTTCAAGCGGCTGTTCACCGAGCTTATCCCAGCCGCAGGTGCGCCAATCTTTTGCCATTTTCCACTCATGATCGTTGTCGGTGGGTGGACGCCAGAAGTTGAGTTTCGGACCCTGTCCCGGTTTCAGGAGTTCCACTCCGTTCTGCTTCCAGCCTGAAAGCACTCCGCGCAGACGGTCGTAGATAAATTCAGCACTTCCGGCTGAAATGACAAGGTTGTTACCCTGCTCCGAAACCGCCGGGATCCCGCACGCTCTGCGGATCGCTTCAGGTGCTTTGACCGGCAGCGCAAACTGGACAAAAGTTATCTCATGCCCGTAAGGCAGCCAGTTGACCGGCTCATTCTGCAGGAAATGCAGTTCAGCATGATATTCCGCACCCGGGACCGGAACCGCAGGCATGCGCCAGGGGATCACGATATCCGCACTGCCGTGCGCCGGAATACCGCAGGGAATCAGCGAACCGGACTGGATGATCCTGCCGTTTTCAGTTACGCTCCAGAGGATATTGAGGTGATCCAGAGAGAGGAAGTCATAATCATTGAAAAGCGTTATCACGCCGTTCTCAAGATCTCTGGCGGCACAGCGGACCGGTGCAATGACTTTTTTGAGTTCGATCAATCCCGGAGAAGGACTCTTATCCGGGAACACCAGACCGTCAGCGACAAAGTTGCCGTCATGCGGAGTATCACCGAAGTCGCCGCCGTAAGCGAAGTACTCCACCCCGTCGGCATTTACAGTACGGATACCGTGATCGCACCACTCCCAGATAAATCCGCCCTGGGTGTTGGAGGTATTGCGGAACATCTCCCAGTAATCAGCGAGACTGCCGGGGCCGTTGCCCATGGCGTGTCCGTATTCGCACAGGATCGCCGGAAGTTTGCCGGCATATTCCGAAACAAGATCCCGCCACTCATCCGGAGACGGATACATACGGCTGAAAAAGTCAAAAAATGAAAAATCCTCCTGAGTCTCACAACGTTCATAATGCAGCGGACGCTCCGGATCGATACGGCGGCAGATCTCTGCCATTTTGATGATATTGCAACCGAAACCTGCTTCATTACCCATCGACCAGCAGATGATCGAAGGATGATTTTTAAGCGCGCGCACCATGCGTTCGGCACGCTCGGCGACCGGTATCTCCCATTCACTCCACATACTGGGATTTCTGCCCTTTTCATAAGAGAATGAATGAGTTTCAAAATCCGCTTCACTCATCACATACATACCATACTCATCGCAGATGTCGAAAAACATCTGATTGTTGGAATAATGACTGGTTCGGATCGCATTGATATTATGCTGTTTCATCAACAGAATATCCTGAAGAATGGCATCATAAGTAATCGCTCTGCCCAGATCGGTGTGGAACTCGTGACGGTTGACTCCGCGGAACATGATACGCACACCGTTGACCAGAAACTGATCGTTTTTGCGCTCAAGACGGCGGAAACCGGTCCTGCGGCAGTACCAGATGTCTCCGGCTTTGATGAACAGGGTGTAGAGATTAGGAGTCTCTGCGGACCATTTTTCAACTTCGGGAACTACGGCAGTGAAGGTAAGTTTACCGTCTGCTCCGGGAGCAAGTTCAGCTGCTTCACTGAATTTGCAGACAGTTTTTCCGTCAGCACCGGCAAGTTCCGCTTCCACCGGAAGCACCGCCTTTTCAGCGGAACTGTTTTTCAATTCAAGTTCCAGTTTGAATTCACCGTTTGAATAACTGTCATCAAGTCCTGCGTGGATAAAGAGATCATTAAGGCCTACCGCAGGCTGCAGCGACACCGATACCTCACGGAAAATACCGCTCAGCCACCACATATCCTGATCCTCAAGATAGCTGCCGTCGTTCCAGCGGAGAACTTCGACCGCAATAGTATTGCTTCCGGCACGGACGAATTCCGTAATATCAAATTCGGCAGTAAGACGGCTGCCTTTGCTCATTCCTGCCTTCTCACCGTTGATCCAGACGTAGAAAAAGGAGTCCACCCCCTGAAAAGAGAGTATCACCCGGTCTTTACCGATCCAGTTTTCCGGCAAATCGAAACTGCGTATATAGCATCCGGTATCGTTGTCTTTCGGCACGAACGGCGGAGCCATCACGAACGGATACACGATATTGGTGTAATGCGGATAGCCGTATCCCTCCATCTGCCAGTGCGCCGGAACCGGGATCTCCGCCCAGTCTTCCGCTGAAACAGTACAATCAGCAAATGAAGATGGAACACTTTCCGGATCCGGATAAAGACGGAACTTCCACATCCCGTTCAAAGTCTGATAAAAAGCGGAATTGTTCTTATCTCCTGCGGCGGCAGACTCCCTGTCTGAAAAAGCAGTAAGCTGACTGCGTGCAGGCAGACGGAGGTAATTCGTAACACGGAAATTTTCCCAATCTTTAAGCATTTTTACGATCTCCGATCATATTTTACTGGATTTTTATATTGTTTGATGGTATAGTTATACTATAGCACATTTTGTGCATTTTCAAATACTGAAACAGGTATTTAAAATATGTTATCTGGTACTGAAAAAAATATTCCTGACTACGATCTGCAGTTCCGGCAGAAACTGGTCTACCGCAGTATGAGCGGAGATCTGCGCCGCACCGGAGAACTGCTCGGTGCCGGCTTCATGCACAAGGATAATATCCGCTGCGACTCTGCCGACCTGCGTCTCAACCGCTATGTTATGGTGATAGTCCTGCGCGGCAGAGGAGTATATATCGACAGCGGCGGAACAGAGTATCCGCTGACTGCCGGAATGTATTTTCAGCGTCTTCCGTGGGTCCCGCACTCGCTCTTCATAGATCCCGGTTCACACTGGGCGGAGTGTTACCTGGAGACCGGGGAAAAGTTTGCAGAGGCACTGCAGGATATGCAGATATTGAAAACCGCAAGTCCGGTCGGCAGATGCGCAGTGTTCCAGCCGCTGGTAAAACAGATATGGGAATTCATGCACGACCTGGAAAATGCTCCGGAAAACGCTCTGCCGCTGCTTGCAGGCAAATTGATAGAACTCTTTCACCTTGCCCGTGACCGCAGTAAAAAAGATGAAAACCTGCCGCAGATGTCACGCCTGATAGAAAAGGCATGCCGTCTGCTGGGAACCTCCTTTGCCGATCCGGTCGATTTGAAAAACTTCTGCCGTGAACACGGATGCGGTTATGAAAATTTCCGGAAACAGTTCAAAAAAGAGGTGGGGTTGTCTCCGGTACAATACCGTGTCCGCCGGCGGCTGGATGCCGCAGCGGTACTGCTGCGCGAAAAAAACTATCCGGTCGCCAGGATCGCAGACATCCTCGGCTACTCATCCGCATATGAATTTTCCGCGCAGTTCAAACGCAAATACGGTCAATCCCCCCGCTCATTCCGCGGCGGCAGGGAAGAACTCAGCTGAAAAGTTCCGGCAGGATGCGCCATGCCATTTTCGGACGGCGGTACTCGTCAAGCAGTCCCTTGTTGTTGAAGCCGCGCGGACGCGCCGGGAAACATTTGCCGCCGGTATAAGTGTTGCAGTTGCAGAAAAGCCAGATCATCACTCCGGACCACGCCGGATCGTTCTTCACCGATGTCACCACCTGACGGATATACTCCGCCTGATACTCCTCGGACCACGGAGAACCGCTGTGATCGCCGCAGATCGCCGCTGCGCCGATCTCACTTATCACCTTGGGTTTTCCGGGAGCTATCGCAGTCAGTGCTTTAAGGAACTGCGGTATCTCATCCACCTTTTCCTGGGTATACCATGCCGGATAAACATTCATCGCAACGATATCCACCAGATCAAGACAGATGTCCTTTTCCGGACGGTTGGAGGCAAATGTCGCCGGACGTGACGGATCTTCTTCATGACAGACTGCAACGTAACGGCTGATAAGCTCATAAGCCGCCTTCTCATCACTGGCGCACTCGTTGAGAAATCCGTGGATGATAAGCGACGGGTGATTTATCGAACGGCGGATGGTAAGACGCAGCTGCTCTTCAAGAGTATCGGCAAAAACCGGATCAGTGAGATCATCGGTATTATTGCCCCACGACAGCGGTTCCTCCCATACCATGATGCCCAGCCGGTCGCACATCCGGAAGAAAAACTCCCTCTGCGGATAGTGACTGCCGCGGATGAAGTTGCCTCCGGCAGCTTTGAACATACGCAGATCGGAAACTATCAGCTGCTCCGGAGTGGCAGGACCGAATTCAGGATGACTTTCATGACGGTTGACGCCGAAAAGTTTGATTTCTTTACCGTTGAGCAGCAGACGGTCTCCGCTCCAGTCAATCGTACGTATACCGAATTCGACCTCTCTGCCGTTTATGCTGATTGTGTGCAGAGCGGGACTTTCCGGACTCCAGAGTTTGAAATCAGGAACATTAACATTGAATTCCGCGGTGTTTTCCATGCGGCGGAAAAATCTGCCGTCGAAACTTATCTCAAGCTCCGGGGCATCGGTCTCAACTTTGATCTTCACCTCACCGGTAAGATGATCCACCGGAGTGACGGTAAGTTTTCTGATCTCCATATCACCGACCGGTTCAAGAGTCACATGGTCGTAGATACCGCCGAAACCGTAAAAATCATAAAATTCGCGGAACAGCGGATGTCCTTCGAGGATGTTATCGACTTTTATCACCAGTTCATGTTCTCCGGCACCGGTGGAAAATTCCACTTCCAGCGGAGACCAGGCAAGATAACTTTCTGCGATCTTCTCCCCGTCCCAGAACACCTCTGCGTGCAGTCCGAAAGAACCTATGGTCAGACGCTGTCTGCCCTCTGCGGAGACCCGGCGGCGGTAAAAGGCGTATCCGCGCCGGTTGAAACGCTGCTGCATATTGTCAAAACAATCCGGGATACTTACAAAATCATCATATACCGGAACCGCATCGCGGTCACTGCTCCAGGCAAAATCCCAGAAACCGTCAAGGATCATAGTTTTTTTTCCTTATGTAAAAAACAGATAATATCGAACGTATAATATAATATATCCTCTGCCGCCAGACCTTTCAACACCGGCACAGCATCAACTTCAGAAACTTCTGCAGTTTCCGGAGGCTGTTCTCGCCCATTCCAGCATTTTTTCCTGAAGCGGAGAAGTGTTTCCCTCTTTCCAGACCGCCATGATCTCCACATGCGGCAGATCGGCGGCAAGTTTCCGCACCTCGATACCGGCGGTATTCCCCTGCAGACATGACTCCGGAAGGATGGCGGCTCCGAAACCTGCTTTCACCATGGCAAGAACAGAACTCTTGTTGCGGGCATCCTGCCGGAAACGCGGAGGAGGCAGATCTGCAGTACTCAACCTGCCGCACAGCAGATCGAACAGCCCCGGATTGACCTCCCGGGAAAACAGAATCAGCTCCCTGCCGGAAAGATCGGACAACGTTATCTCATCACGGGAAACCAGTTCATGATCCTGCGGCAGTACCAGTTTGTAATCCTCACTGAACACCGGTTTCACACAAAGACCGGCAAGATCAAATCCGTAAGGACGCATGAAACCTATATCAAGCTGCCCCTCACGCAGTGCATGAAGCTGTTCCAGAGCCTCCATTTCACGCAGTTCCAGACGGATACCGGGAAAAGACCTGCGGCATCCGGAAAGCAGTTCCGGCAGAAAAGTATTAAGCGCAGGTTCATTGTATCCGACGGCAAGACGGCCGCCTGAACCGTTGAGCATCTGTTCCAGCCGTTCCAGTGCAAGAGCACTGCGTTCAAGGACCGCTTCTGCTTCAGGCAGAAAAAATCTGCCGGCTTCAGTAAGTTTTACCGAACGGCTGCTGCGTTCAAACAGGGCGGTTCCGAGTTCATCTTCAAGTTTTTTTATCGCCGCACTCAGCGGCCCCTGGGTCATGTTCAAAATCACTGCCGCACGTCTGAAATGAAGTTCGTGTGCAACCGTGACAAAGTATTTGAGTGAAGTAAGTTCCATAGCTTTTCCGTTAATCGACCTTATCTTGACGTAATTTAATACTCCCGGAGCAAAAAAGCAAACTCAAGATGCAATTTTTATCAGCTTTATGCAGAAACAGTGTTGACAAAAAAACGATACAGGTTATATTTGGTTATTGTCCCATTTTTTGTGAAAGTTGTTCAAACTGCGGTGGCGCATCGCGGGCAATCTCGAGCCTTGCGCCTGTGCCGGTTTGGTCGTGTACAAAGGTACACTCCCGCACCGTACTCGGCGCAAAACTCGACCTTGC
>JAZSGR010000062.1:0-33936 GCA_045532825.1 Victivallaceae bacterium | reverse complement strand
TCGTAGCCATGTCGTTCTGTGAGCCAAGGAGTTGTGGAAGTGCCTTGTCTTCCTAAGACCGCTTGGCCTCCGACTTGCCGCCCCCAAGCGGCAATCACACCCAAGCGGGTATACAGCATGCTCTACATGACCGGTCTGGTTTGATGACCACTGCGGCAAAAAAATCCGCAAAAACGCTTGACAAAAGCGTTAAAGTGTGATATATTCGTAACAGTCAAGTCTGCGAAAAGGCTGAATGATTGCATGAAAAACGTTGGATACAAAGAGTTTTTCACCGTTTCCGGAACGATCGCCGGAATAAGTGAAAACGTGATCCCGTCCCTCAAAGAGACAGAGAGGGCCGGGAGCTTTGCTGTGTCTTTAAAGGTAAAAAATGAGATTTCCGGTCCCCGGATCGCATTTTGCGGTTTTCCGGTGGAATGCGGCAGGATCATTACGGTAAAGGCCACGGCAGTTTCTTTGTATCGCGTTGCAGCAAGTGCAGTTATGTATTTTTCAGCAGTTGTTTCCGGACTTGTAAAACCAGCAATTTCAGCGATAAAGCGCGTAAAAAATACTTTTCGCAGAGTTCCGCGCGCTTGTATGGTGAAGAAAGTGGTTCTTTTGAGCTGCGCCGGAGGGTTGAGGCTATGAGAAACATTTTCTGCACACCTGCCATTAAAGAGACATTACCTGCATTGCTGCAGGTAAAGCTGCTGTGCAGCAGCTTCGCTGATACATTCCTTACCGTAAACTCCGCAGAAACGGCAAAACGGCTTTTTTGTGCTTATACAAAAGAGCTGTTCTGCCGTTTTTTGCTTTTGGGGAGGGCAAAGATATGACTGACATGATTTTTGCCTCAAAACCCTATACGGAGCTGTATTCTTTCCGCCGGGCGGAAATGGTATTTCTTGCCACATTCACCTTTGTGGAACGTTTTCTTTCTGCCGGAGACCGGACCTGTGACCAGATGATACAGGCTGCACGCAGCGGAAAGCAGAATATAGCAGAAGGAGCAATGGCATCAGCGGGGAGCAAACACAGTGAATTGTTTCTTACAAACGTTGCCTTGGCGAGTTTGGCAGAGCTGCATGAAGATTATCTTGATTATCTCAAGACCCGCAAATTGCGGATATGGTCAAAAGATTCACGCGAAGCATTATTTGTGCGTGATCTCTGCCGCCGCGAAAATGCGTCCTATGATCTCTACCGCAATTTTATTGAAACAAGGTCAGATGAAGTAGTGGCAAACATCATCATAACATTGATATGCCAGACCAAGACCCTGCTCCAACGTCAAATTGCGGCACTGGAAAAAAAGTTTTTGAAAGAAGGTGGAGTGAAAGAACAAATGTTTGCAAGGAGGATGGCGGAAAGAAATAAAAATCAATGAGAGTAATGAGAGTAATGAGAGTAATGAGTACAGCTTACTGAAATCTCCGGAAAAGCCAGTCCCATAATTCCCATAAATCTCATAAATCTCATAATTCCCATAATTCCCATAAAAAACGCAGACCCCGGTCTGCCGGAGAGAAGAAAACTATTTAACAATTAACATATAAAACAACAAACAAAAGAGGTAAAGTTATGGCTACAACTTTGTATGTGTTTTCAAGCGAAGACGCAAAAACAGCAGCGATGGAAAATGATTCAGCAAAATATACCGATGCAAATACATTTGCGTCAATCAGTGCAGCCGTCAATGAAGCAATAAAAAGTATCGAAAATATCACCATTGAGATTGCAGAAGGCGACTATACTGAAAATATCAGTTACGGCACGAAAAAGTATATCGTTGATGAAAAAGAGTACGTTGGCGGCATCAGTTTCAAAGCTGCTGACGGTGCAAAAGTCAATATCACCGGTCAGTTCTGGGTCAACAGCGGTGCTTCCAACATTAAAGATATTTCTTTTGACGGACTTAATATCGAATGTGTTGCCTTGGCAAATGGGCTAGCTCCCAATGGATACTATACTCCCATAGGAATCAACGCAAATGCCGTTGTGACTGCAACCGGCATTTCTGTTACAAACTGTACGCTCACCAGTGTTGCAACCGGCGATCATGTTGGTACTGAAGGTGTCCAGTTCGGCTGGGGTGTTAATGTCGATGGTGCCGTCATCAGCGGCAACACTATTACTGCTGACTGCGGCATTTATACAGAAGGAGCCAAGGTTTCAAATGCGACAATTACGAACAACACCATTACCGGCAGAGATACAGTCCCGGACCTTGTCCCTCCGGCCAATGCGACCGGTTGGGCCGGTATTTACCTTACCGAAGTCGGCGAAGGTGTTGTGATTTCCGGAAATACTGTGCAGGATACCGTGTTTGCTCCCGTCCGCCTCAAAGCCGGTAACGGTGCGGTTCTTACCGATAATACTTTTATCAACACCGGTGCTACCGGCGGCAAGGCATATATTATTACTTCCGGTTCAGTGGTTTCCGGCAACACCATTGACGGTGTTGCCCAGACTTTTGAAGCCTACAGCGGCAACACGATATTTGTCTGTGCCGGTCTTGCCGGAGAAGACGGTGACACAGTAATCATCGACGGTAAAGCTTATACAAAGGGTGTCAATATCTTCGACATTTTAACTGGTGCCCTTGATTATGCGAAGAAAAACACGAACATCAGCAAAATTGAACTTTTGAGCGACATTGACGCCTCTGTTGAAAGCGATGGTGATTTTTTTATCAGTCAAAATTTGAGCATCGGTTCTGCTGCCGGACAAAAATATAAAATAACCAGTCGCGACTTTCAAATTAATATTATTGCCGAAAATAATAACACCATTCGTTATGAAGAAAATCTCATCTTTGATCAGATGGGACAAATTATTGGCGGATACAATTCAACCGGTCATGCCGATATCTATGGAGATATAAATTTCTCGCAGATAGATTCCTGGGCTGATGGTTCAGTTATTACAGTTCATGAGACGGCTCATGCTGTTGGTAAGCCCAGTGATGGTAAAGTTCAATTTGTCAGAGGAAAATTTGTCGTCAATGGTTCTCTTACAGGAACCGATGATGAAACATTGAAAACCTCTTCAATGCAGGTAGACGCCGGATATTTTGGAACTCATGGTTCCGGAACTGCCTATTTTGAATTTAACAAAGCCTATGTGGATGCAGGCAGTTGGTGGACTAACGAAGGTAAAAAACTCTTTGTTAATATGACTGGTTCTGTCTTAAAAATCAACGGAGGTGATGCCTCTGGTTATTTGACATTAAAATCAACAGATTCCGGTTCTTTCGTTTTGAACGACAACAGCCGTTTGATCGTTGCATCTATCACTGTAAATGTAAACAATGCTATTGAACTCAATAACAGTTCACTTGAAGCAGCTGCCGTCACCAACAACGATACTTTCACTGTTTCCGGCGCAAGCACGATCAACGGCGGTACTGTTGATGATGTCGTACAGGCTGCAAATTTCACCGGTACAGGCGTAGCTTACCTGACCGGTGCTGAACTGGATGCAAACACCAATATAACCGGAACCGGCGTTTTCAAAGCAGTTTCCGGAAACAATACCATTACCGACTCCAAACTGACAGTTCAGGCTCTCCATGTCGGTGATAAGTCTGAAAGCAGTTACATGGATAAAACCAACGGTTCCAGTGTTACAGTTGGAGGTTCTGCCTTTGTGGACGTGAACGGAACAGACAACGACGGCAGTTTCGGCGGCTGGATCGGTACCAGATGGCGTGAGACGAATGAATACAGCGATTTCGCTGAAACCAACACTGCCCGCTATAAGTTGAAAGTAACCGAAAATGCTATTGCGGTGTTTGACTATCTCCATGTCGCGGCAGATGGTGAACTTTATGTGGACAGCAAGAATACCACTTACAGTCCTGAAGCTGACAGTAATTCCTATGACTATGCGTTCTACACCAACCGTCTTCTGGTGAACGGCAAAGCGGATTTTGTTGATACCAACGCCCGACTCCTGAGTCTCCATGTATCAAATGATAATCCGATGACCGGAGATGCCGCCGGAGAACTTACTCTCTCCGGAACAAAAATGAATGTCATGTACTACGACGGTAAAGGTACTTCTATCAGCGTTTGCAATAATGGTATATTCAATATTACCGGTGCTTCAGAAGTTACTCTGCATGGCTGTATGAATATCAGCGAAAATGCCACTGTCAACCTTACCGGCAGTACATTTAATCTGTTGAATGCAACCTATGGCAATGATACCGTGTACGGTGATATCACCAATGCCGGTACGATCACCATTGACGGCACCAGTCAGCTCAAAGCCAATTCCTACACCGGAACCGGTACGATCACTATTGATGCTGCTGATTTCAGCGGTTACAAGAAAGTCATCGATCTCGATGGAACTGAAAGTCTTAAAGACAAAGTCACATTCATCAACAAAGCCGACGATGTTACCGCAATCTACGGTGCCGACGGCGACGTGGTCCTGACCAATGCCGACATGAGCACCATTTACGTCGATGCCTCGTACACCGGAGAAACCGGCAAGTACCTCGGCGACGGCAAATATCTCGGTGTCAATGCGTTTGCTGATGTCAACGATGATCTTCGAGCCATGGTAAAGGATGGCAGCACTCAAAAAGTTGTTTTCGCCGCAGGCAATTATGGCGCAGACAGCTATTTGAGTTTCGATGGCAATGTTGAGATTTTTGCAGAAACAGAGGATGATGAAGTTGTTGAGTTTGCGTATCTTGACAAGGATCCGAATACTGCAACTGCCAACTCTGTAACTGTCACCGGCGGACATTTTTCATTCACTAATGCTTCAAATGTTCTGCAGCCTGATGACACTTATATTATCAACTCCGGTGCTGTAGTTGATATTACCGGACAGTATCTGAAATCCACCATCCTTGTAAACAAAGGTGGTGTTGTCAATCTGCAGGCTATGCAGAATACTGTGAATCCTTTTACTGTCAAAGGTACTGTCAACATCAGCAATAGCGGTGTCTATGCTAAAATTGCCGGAAACGACAACAACACTGCCGGAACAATGATCATTGACGGTGTCGACGGTGAAGGCATTGTCAACATTGCGTTGGAAGGCTTCAGTGTTTCCGGTGGTCATAAAGCCACTCAGGACGGAACCAACTGGATAGAAGCACCTGCCGGAACCTTGACCATCACCAATGGCGGTCAGCTCATAAGCAATGCCTGGTTCTTCAATAACGGACTCAATGGTGTCATCACCATTGAAAATGGCAGTCAGATGAAATTCATCAGTTATGCAGATGCAGAAGATGGTTCCATCTTCAAGACTCCCTTTGCTGCAGGATATCAGGAATTCTATACCATCGGCAACATGGGCAAAATCAGTGTCACATCCGGAAGTACTCTGGATTTGACCGGCGATCTCGGAGTTGCAAATGCTGATTATGGATTCACAGGAGGTGCCTTTGTCAACAGCGGTACCATCTCCATTGACAACAGTACTTTTATTGCAACAGAAATCTCCAACAGCAACAAAATTACAGTTTCCGGTGAGAGTGACATCAACATCTCCAAATTCAGCGGCACAGGAATTACTCTGACAGACGGTGCTGTTTTGACTTCAACATCCGGAGCTGCTCTGAAGTTGGCTGGTGTTGCATCTGGTGCAAGTGTCACCATCGGCAAAGGTAATTTCAACCTGGCTGAAAGTTTTATGAGCTATGCCGCAGGTGAAGATAAAATCACTTTTGCAGAGGGTGCAAATGTTACTGCCGAAGCAACATTCGCAACTTATGGCAATGCTGACATCAACAAAGGAGCATCGGTCTCTGCAAACAGTGTTTATTTCAACGGTTCTACCGGCGAATTCAATATTCAAGGAACACTGACTGCCAAAGGCAATGATGGCGGTTTGCTCCTGCGTTCTGCAAACGGAACTGTCAATATCACTGGAGCAACGGTCGATGCGGCCTACATCGAAGCAACCAGTACAAGTGGCAATATCACGGTAAAAGTCCAGGATAAGGCAAATGTGACCGTCGGCAACTTTGTCCGCGACACCAGTGGTAAACTGAATTGGGATATTAACGGAAGTACCTTCTACGTTAAGAGATCGTTTACCAACAACAGAGGTTTGGTTTCGATTACCGATTCTACCTTCACTATGGGAGAGTATGATAGCGATACCTTTGCCAATGCGGGTACAGTCAATGTTGCCGGTTCAACTTTGAATATAAAAACAATCTCCAACACCGGTACTTTCACCGTTTCCGGCGAAAGCACGCTCAAGATCGGTTCTTTCACCGGTGAGATCACCCTTGCCGATGATGCCGTGATCAGCAGCTCTTCCAAGATCACCGGAACCGGTACTATCAATGTTCTTGATGATGCGACTATCTACTGGAACACCGTTTCCGACGTTGCTATCACTGTCGGTGATAATCTTGAGTTCGCAGGTATTGAGTTCAGCAATGGCGCAGTTATTTACGATGGAACTATCACTTTGAACGAAGGTGCTGATCTTGTCATCAACGGTTCAAGCGTTCTCTGGAACGACGAAAAAACCGCAGGTACCGTTCTGAATACCGAAAACAACAAGATCTATGACATTACCGTTGGAACGGAAAACATCACTGTTTCCGAAACTGAAGACGTTTATGAAAACGATCTCAACATGACTCTGACCGGCATCACCCAGGGTGACGGTTACAACTTCACCGTCGATGCCAAAGCTGACGGCGGTAAAGCTGATTACACCTGGTCGGTCGCAGTCAAAGATCTTGCAACCGGTGAAACCACAACTTATGACAGCTTGACTTTCGAGCTTGCCAATACCATCAGCAAGGCGGACGTCACTGTTACCGTCACCGATGCGTACGGCATGCAGGTCTCCGAACTCAAACAGCTCGTTGTCAAGGATGTGACCGCTCCGGAATTTGCGGTATCCGCCGATACCACAACTCCCGCAAAGAGTGCGGCAGTAACTTTCAGCGGTATTGCTGATAACTTCGGTGACGATGCGGTCAAGATCCAGTACAACAACAACGGAACCTGGGAAGAAGTTTATGAATTCGTCGTCAATGCCAACGGAACTTATGAATTCCGCGCCATTGATGCCGCCGGAAACGCTTCTGCAATCCAATCCCTCAAGTTTGAAAACATCGACAACGAGGCTCCGGTGCTGATTGTAAAAGCTCCTGAAGGCTGGTCCAACACTGACGTCAAGCCCGAAGTCACCGTAACCGATGCCAACAGCGCAACCGTCTGGTTCGCCAAAGAGGGCGGAGAATTTGCCGAATACACTGCCGACAGTGTTATCTCTGAATCCGGCACCTATGTCTTCTACGCAGTAGACAGCCTCGGCAACAAGTCCGCTGAACAGAGTATTGCAATCAACATCGACAAAGTGGCTCCCACAATTGAGATCGCAGCCGATGTCACCCCCACCAACGGTAACGTGACTCTCACCGCAACCGTCAGCGATGGTAAAGTGGAATACTTCAACGGTACCGAATGGGTCGAAGGCAGCAGCTTCGCCGCCACCGAAAACGGAACCTGCCAGTTCCGCGTCACCGATGCTGCCGGCAACGTCACCACCAAAGAGTTCGTGGTTGAAAACATCGACAGAGGGGCTCCCACCATGGAGATCGCCGCCGATGTCACCGATCTCACCAACGGTAACGTGACTCTCACCGCTGCTGTCAGCGACGGTAAAGTGGAATACTTCAACGGTACCGACTGGGTCGAAGGCCACAGCTTCGCCGCCACCGAAAACGGAACCTACCAGTTCCGCGTCACCGATGCTGCCGGCAACGTCACCGCCAAAGACTTCGTGGTTGAAAACATCGATACCGCAGCTCCGGTCATCGAAGACGCCGCAGTCAAAGTCGATAACGGCAACATCGTTCTCACCTGGTCCGCCGCCGATGCCCTCAGCGGTCTTGACAAAGTCACCGTCGCCGTGAACGGCGCAGAAGCCGTCGAAGTCACCGGAAACGAATTCATCTTCACTCCGGAAACCTACGGCGAATTCAACTTTGTCCTCACCGCAACCGACAAAGCCGGTAATACCGTCACTGCCGAAAAATCCATCACCACCGCTGAAAAGGTCACCGATAAAGTGACCGTCAGCGACAAGACCACCGCTGAAGATCTTGAAGATCTGAAAGACTCCTACGTGGTCATGGATTCCGGCAAGTCCGATATCAAGGTCCAGGGCGGTACCGCTGATGCTCCGCTCAAGGTGGAGGTCCAGGGCTTCGACAAGGCCGGAGACAAGGATGACAGCAGCAACGTCAACCACGTCACCGTCGGTAACAATACCTCGCTCGATGTCCATGACAACATCGCCAACCTCGGTAATGTCAAGGTCGGAAACAACGCCTCTCTCCAGGTCCTCGTTTCCAACCAGGGCGAAACCCTTGCCGGTATCGATGAAAAACAGACCATCAAAGCCGGTAAGAACTCCGAAATCGTCGTCCACGGCGATCTCGAACTCGGCAAAGGCAACGACCAGATCAAGATCGGTCAGAATTCCGTTCTCGCCGCCGATAACGTCGTCCTCGGCGAAGGTAACAACAAGATCGATATCGGTAAGAACGCTGTCGCCAAAACCGAGGATATCACCCTCAAGGACGGCAAAAACCAGATCAAGATCGGCAACGATGCCACATTCCAGGCCGGAAACATCAACTACGGTACCGGCAATGCCAAGCTCACCATCGGTAAAGATGCTGACGTCACCACCGGTAACATCAACCTCGGCGAAGGCAAAAACCAGATCAAGATCGGTAACGAGGCCGATGTCACCGCCGGAAACATCACCGCAGGTTCCGCCAACGATAAGCTCACTGTCGGTAAAGATGCCGATGTCTTCTTCGCTGAAATCGATCTCGGCGCAGGCAACGATACATTCAATATCAGTGCCGATTCCGACGTCCACACCGGCAACATCCTGACCGGTGCCGGCAATGACAAACTGGTCATCGGTAAAGATGCATATCTCCACGCCGAAGGTCTGAAGATCAATATGGGTGAAGGAAAAGATACCCTGAATATCAAGAAGAACGGACAGCTCTTCGTTGACTCACTCGCCGGTATCGAAACCATCAAAGCCGCCAAGGGTGCTGAACTCCACATCTCCAGCCAGATCGCTCTCGAAGGTATCAATGGATCCTGGAAGAACCTCGAAATCTTCCACGAACTCGATGATATCGCCGATTTTGCAGATGGCGTCCTCTACGGCAACGAAACCGACCTCATCAGCTTCGATGAAGCACAGACCGCTTCCTTCGACGGAGATCTCGCCGGTCTTAATGTGGAATTCTCCAATGACGGCGTCATCTGGCAGGATCTTGCGATCGGTACTGAAGTGACCTTCACTCAGCTCCGGGTCTCCGCAGAGGGACTCAAGGCTGATGAGAAGAAGGAATACTCCCTTACCAAAGCAACTCTCGCCTGATACACCAGGCGTTTGTAACGCTTCCCCGGGGGCTGCGGTGATCCGCAGCCCCCGTTTTATTAAAAATAAATAAAATATCTGCCGCCCCGTGCTTACGGGGACGTGCTCCAGCGGCGGAACGCTGGTCGCCGCTCTAATGCGGCGGAACATAAGCTCTGCGTGCAGCGCAGAGTGCTATCTGCATCGCTGGCGTAAGACAGCGATACCTCTCACCGGGAGCGAAGTCAAAAAACAGCAGCCAAAGCGTTGCTGTTTTTTTACATTTGAGCGTACGGTGCTTTGACCGGTAACGCAGCGCAAGTTTTGTATAGCCGGTCAGGTCTGATAACTCGCGGGGGCGGCGCATGAAATGAGAATAATGAGAGTTATGAGAATTATGAGAGTAATGGGTAAACGGTGCGCCGCGATATTTTACCCACGGGTACTGACTGCGCTTGTTTTTACCCGCACGGCTTATCTTGGCGGCGCAGATGTCAGACAGGTCGGACAAGTCAGACAGGTCGGACATCAAACCGCCGCCCCCAAGCGGCTGTCATACCACAGCGGGTATACAGCATGTGCTGCATAGCCGGTCAGGTCTGATAACTCGCGGGTACTGACCGCGCTTTCACCTTTTTTCCTCTTTCAGATGACGTTCTGCGCAAAAAAACACTTGCGTTTTTCAGAAAACGATTGTATATTCTGTAAAAACAGTATTCATCAACTATAATCAGAGTGTCGTCATGAAAATCAATAAAGTAAAAGTCTGGAATTTCGATCTGCCGCCCTATCCCCGTGAAGGAATTTTTCACCTTGATATGTCTGAAAACTGTCAGGTCACCCGACTTCTCAAGTGGGAGGCAAGCCGACTCGCTCATGTCAATCAGCTCGATGTCATCGATAATTTAAACGATCTCAAAAAATACCAGAAAGCCATGCGCAAAAAACTCTGGAAGATCTTCGGCGTAAATTATGACAAATCCCTTCCCCTCGATGTCCGAACTTTCGGCAGAGTTCAGAAAGACGGATACTATATCGAAAAACTGATCTATCAGAGCCGCCCCGGTCTCTATGTCACCGGTCTGCTCTATGTCCCGGAAGGCAAAGGCCCCTTCCCCGCCGTGCTCCAGATGCACGGACACAACCCCGAAGGCAAGTTCGGAGTCAACGTCCAGAAAACCTCCATGGCTCTGGTAAGAAACGGTTTCGTCTGTCTCGCCGTCGATGCCATCGGCACCTTCGAACGCGCTCACAACTGTTATCAGTTTGAATATCACGGTAATACCCTCGCAGGTCACGTACTCAATACCGGAGAAACCCTCATGGGACAGCAGGTCGTGGATAATATGCGCGGTATCGATCTGCTCAGAAGTCTCGACTTCGTCATCAAAGATAAAATCGGCGCAACCGGTGCCTCCGGCGGAGGCAATCAGACAATGTGGCTCGCCGCTATGGATGAACGCGTAAATGCCGCCATGCCCGTCGTAAGTGTCGGTTCATTCCAGTCTTACGTCTACGGAATGAACTGCATGTGCGAACTGCTCCCCGACGGTTTGACTTTTACCGAAATATCCGGAATCCTCGCGCTTATCGCTCCGCGGCCGCTGCGCATAGGCAACGCTCTCTATGACTGCAATCACGATTTCAGCGTCGCCGAAATGCTCAAAAGTTATCACCCCGTCGAACGCATATACTGGAAACTCGGCGTACCGCAGAATATCGCTTACAGTGTCGCCGACAGAGTACACGGATATACCGACAGACAACGCGAAGCCGCTGTCGGTCACTTCTCATTCTTCCTCAAAGGCGAAGGCAACGGCAATGCCATGCCTGAACCCGATGAGGATCTCATCCCCATGGATACGCTCAAACTCTTTTCTCCGCCCGAAAGCCGTCCGCCGGAAGTCCTCTCACTGCCCGACCTCTGCCGGAAAAAAGGCGCGGAACTCCGCAGGGAAATGCTGGATACTCCCGCGTTTTCCGCAGGAACCGAACGCAGAAACCTCGCAAAACTCATGCGTCTTGCTCCGGTTCCCGCCAATTACAGGCTCTATTCATACGCCGAAGTCAACGGAGTCAAACGCTATGCCCTCATGACCGGAGATCATCTGATACCGTTCCTGTACAAACCCGGCAGCGTCCCCGGCAAAATCACAATACTCATCCATCCGGACGGCAAGGCTGAACTTGATGAAAATGCCATAAAAACCGCCTCCGCCGACGGAGCCGCAGTCATCATGCCGGATGTATTCGGAACCGGTGAGACCAGTCAGCAGGCTCCATGCTGCGGTCTGCATCACCAGTTCTTCCGACAGCTGCTCTGGATCGGACGCTCCCTCATGGGCGAATGGATGTTCGATATCATCGCCCTCAAACGCATGGCGACAAAGGAATTCAAAGCTGATGACATCTCCATCTGCGGCGTGAAAGACTGCGGAATGGCAGCCCTGCTGGTGAATGCTCTGGAAAAAGGTTTCTCCGGCATCACCCTCATCGATGCTCCCGCAAGTCTGCTGTTCGATGACCGCACCGTCAAGGGGACACGCCAGGGACCGTTTGCAAAATATATGGATGATGCCATTTACTCCATAGCTCCGGCTCAACCCGGATTCCTGCAGTGGGGAGACCTCTCTCTTGCCGAAGCTCTCAATTACTCGGAAGTCCGCTGGATCGCCCCGCGCAGTTCGGATGGAACCGGTCTTTCCGACGGAGAATTTGCTGAACATCTCCGGGAAGTCAGCTTTCTCAAGCAGAAATTGAACTTTTGATGTTGAAAAAAATACGTTTTACTGCTATCTTAAGGAAATGTCTGTTAACAAGGGATTTTACAATGGACCGTACGGAAAAAAATCATTTTGAAAAACTGGTTTCCCGGATACCGGAACTTGATTTTCTGCTCCCGAAACTCAATCAGCTCGCCGCTGATATGATCGGACTTTACCGCAACGGCGGTACCCTTTTTCTCGCAGGAAACGGCGGAAGCTGCTGCGATTGCGAACATATCGCCGGCGAACTGCTCAAAGGTTTCAAAAGAATGCGCCCTCTGCCCGATGACCTCAAACAGAAGTATCAGGAAAATTTCGGCGGACGCGGAGCTTATATCGCTTCAAAACTTCAGCAGGGATTACGAGCTGTCACCCTCAATTCCCATCCCGGTCTGGTCTCCGCTTTTTCCAACGATGTCGACGGCGATCTGACTTACGCACAGCAGCTCAACGCTCTTGCCAAAGCAGGAGACATCCTCATCGGTATCTCCACGGGAGGCAATGCGTCCAACATCGAAGCGGCTTTCATGACCGCAAAGATGAATAATGTGAAAACTGTCCTGTTCACCGGCAACCGGCATGGAAAATGCGAACAGTATGCCGATCTGGTTATCGATGCTCCTCACGCGGAAACCTACGTCATCCAGGAGTATCATATCGCGATATATCACGCGCTCTGCCTTGAGGTGGAAGCCGCTTTCTTTGATGTGTAAACAACCAATCCACGGGGAATAAAAAAGTGTTCAAATACCGTATCATAAGTTTTCCGCTGCTTCTGGCTCTGGTCGGCGCGATTTTTTTCTGGAAAGACGGGGGAAAATATCTCTTCGCCCTGATCGCGATCGCAGGAAGCGGAGCCGTTCTGTTTGAAGCCGCACAACTCTTTGACAAAATCAAAATCAAAAATTATCCGCTTTTGTGTGCAGCCGCAGGAGCTTTGATCTCCGCCGCATTCTGCATCGATAAATTTGAGTGGTTCAGCCGCAAGATCTGCTGTACCGCCGCTGCCGGTATCACCGCTGCACTCGGTATCATCTCCCTGCTGCTGATGATTACAAAGAAAAACAAAGCCATCCGGCGCATATCAGGTTCCATCGGCGTACTCACCCTCATCGGCATACCGTTTTTCCTGCTCGAAAACATCTATTTCCGCACAGTGGCAAATATGTCGCTGCTGCTGTACGTAATCTGCGTGGTGAAATCCATGGATACCGGCGGATACATTTTCGGTATGCTTTCAGCAAAGCTGCTCCCCGGGGGAAATCATAAAATAGCTCCGTCGATCAGTCCCAAGAAGTCCTGGGAGGGGGTCGCAGGCGGCATGCTGCTTTCAGTCGCAGCAAGTCTTATTTTCTGCCATTTTTACGCAGGAAATCTCATCACTTATATCATCCACGGTGTAATTTTGAGTCTGCTCAGCCTTGCAGGAGATCTCACAGAATCCTCTTTGAAACGTTCCGCTGACGTCAAAGATTCAGCACACTGGATCCCTGGCATGGGCGGTGTTTTTGATGTGTTCGACAGCTTTCTCTATGTCGGATACTTTATGCTTATATCAAATTTGTAAAGGTAAATCATGCAGCAAAAGATTTTAAATCTGCTGAAGGATAATGCGCGTATAAGCCTCAGCTCCATCAGCAGCCGTACGGGTCTGTCTGAAGAGGCAGCCGCCGCCGAAATCAAAAAACTTGAAGAGTCCGGAGTCATCCGCGGATATACCGCGATCCTCAACGACAACACTGAAGACAACACCAAAGTAAAAGCCGTTATCGAAGTCAAAGTGACCCCGAAACGCGAAGGCGGATTCGATCAGGTCGCCCGCAGGATCGCAAATTATCCGGAAGTCACCGACCTCATGCTGGTCTCCGGAAGTTTCGATCTTCTGCTGACGGTCCAGGGCAGTTCGCTCAACGAAGTCGCCAATTTTGTCGCAGCCAAGCTTGCGACTATCGACGGGGTGATCTCAACTTCAACCGGATTCATGCTCAAAAAATATAAAGAGTCCGGCAGAGTAATGGAGGATAATGATGAGTACGAACGTCTCAAAATCTGCCCCTGACCGTTTTGTTTCCGACCACATCCGCAAACTTCCCAAAAGCGGAATAAGAGTGTTCTTTGAACTGGTCAACACCATGGATGACGTGGTTTCACTCGGCGTGGGAGAACCGGATTTCACCACTCCGTGGACTATCCGGGAAAGCGGCATCTACTCCATTGAACGCGGACACACCAGTTACACCAGCAATCTGGGAATGCCCAAACTCCGCAGCGCGATCTGCGATTATGTGGCAAAATATTACAATGTGCAGTACAAGCCGGAAAATCAGTGCATCGTGACCGTCGGCGTGAGCGAAGCTCTGGATATAACCATGCGGGCGATCCTGAATCCCGGGGACGAGGTCATTTACAGCGAACCGTGTTTCGTCTCCTATCCGGCAGAGATCCTGATGGCGCACGGAGTTCCGGTCCCGGTGGAAACCAGAAAAGAGGATGCTTTTGCGCTCGATCCGGAAGAGGTTGGAAAAAAAATCACTCCCAGAACCAAAGCCATATTGATAAATTTCCCCTGTAATCCCACCGGTGCGGTCATGCCGGAGAAAAATCTGCGGCAGCTGGCAAAACTTGCAGTAGAACATGATCTGGTGGTCATTACCGATGAAATTTACTCCGAACTCATCTACGATGAGAAGCATTTTACCATAGCCTCCCTGCCGGGTATGGAGGAACGGACCATTTTCCTTCACGGATTTTCCAAAGCCTTCGCCATGACCGGATGGCGTATCGGTTACGCCTGCGGTCCGGCAGGAATAATCGATGCGATGATGAAGATCCATCAGTACGCGATCATGTGCGCTCCGACCGTGGCACAGGAGGCGGCACTTGAAGCTCTTGTTAACGGAGAAAAGTCTATGCAGTCCATGCGCGACAGCTACCGTGAACGCCGGGATGTGTTCGTCACCGGACTCAACCGCATCGGTCTGGACTGCCTGATGCCGCACGGAGCTTTTTATGCTTTCCCGGATGTGAGATCGACCGGTATGGACGCCATGCAGTTTGCCAATGATCTTCTGCTCAAGCAAAAAGTGGCAGTCGTTCCCGGCGAAGCATTCGGCGCATGCGGCAAAGGTTTTATCCGCTGCAGTTACGCTTCAAGTCTTGAAGAACTTGAAATTGCCCTGAACAGAATGGACAGATTTTTGAATGGATAAAATTTTTATAAATGATCTGCCGCTCAATACCGTCATCGGCACCCTGCCGGAAGAACGGGAACTTGCCCAGAAAATATTCCTTGATCTGGAAATAAGTATCGATCTCTCAAAAGCCTCGCACAGCGATGATCTTTCTGATACGATAGATTACTCGGAAATTGAGGAAAAAATGGTCGAACTTGCGGAAAACTCCAAGTTCTTCCTGCTGGAGGCCTTTGCCGGAGCGGCGGCGGATATCATACTCAATTACAGGCAGGTCACAAGCTGTAAAGTCACGGTCACCAAGCCCAATGCCTCCCGCCGGGCAACGGTGAAGGTGGAAATAAACCGGAGCAGATAAAATGAACTGTCCGCACTGCATGCAGAAGCTGAACCGGGAATTCCATCACCGGAAGATCGTGTTCCGCTGTTCCGTATGCGGCGGGCAGTATGTGACAATCGCCGCCCTGCGCGGACTTTGCGGCAGTAAAAATTTCACAAACCGCATCTGGCGCGACGCCAATGTTTCGCAGGAGGCCGGAGTAATTTGTCCATCATGCGGCAAACCGGCAAAAAAGATCACTCCGCAGACGGAAGATATTTCCGGTATCGAACTTGATGTCTGTACCGGATGCCAGAGCGTGTGGTTCGATCCCTTTGAACTTGAATCCCTGCCGCCTGTTGTGGAAAAAGCCGAAGAAAAACTGCCGCCCCAAGCCGCAGAAACCGCGGCTTTGGAAAAAGTCAAACGTATGGTTCCTGCTGCCGAAACCGGTCCGTCTGACACCTGGAAATACCTGCCGGGACTGTTCGGCATGCCGGTCGAAGCCTGCCAGCAGAGAAGAGACCGGATACCCTTTATCACCTGGGGGATCGCGGCACTTTGTACAGTTTTGTTTCTGCTTTCGGTGCCGCATTTGAAAGAAGTCATCGCAAACTACGGATTTATTCCGGCACAATGGAACCGTCTCGGCGGATTTACTCTGTTGAGTTCGATGTTTCTGCACAGCAGTATAATGCATCTGGTATCCAACATGTACTTTCTTCTGGTATTCGGGGATGATGTGGAAAATGAATTCGGATACCTGAAATATGCGGCGCTGATCCTTTTTTCAGAACTTTGCGGAACGCTGTGTCACATTCTGCTGGATAACCGTCCTGATATCCCCTGCGTCGGGGCAAGCGGTTTTATTTCCGGCATAATCATCTGTTATGCTGTATGTTTCCCCAAGGCTGATATATCATTTTTCTGTTTCCGTTTCTTCCACTGCGGGCACTGGATCACCGTTCCTGCGTGGCTGGCGGCACTGCTGTGGATCGCAGGACAGTTTGCCATGGTCATTGCCCGTTCGCCGGAAAACAAAGTTGCAGTATTCTCACATCTCGGCGGTGCGGCGGCGGGTGCGGCATGCGGAATAATACACCGGATCATCAGCCGGAAACGTACTGAAAAACAAATAAATCAAATTACTGATTTTTATAATTTTCACCAAAGGAGGCAGTATGAAAATCGCCCATTTCAAACGTGAGATAAATCCTGAACCCGGAGCCTATATTGCAGGCTACAGCCTGAATGACAAATCTGTCGGCAAAGTTGCCGATCTTTACATGTCAGGTCTCTGCGCCGATGACGGAGTCAACAAAGTGCTGATAATCAGTTTCGATCTGCTGGGGATGGATGAATGGTATACCAGAGCTCTGCGGCAGAAATGTGCAGATATTCTCGGAATCACCGCCGAAGCGGTGCTTTTCACCTGTACCCATACACATTCCGGTCCGGAGTCGCGCACACTTGGCAGGTCTCCGCAGCAGCTCAACAAACCTTATCTGGAAAAACTTGAAAAAGCCATTCTGGAAGAAACGGAAAAACTCACTGATTTCAAAGAGTGTTCAGTCTATTTCTACTCCCAGAAATGCGATGAGAACCGCAACCGCCGTTACATCACCCCGTGCAACAACGCCTCTTTCACTGCCCACCGCCGGGAAGTGCTGCCGATCGCACTGGAATATGCCGACAAGGAACTCGGACAGCTTATTTTCATCAATTCTGAGACCCGCCTGCCGGAATATGTCATCGGCAATTATGCGGCACATGCGCTTGCAGGTCACGGTCCGGGCATCGGCGGCAGAAGGATCTCTCCGGACTATCCGGGATTTTTCCGTGATTACGTCACCTCCGAAACCGGAGCAGACTGCATGTTTATTTCCGGAGCTGCCGGAGACCTGATCCCGAAAGAGGATGAGCTGGGCACCGCATCTGCGGTGAAGATGGGTGAAAACCTCGGCAAAGCCGCACTTGCCGGAATGTGCGATGCACCGCGCAATCCGGCGCGTTTCCTGATGAAAGAGGCAAAAGTCGGGGCAAAAAGCAAGATCGTCACCGTTCCCTTGCGCAAAAAGAAAGTTGAACGTCTTTCTGCATATTATGAAGGCAGAGAGGCACTGGATCTTGAGATCCAGATCGTTTCCATCGGCGACTGCTGCTTCATCGGAGTTCCCGGAGAACTCTGCTGCGAGATCGGTCAGGAAATGAAGTGGCACTCTCCCTTCCGCAAAGCCTGGATCGCCTACAACTCGACCGCTTATCTGAGTTACATCGGTCACGCAAACATGCTGGTTTCAGGCGGCTATGAGGGCGGAGCGCAGTATTTCACTGCAAGAGGCGGTCTTGCGCTGGTCAACACTGCAGTCGATGCCATGTTCGAACTGCACGATGAGCTTTATCCGCAGGAGGATGGGGATATTTATCCTGACAATCATATTCCGCAGCTTGTGAACATTCCGGCGAACAGGTGACCGGAATGATGGAAAGACCCTGGGAAAAATCTTTCCCGCCATTCAGAGTATTCGGCAACACCTTCTTCACCGGGACCCTTCCGGCATCGACCCATCTGATCGATACCGGAGACGGTCTTATCATCATCGACACCGGTTATCAGGAAACGCTTTATCTGATGCTTGAGTCGACCCGCCGTCTGGGGTTTGATCCGGGGAATATAAAATATATCCTGCACTCACACGGACACATCGATCATGCCGCCGGAACCAGGGCGATGATCGAACTCACCGGGGCGGAAACGTTCCTCGGCGCAGGTGATGCGGATATGGTTGCCGGAAAGAACGATTTGAGCTGGGCTCCGGAATACAAAATGTCCTTCAACGGAACATTCACTCCGGATCACCTGCTCCATGACGGCGACAGGATCACTCTCGGCGATGTCACGGTAGAATGTGTCGCAACTCCCGGACACACTCCCGGTACATTTTCATTTTTCTGGAACGCAGGAACCCTCGACGGCAGGGAGCTGCGCGCCGGAATGATGGGCGGTGCCGGACTCAATACCATGAGTTCAAGCTACATAAAAAAATACGGTCTTGCCGGAGAGGACTGGCGCGGAAAATTTGCCGCAAGTCTGCAGAGATGCCGCAAAGAGCATGTGGATATTTTCATCGGCAATCACGCCGACCAGAATCAGACTGTGGAAAAATATCCGCTTCTGCGATCCGGAAAAAGTGATGCATTTGTCGATCCCGGCATGTGGGGAAGTTTTCTTGACCTGTGTCAGAAGAGATTTGATGACCTGCTCATCAATGATCCGCTGACAGCTTGAGCTGCTTATTGAAAATTACTGCATCCGGCAGTATATTATGTAAAATCACAAGCTAAAAATATAAGGATATATCATCATGCCGGAAATCGCTGTTCCCGCCGGGATCAAGACCAAAATTTTTATTCTGGATGAAAATGCGCTTGCATTTCTCCCTGAAGTCCACAACCGTTTATGGAAAGATCAGCCGGTATGGATGATTGCTGACGGAAACACCTGGAAGGCCGCGGGAGAAAAAGCATACAGTATTCTGAAAAATGCTGGGATCAGCTGCTGCGAACCGCTGATACTACCGGCAGTACCAAAGCCGCATCCGGAGTGGGAGCTTTCCTGCCGCATCGCAGAACAGATACCGGCAGGCAGCGTTCCTTTTGCCATCGGTTCCGGAGTCATCAACGATCTGGTGAAATGTGCAGCCGGCATCAGGGAAGTCACCTACTGCTGTGTTGCCACCGCTCCCTCGGTCGACGGCTACACCTCAAGCGGCGCTGCCCTGTCAGTTGCCGGATTCAAAAAAACCGTCCCCTGCCCTCCTCCGGCAGCGGTGGTCGCCGACAGCGGAGTTCTTGCTTCCGCACCGCATGAAATGGCGGTCGCAGGATACGGAGATCTTGCCACCAAGGTGGTCGCAGGAGCAGACTGGATCATTGCCGATATGATGAAAGAGGATCCGATCGTGCCTTCGACCTGGGATATTGTTCAGAAAGATCTGCGTTCCTGGCTTGAAGATCCCGCTGATCTTGAAGCGGTTTTTCTCGGACTTGCCGCAACCGGCTACTCGATGCAGTGCCACAAAGACTCGCGTCCCGCCTCCGGAGCTGAACACATGATGAGCCACGTCTGGGAAATGGAGGGACTTTCTTTCAACGGCGAAGAGGTATCACACGGAAACAAAGTCTCCGTCGGTACCATGGTGACACTCAAACTCATGCAGTTTGTGATCGATACTCCGCTTGAAGAGGCAAAACGCCTTGCCGGAGCTCCGGCGTCACTTGAGGAACGCGAAGCTGAACTTGCCGGTTTGAGAAAAAACAAACCGTACGGCAAAGCAGTCTGTGATACGGCTATATCCAAATTCAAACATGGAGAAGATGCCCTGCTCCGCCGCAAAGAGATCTGGAAAATCTGGGATGAGCTTAAAAGCGTACTGCGTGAACAGCTCGGAGAACCCGGCTGGCTGGAAGGAAAACTTGCCGCCGCCGGCTGTCCGGTGAAACCTGAAGATATCGGTCTTGACCGGGAACTGTTCCTTTTCGGCATATTCACAGCGCAGCTTATCCGCAACCGTTACACGATTCTTGATCTGCTTTACGAAGCCGGACTTTTCAAATACGCTGTCGGCAAATTGTTTTGAAACCGGAAAAAATTGCAAAAAAATATTGTCATTTTTTTCATGAGTTTATTGAATAACCGTCAATGTATGTTATATTATCCCATGGATAAAGTATAGTAAACAGAAATCAGGGATCACACCACAGATGACATATAACGAAGGAACCTGGACCACAGAGGTCAACGTGCGTGATTTCATCCAGCGCAATTACACTCCGTATGACGGTGACAGTTCATTTCTTGCCGCACCTGCGGAACGCACTTTGAAACTCTGGGAAAAGCTGTCGGAGAAACTTCGCATCGAACGCGAACGCGGCGGAGTTTACGATATAGATGAAAAAACCATATCGACCATCGATTCCCATGCCCCGGGCTACATCGACCGCGAGCTGGAACAGATCGTCGGTCTGCAGACCGATGAGCCGCTGAAGCGTGCGATCATGCCGTTCGGCGGCATCCGTCTGGTCCATAATGAACTTGATGCCTACGGCAGAAAAATGGATCCGATGGTGGAGCATGTCTTCAAATACCGCAAAACCCACAACGACGGCGTATTCGATGTTTACACCGATGAGATGAAACAGGCACGTCACGCCGGTATCATCACCGGACTGCCGGATTCATACGGCAGAGGCAGGATCATCGGAGACTACCGCAGAGTCGCACTTTACGGTGTGGATTTTCTGATTTCCCAGAAAAAGAAAGCTCAAAAACACATGGTCTCGGATACGATGACCAGCGATCTCATCCGCCGCCGCGAGGAAATAGCGGAGCAGATCAAGGCTCTTGGCGAATTGAAAAACATGGCTTCAAGCTACGGATTTGACATCTCCCGTCCGGCGGAAAACTTCAAAGAGGCGGTGCAGTGGCTCTACTTCGGCTATCTGGCAGCAGTCAAGGAACAGAACGGCGCAGCGATGTCGATCGGCAGGATCTGCACATTTCTGGATATCTATGCCGAAAAAGATCTTGCCGAAGGCAGATTTACGGAATCGGAGATCCAGGAGATCGTCGATCACTTCATCATGAAACTGCGTATCGTGCGTTTTCTGCGCACTCCGGCATACGATGAACTTTTCAGCGGAGATCCGACCTGGGTGACCGCTTCTCTCGGCGGCATGTCGATCGACGGCAGACACATGGTTACCAAAATGAGTTACCGTTTTCTGCATACGCTCATCAATCTCGGTCCTGCGCCGGAGCCAAATCTCACGGTGCTGTGGAGCGAACGTCTGCCGGAAAACTTCAAGCGTTTCTGTGCGGAGATCTCGATCAAAACCTCATCCATCCAGTACGAAAACGATGATATCATGCGGGTGAAATTCGGTGATGATTACGGTATCGCCTGCTGTGTATCCGCAATGCGCATCGGCAGGCAGATGCAGTTTTTCGGAGCAAGATGCAACCTGGCAAAGGCACTGCTGTTTGCGATCAACGGCGGACGCGATGTCAAGACCGGCAATGAACAGATCGGTCCGGCGATACGGGTCCTTGCCGGAGATGATTACCTTGACTACGATGAGGTATCGCGCAACTTTGAGCAGATAACCGACTGGCTGGCAAAACTTTATATCAACACGCTCAATGTCATCCATTACATGCATGACAAATACTGCTACGAACGCATAGAAATGGCTCTGCACGATGAGGAGATAATCCGCACCATGGCAGGCGGTATCGCCGGACTTTCGGTTCTGGCGGACAGTCTCTCTGCGATCAAGTATGCAAAAGTAAAACCGGTCGTCAACGGAGACGGGCTGGCTTATGATTTCGTGACCGAGGGTGATTTTCCGAAATTCGGCAACAACGATGACCGGGTGGATCAGATCGCGGTGGATATAGTAAAGAACTTCCAGAAGAAACTGGCAAGTCACCGGGCATACCGCAATTCGCGTCCGACGATGTCGATCCTGACGATCACCAGCAATGTCATGTACGGCAAAAAGACCACCTCCACCCCGGACGGCAGAAAAGCAGGTGACCCCTTTGCTCCCGGAGCCAATCCGATGCACGGCAGGGATGTCAACGGAGCGGTGGCGTCGCTCTGTTCGGTTTCCAAACTGCCCTACGACTACGCCGAGGACGGTATAAGTTACACCTTCAGCATCGTGCCGGATACGCTCGGCAGGACGCAGGAGGACAAGGTGAACAATCTGGTCGATCTGCTTGACGGTTATTTCGGCAGGAACGCGCATCATCTCAATGTGAACGTACTGTTCCGGGAAACGCTTCTGGATGCGATGGAGCATCCGGAAAAGTATCCGCAGCTCACGATCCGGGTATCCGGATACGCGGTCAACTTCACAAAGCTCACCAGGGAGCAGCAGCTCGACGTGGTGAGCAGAACGTTCCACAGCAGAATGTGATGGCAGCTTCTGTAAGAGGGAAAATACACTCGTTTGAAAGTTTCGGTACTCTTGACGGTCCGGGAATAAGGTTTGTGGTATTTTTCCAGGGATGTCCGCTGCGCTGTAAGTTCTGTCACAATCCTGATACGCTTCCGGCGGATACCGGCAGAACGGTGACCGTGGAAGAGGTCATGTCATCCATAGAGAACTGCCGCAGTTTTTTCAGGCGCGGCGGAGTGACGCTCTCCGGCGGAGAACCGCTGTTCCAGCCGGAGTTTGCGCTGGAACTGCTCAATGCCTGCAAAGCAAAAGGGTTTCATACGGCACTTGATACTGCAGGTTCCCTGCCGCTTGAAAAAAGTGCGCCGGTGCTTTCTGCCGCAGACCTGATTCTGCTTGACATAAAATCCGCTGATCCGGAAATTTTCCGTGAACTTACCGGAGCTGATCTTTCACGCAGTCTTGCAACACTTGATTTCTGCGAAAAAAACGGTAAAGCGGTATGGATAAGGCATGTTCTGGTTCCCGGGATAACAGCGGAAAAACCGCATCTGGAAAAACTGGCGGAGCTGCTTAAGCAGTACCGCTGCATACAACGTATCGAACTGCTTGCCTATCACAAAATGGGAGCGGAAAAGTGGCAGAAACTCGGCATCCCCGATCCGCTGGCATCGACCGGGGAACTTACAGAGCCGGAGCGAAACGCTGCTCTTGACTTTTTCCGCAGCAGCTTCAGTTCAGCCGGAGCTGTACCGGAGATACTTTGAATACCGCATGTGTAAACCAAGCGCACGATCGATACCGGTAAAGCCAATATACTCAACTGCCTGAAAAACTGAAAAAAAACCGTTTACCCCCTTGACATGGAAAAAGATTTATGCTATATTCATAGCAGAACACTGTACTAGAACAGTCTATAACATCTTTTATCATGATAAAACGCGCATCCAAAAGTATAATAATAGCCGAAACGCTGGCAAAGCGTATACAGGAAGGGGTTTATCCGGATAAACTCCCTTCCAGCCGTGCGGTGAGCAAAGAGTTCAATGTTGCCCTGATGACGGCGGTGAATGCCTTGAAACTGTTGTCGCAGCGCGGTATGGTAAGTACGGTCCCCGGCATCGGCAATTACGTTCAGCAGCACAAGTCCCGTACGATAAAGATCGCCGGAGGCATACCGTTTCACCGCGAATGTCTGACAAAGTGGGTCGGACAGCGTTTTCCGGGGACGGTACTGGAATTCGTTCCCAAAACAGCGGATGCTGAACTGATCGTCTGTGCCACATTTTCTCCGGTGCGTTATGAAGAGATGTTCGCGCCGTTTCCGCACGATGAATTGAAAAAACTCAAAGACAGCAGACGTTACTGGGAACTTGCTTTCGATCTCCACAAACGCGGCAGTGAATGTTACGGTATACCGAGCTTCTTCTCTCCGCTGCTGCTTGCCTGGGATAAAAAATTGATGGCGGAGATCGATCCGCTTTTCAATCCCTACACCCTCACCTGGGAAAAGCTGCAGGAATACCGCAGCAGACTTAACGGAATCCCGGTGCTCGGCGGAGCAAATTTTGCTTTTGCCTGGTTTCTCACACTTCTTTGCAACAGCGGTAAAACTCCGTTCAGGGAAGAGGATTTTGAGCACGCTGTAAATCTGTACCGGATGCTGCCGGTCTCGCGGGAAACACATACTCTTTTCCGGATAGCCAACCGTTACAACTGTATCGACATGGAGCGATCCGGCAGACTCATAGACGTGGCACCGATGCCGCTGTTTGCCTCCGGAACGCGCTACTGTCATCTCACCTCTGAAACGCTCATGGTGCGTTATGATGCGGAAGATCTGCCGTTTCTGCAGCAGATACGCTGTTCATTGCTTGAAGAGGGATTTCAGCAGCTGCTGCAATCCGGACTCACCGGTATTGCTCCCGAGCGCGACATCGCCATACAGAACATAGGCGGACACGTTTTCCGTGATGATGTGTTTTTCTCTGAAATGAAAAATATGATAATGTGCAGAAAAGAGTTTCATCTGGATTTTGCCGTGGAGCGGGAAATGCGTCTGGCATTAAATCCAAACAAAGCAGATCTGGATGAATTGAAAGCAAATGTTTATCCGGTATTGAAGTATCTGCGGAATGAAAAAAAGCGCAACCGCATGCTGCTTGAACCGGAACAGATGATGTATAACTGACCAAGTCCAACCTTACAAAAAAGGAGAACTGATGATGAGTTACAAGGAACAGTATTTTTCCTTGCAGGGTATTGCAAGGAAGCCCATGGGCTTCACGCTGATCGAACTTCTGGTAGTCACTTCACAACACTGCCGTCATTTTTTCAAACGCTTTATTTGTACGGATCAGTACGGATGTGTACGGAAACATACGGAGAGTGCCGCTCACAAAAATACACCGCATCATACTTGCAAAGCAAGTGCTTCATGTTTGCCGCAGGCAAACGCTTCATGCAGCAACGCTGTGCTTCACACGGCGGAGCCGTGCTTCATTCGATCAGCGTTCACGCTGATCGAGCTATTGGTAGTGATTGCGATCATTGCGATCCTTGCCGCGATGCTTCTTCCGGCATTGCAGCAGGCACGGGAAAGGGGAAAATCCATTCAGTGTATGAATAATCACATGCAGATAGTAAAGGCAAGATTGCAGTACCGCGATGCTTTCAACGGCTGTATTGTGCCTGACTCCCAACCGCTGGCAAACGGAAACGGAAAACTCTGGGGCAAGCATCTTATAGAACTGGGCTATCTCTCCACATCCAACTGGGACAACAAAAGTCTTGGAAACGTCCAAAAACCGGTTGGAGTATTTGCCTGTCCTTCTGTTACAGGATTCGAGAGACCCCCTGTAAAAGAATCTTCAGGAAAAAACGCTTTTGATATTGTCGTAACAAAATATCTCGGCGGTTGGTCTCTGCCTGACAAAACACCATTCAAAAGGGGATTTCAAAAAGAGAGCCAGCTGAAAATGATTTCAAAGGTAGCGATGATCATGGATGGTATCAGAGGAAATGAAAATGCCTCGCCGTCCGAAGGAGACAACGCTCCAGAAAGTTCAAGTACAACAAGTTACATCTTCCCGGAGGCGGCAACCCGGCACAGCAAGGGAATGAATGTTGCGTTCATGGATGGTCACGGTGAATGGCGGCCTTACCTAACCGTTCCGTGTGATGGAACAATGACCGGTGCGGAAAAATATCCCTTCTGGGCGAGAAAAGACCAAATGCAAAAAGGTAACTGGGAAAAATACAACACTCTTTGAAACAGCCATTTACCTTGCAGGGTATTGCAGGCGATCTGGCGTTGGCTCCACTGTGCAGGCAATCCGCTCCGGCAAATACAGTTATGGGGCTGACGTAAACACCGGAATAACGGCAACTGGCTGATATACGGAATACATCTTTAATAAACTTACGGCAGAAATAACGGGAATGTGAACAAAAATTGATGGATACGTTGAAGTAAAAAATGGAGAAATTCTCTTCATAAAGCGTGCGTCATCCACTCCCGGACACTGAACACTGGCGGGCATTTTCCAGCTGAACATCACCGGTTGGAAAAGCCTGAACTGTATTCATGTCAAAACGGCTGAAATCTGGAATTCTGACACAACTTATCATACAACAAAAAGGGTAAAAAATGAAACACAAAATCATTGCGGCATCTGCCGTATCCGTCATCACGATGCTGGCACTTTCTGCCGCCGAAGTGCGTGTTGCCCTGATCGGCAGCAGTGCCTGTCAGGCATACAACACCAATCATCCGGAACTCATCTGGGGCTGGGGCGAAGTCATCGGCAAATTTTTCAAGCCGGAAGTAAATATCCTCAATTTCGCCATCAGCGGATACAGCTCAAAATCATTCATTGACCGCGGCAAATGGAAAAAAACCATTGATTCCAAGCCGCACTATGTCTTTATCACTATCGGTGCAAACGACTCCAAGAAATCCCCCGACCGTTACACCGATCCGGAAACAACCTACCGCGCAAACATCAACAAATTCATCAGAGAAACACGCGCGATCGGCGCAACTCCGGTGATCGTCACCATCAATCAATCCATGTGGCGCAACAAAGAGACCAACAAGGCTTATTTCCGCGACGGCAAAGCATTCCGCAAGGATAGAGAACCTTACAACAAAGTGCTGCGCGACATCGCAAAGAAAGAAAATCTCGTCTGCATCGACCTTGCCAGGATCCAGCAGCAGAAAATGGAAGCCATGGGTGAAGCAGCAGCCGGCAGCCTCTACCGCGTGCGCGATCTGGAAAAACGCATCCTCGATCCCTCACACACCAATCTCAAAGGTGCGCTGTTCATCGCCCGCATCATCGTTGATGAACTTGAAAAAAGCAATTCCCCGCTCAAAAAAGAGCTGCTTCCGGCAGATAAACGCAGTGAGATCGAAAAACAGCTGCTTGCAGCACCTGCTCCGGCAGCTGCAAAAAAATAATCTGGAGATGATGATATGAAAATCCGTTTTCTTTCCACAGTACTCCTTGCCGGAGTATTGACCATTCCGGCTGACGCCAGAGTATTCAACGTAAAACCGGGTGACAAATCTTTCACCAGAGCCGCAAAAAAATGGAAATCCGGCGACACCATCATCCTTGCCCCGGGCGAATATCATGAACGTTTTGAAGCCCGTCCCAATAAACGCACAAAATTGAACGGTCTTACGATCAAGGCGGCAATCCCCGGCAGTGTGGTCTTCCGCGGAGACCGTCCGGCTCCGGAATTCACCTCATGCGGCAACGGCATCTGGAAAGCACAGTACCCCGTCATGCCCGAAGTAGTTCTTGAGCGCGACACCCTGACCCGCTATATCTACGCCGGAACTGTCGCTGAACTTGAAAGACAGACCGGCCGCTGGACTTATGACAGCAAAACCAAAACTCTCTATATCCGCACATCCGACTCCGGAGAACCGTCAAAACACTGTCTCACCGTCGGTGTGACTCCGAAGCACGGATTCAACATTTACAGCACAACGACCGGAGACGCTCCGGAAAACATCCTGTTCGAAGGTTTCGCCGTCACCGGCTTTTACAGCAGGATAAAAGCTCCCGATCAGCGTATCCCCAGCTCACAGCGCAAAGTGCCCTGGGGCGTGATCGTCAACCACCCGCGCAAAAATGTCGTCATCCGCAATGTGACCGCCATGCTCAACGGACACGGTATCGGATTCTGTTTACAGCCCGTCAATGCCACCATAGACAACTGCCGTGCCTGGGGCAACGGCAATCCCTTCGCCACCAGCGGAACCGGTATCGGCATATACACCAAAAACCAGAGCTGCGTTGTCACCAACAACATCGGAGCTGACAACACCGGCAATGACGTGTTCCTCTACGGTGGACCGTTTGCCGCAGACACCAAATTCGACAGCAACCGCGCCTGGGGACAGATACGCGTCAAAGGCGGTAAAGAAAAAGAATTCAAAGTAACCAACTGTATCGCTTATCATTTCTCTCATCTGGATCATCCGCGCCACCTGCAGAACTGCGTATCTTTCCGGGGCGTTGCCAGCGGCGAACAAATGACAAAAAACAACCTGCTCTGCGCTCATGAGCGTTCCCTCAAGCCGGATCAGATTTTTGCCGACTGGGAAAACTTCGACTGCCGTCCGATGGCGGGTGTGCCGGAGTCGATCGTCAGACGTTCCGCGCAGAAGCCCTGCAGTACGCTGTTTTTCGTAAGCGCAAAAGGCAATGATTCCGCAAACGGAAGATCGGTCAAAACCGCTTTTGCCACTCTCGCACGCGCACAGAAAGAACTGGCAAAGTCCGGAGCTGAAGTCTATATAGTCGATGCAGTCAAAGGCAATATCACGCTCAAAGGTGCAAAAAATGTCAGCATTCGCGGACGTGGAAAATACGCCGCAAAAATCAACGGTTCCATCACTCTTGAAAACTGCTCAAATGTCAAACTTGAGCGTCTCATGCCAAACAGCATCACCATCAAAAACGGCAAAGACATCACGGTAAGTCAGAGTTACGGCAAACTTGATGCTTCCGGAACGGAAAATCTGCGGCTCACCCATAATTACTTCAGCACCGCAGGGGTCTCCAAAGCAAAAAATGCTTTCATCACCGCCAATGTGTTTGATGCTTTCAGCAAACAGGACACCACCGGCTGGAGCGATTACAACGCCTTTGCCGGAAATGTTCCGGCTGATGAAAAACACTCCTTCAAAGCCAAAGCAGTTTCCGGCAGCAGAGGAACGTTCAAAAACGCCTGGCTGTTCAACGGCAGAGCCATCGACGCCATGCCGGTCGGTCCCTTCCGCCGCCAGATGCGCAATGTCAAACTTGAAGTAAAGAAGCTCAACATCAAATCCGTAACGCCCAATACAGCAGTAGTGGAGATCGAAGCAAACATACCGTTCAGCTGTTCGATTTCTTACAGTGACGGCAGCAAATCCGGCAGCATTGAACTCAACAACGGGCTCTGCAGACAGAATGCCAGCCTCACCGGACTTGAACCGGGTAAAAAATATACTGTAACTTTCCGCGCAAAGGCAAACAAAAAAGCCTGCTTCAGCAATGCCGATCTCACCGGGATAAAATCCACGGATGTCGTCCGCGGCAAAAAGACGGTTTTCACCACTCCGGCGGAATTTGCCCGGGCAAAAGAATACTTTGTTTCCCCATCCGGCAGTGACTCCGCAGACGGCAGTGCCGATGCCCCGTTTGCCACGGTAAGCAGTGCGGTCAACAAACTGCTGCCGGGAGACACCCTCACCATCAGGGGCGGAAACTATATCGAAACAGTGGATGTCAATGTCTCCGGAACTCCGGAGCGTCCCATAACAATCCGCGGAGCCAAAGGTGAAAATGTTATTTTCAACGGCGGTTTCGGCTGCGCTCTTGAAGACGGTTTCAGGATCTTCAACCAGCAGAACCTGATTTTTGAAAACTTCAAAGCGATCGGTAAAGGCATGTCAGATTCTATCGGTTACTCATATTCCCCGGTCATAGTGAGCAACTCTTCAAACATCACCTTCCGCAGACTGCTCATCGGCGGCGGCAAATACCGGATAAAAGCTGACAACTCCAAAGCAGTTCTCATTGAAAACTGCGTATTTGCTTTCGGTCACGAAGGACTTTCCCTCGGCAATACCGAAGCAGTGGTCCGCAACTGCACCTTCGCTTTCGGCGGTGTCGATCAGATCACTGTACGCAACTACAACAACGCGAAATTTGTCCTTGAAAACAATATCATTCTGGATATGCTGCTGATGAAAGGCTCCAATGCCATTGTCTCTATGCATAATCCCGATGTTTTCACCGAAAAGAACAACTGCTTCTACACACGTCTGCCTGAAAAAGAACGCCGCATCTACGGCTGGAATTACAACAACGGCAAACTCGTAGAGAAAAACGTTGTCGAACAGATCGCAAAATTCCCCTATCTCGGCAGACGTCAGATGCCGTATGCCACTTTCCTGAAAGAGTTCAACCGTCCGTACTCTGCGGTATTCGCCAATCCCGGACTCAAAATCATGAAAGAATTCATCATCACTTACCCGACCCTCAAAGAATGGAAGAAAAAATGGCGCAAAGATCAGAAAGAATCCTGGAAAGAGTACCAGTTCCTCAAGGATGAAGCAAGGATGACTTTTGAAAACTATCTGCCGACCGATCCGGAAATCATCAAACGCGGTATCGGTCCGGTAATAAAATGAGGATATTTCAATGAAAACCACACGCAAAACTTTTACTGATTGCAAAGGCAATGATTTTCAGGTGACTGTCCTCACCATAGGCGGCAACCGTCCGGGACCTGTAATGACAGTGATTTCAGGACAGCACGGAATGGAACACTCCGGTCCGTGCTTTCTTCCGGAACTTGCGGAGGAACTGGATAAAATGGATATTGCCGGAACGCTCCATATCTGCCCCTGTGCCAACCCCGGCGCACTGGCGATGGACTACGAGTTCTATCCTGAAGCCGAAGATCTTTCAAAGATCAACGACTACTATTACTCCCTGTTCCGTCACGATTACTCCCCCTGGGGCATCGGCAGACACGAGGCAAAGACCGAATACAACATGAACCGCCTCTGGAACAAAAAAGGTAAAGGCATCGCCTACGACATCACCGGCTGGCTCTGGGAAAATTTTGTCGAACCTGCCAAACTCACCCTCGATATCCACTGTGCCCAGCACCGGAAACCGTATATTTACAACGATTTCCGCAAAAATGATCCCTTCATCGCCGTGACCGGCTTTGAGTCAGTCATCCAGAAACAAAGCGTAAAGGATGACTACAACCGGGGAAATCTCGGCTACTGGAGCGCGAACAGAGATGGTCACTACGGCTTCTGTCTGGAGTTTTCCGTTCAGCACGGACTCAAAGAACATGAATATGAACAGGGCAAAAATGCCGTCAAAAACGTCATGATAAAACTGGGTATGCTCGATGCAAAACCGGTTCTCAATCCGCGTCCGACCTGGAGTCTGCCGCTGCACGATGTTCCTGACAGTGCAGTGCTGCTCAAAACCGCGCATACCGGACATATCCGTTACTTTTTCGACGAATGCGATGAAGTGAAAAAGGGCGATGTGGTATTTGAGGTCCGCGACATCCAGACCCTCGAAGTTCTCGAACAGGGGATCTCCCCGCTTGACGGTATCGTATATCACATTTCCCTTTATCCGATCGCCAAACCGGGCTTGAAAGCCTGCTCGATATACATGGCAGAAAAACTTATTCCGGAGTTTTGAATTTTATGAAAAACAGTGTTTCCATTTTTGTTTCCGGTGATTTCGTACCACTGCATAAAGCCGGAGTCAATCTGGCGGCAGGCAAACCGGAGGAGGTCTTCGGCACGGTTCTGCCGATAATAAAATCATGTGATCTTGCGATCACCAATCTGGAAACTGCTCTTACCGCAGGCGGTGCGGAAATCAGCAAATGCGGTCCGTGCCTGAAGGTGGATCCGGCGGTACTTCCTGCAACTTTAAAGGCAGGTTTCAGTCTCTTTACCGTTGCCAACAACCATACCAGAGACTGGGGCAATGAAGCGTTCCTGGAAACACTTCAGCATATCACAGACTCCGGAGCATCCTATGTCGGCGGCGGTAAAAACCTTGAAGAAGCCGCGGTGCCGTTCCGTACCGTGATCAACGGTTTACGCCTGACCGTATTCAATGCCGGTATGCAGACACCGTGTTCAGCCAGACACCGCCGGCCGGGAGCAAATCCGCTTTCCCCGGCAAAGCTCACAGCTCAAATCGCCAATGAAAGAGATAAAAGCGATTTTATTCTCGTCATCATCCACGACGGCAAGGAACATCTCCCCTGCCCTTCACCGAGGATAAGAGAAAATTACCGCGCTTTCATCGATGCCGGTGCCAACGCAGTTATCGGACATCATCCGCATATCGCCCAGGGATATGAAATGTATCACGGCGGTTTTATCGCCTACAGCCTGGGCAATTTTGTATTTCCGCCGCGCAACCCGGAAAACGTCAGGGAATTCTGGCATCTGGGATACAGTGTAAAACTTGACTTCGGCACAGACAGGGAAGTTACCTTTGAGATACTTCCGCATGAGAACAGCAAAGAGACTCACTGCACCAATCTGATGACCGGTGAGGAAAAGGAAAAATTCCTTGACAACATCGCTGAACTCAACAGACTGCTTGCCGATGATGAAGCATGTGATGAGTTCTATTGCAGGGAAGCCCTGAAGTTTTTCCCGAATTATCAGAAACGTCTGCTCTCAAATCCGGATGACTACGTCCGTTGGGCTTGTGTCATGGCGACGGATGAACATGTGGATGTTTTAAAAGAATCCGCCTGGAAACTTGCATTTGATGAATAATTGATGTATATTTTTATTTCGTTCTTATTTTTAAACCATCAAATACAAGCAGAATAAATACTATGGCTATCAAAGCAGGATTGGTCGGTATCGGTGGTTACGCTTCCACCTACCGTCGTCTTTTCAAGGAATTCGGAAAAAGCGGCGAACTTGAATTTGCCGGTATTGTGGTCCGTCCGCAGGATGACATTCCCGAAGTATCCGCAGAGCTCCGCGCTGCCGGAGTCAGGATCTATCAGGATATCGACAGCATGTTTGCTTCCGAAAAACTGGACTTCGTCGCTCTGCCGATCGGCATCGGTCAGCATGCACCGGTCGCCATCAAAGCGGTGAAAGCAGGTATCAATGTCATCGTCGAAAAACCCGCAGCCGGAAGTACCGCTGAAGTCGATGATATGATCCGTGCGGAAAAAGAGACTGGCAAGATCCTCACCGTCGGTTTCCAGCACATCTACACCGACAGCATCCGCAAACTCAAACAGGAACTCTGCAGCGGCAAATACGGCAAGATCAAAAATATCTCCGTCATCGGCACCGGCGGCAGAGCGGATGCATATTACAACCGCAACAACTGGGTGTGCCGCGAACGCGGTCCGGCTGGAGAAGCGGTTTATGACTCCCCGATCAACAACGCTTTCGCGCATTATCTCAATCTGGGATTGTTCCTCGCAGGAGATACTTTTGAAAGTTCCACCCATATAAGTTCCATTCAGGCGGAACTCTACCGGGCAAGAAGAAACATCGAAACTTTCGATACCTGTGCAGTGCGCTTCACCAGTGTGAATGATACGAAGATCGCCTGTTTCTTCACTCATGCCACCGACAGCACCATCGACCAGCAGATCCGTATCGAATGTGAAAAAGCGACTGCTCACTGGCACATCAGCGAAAACTGGGAGATCCGCACCGTTGACGGAACAGTCTGCGCCTCCTATACCTCTTCGGGTAAAACTCCGCAGAATGCGATGATGACTCTGCTGCTTGACAGACTCAACGGCAAAGATGTCATGCTCTGCCCGCTGGAAATCGCTAAAGAACATACGTTCTGCATCGAAAACATGCACCGTCTGTTCAAGCCGGTGGAACTGCCGGAATCCACGTTCACGATACGCAAGGATGACGGTCTTTACATCATCGAAGACATCGGCGATATCCTCTGGAAATGTTTTGAAACCGGTAAACTGCCCTCCGAACGCAATGTTGAATGGGCGGTGAAATCAGAAGAAAAAATGATCTGATAACCGATCGGCAGAAAAAAAACAACCGCTGTGAACCGTAAAAGTTCGCAGCGGTTATTTTTTTGATAATGTCCGAAATTTTGTGAAAAATTTATATTTTATCCTTATTAAAATATATCACACAGCATGTTTTTTTCAAGCTCAAGAAACGGTTCTGTCTGCGATCGTGCTGTTCTGCCTTGCCGCCGGAACATTTTTTGCGCTTTTACTGGATGTGCTTACTGCTGCCGGGCACATCATCATGGCA
>JAZSGR010000177.1:0-4803 GCA_045532825.1 Victivallaceae bacterium | reverse complement strand
AATCTCGAGCCTTGCGCCTGTGCCGGTTTGGTCGTGTACAAAGGTACACTTCCGCACCGTACTCGGCGCAAAACTCGACATTGCTCCACGCTGCATCCACCGATCGCAGACAGAACCGTTTCTTGAGCTTGAAAAAACATGCTGTGTGATATATTTCAATTGAGAAAAACATATCTGAATAAGGATAAAATATAAATTTTTCACAAAATTTCGGACATTATCGTTAATCAAGTTGAAATTTGCATTTACCGGGATATTTTATATGTATGCATTGTTTTTGTATATCAACTGGGAAAAAAGCTTTCCTGAAAATTTAACGAGAGGTAAGATATGAGAAACGGTATTATCGGTTCCGGAAACTGGGTGTACGATAAAGTGAAAACCCTTGACCGCTGGCCCGGCGAGGGAAACCTCAGCAACATCATCAGCATCGTCAACGCCGCAGGCGGCGGTCCCGCCAACGTGCTGTTCGACCTGGCGGCAATGGATAAAGATCTTCCGCTTTACGCTTCCGGTCTGACTGGTAAAGACTCCGAAGGTGAGAGCCTGATCGAAGAATCCAGAAAGCGCAATATCGACGTGACTTATCTGAAGCAGATCGACGGCGTCAGCACCAGTTTCACTGATGTTATGTCCGCCGAAGGAAAACGTACTTTCTTCCACTGCCGCGGAGCCAATGACAAACTGGATTATCAGGATTTTGTCGATATCGACGTGCCTGCCAAGTTCTTCTATCTCGGATATCTTCTTCTGCTTGCCAAGCTGGATGAAAAAGATCCGGAATACGGAACTGTCGCCGGCAAGGTTCTCAATCTCATGCGCAGCAAAGGTTACAAGACCATCGTGGATCTGGTTTCCGAAGCTCCGGAGCGTTTCCGCAGCATCGTTATCCCGGCGCTGCCTTACATCGACGTTCTCTTTATCAACGAGGTCGAACTCGGTGCATGCAGCAATATCCCGCTCCGTGATGAGAACGGCAAGCTGATTGCCGCCAATCTGCCCGCCGCACTGGATTTCATGATCGCCAACGGTGTCAAGGAAACGGTCATCGTCCACTTCCCCGAAGGTGCCGGAGCCAAAACTGCATCCGGAGAGTACATCTATGTGCCCTCCTGCGATATCGCCAAATCCGAGATCGTCGGAACCAACGGTGCCGGAGATGCTTTCGCAGCCGGAACCATTTACGGACTGCATGCCGGTTGGGATCTTGAGAAATCTCTCCGTCTCGGAAGTGCATCCAGCCACTTCAATCTGCTGTGCGCATCTGCAAGCGGCGGAGCGGTCTCCCTTGAGAAGATGCAGGAGTTTCTTGCTACCTGCAAATACAGCCCGATGCCGTAATGATAATTTGAATTATGGATATTTCAACAATAAGTGTAACAGGGCTTTCGGTAAAAATGCCGGAAGCCTTGCTGTATGATCTGAATGATCCGGTAATATTTCCTTACAGTCTGACGCCGTTTGCGGTCGAGGGGGAATACAACCGTGCTGTGCTGCGTGAAGCGATGCGCGGCGACAGGATCATTGCGATCTTTCCGGATGTTCCGGAACAGGGGGATTTGCAGTTCCTGCCGGATCATCTTGAATTTGAAACATTCGAAGCTGACGGTACATTGAAACTTGCCAATGGTGTGCTGGTCAGGGTGCTTAAGGAACTTAATCTGCCGGATGGTTCATCCCGTATCGTCGTCCGCGGAATAAAGCGTATCACTTTCCGGGAATTCGTTCCGGCATCCGGCGGAGCAGAAAATGCCCCGTGCCGGATCAAATATTCCGTGGTCGAGGATTTTATTGCAGACGGTCGGGATCCGGAGATCCTTGCGTACAAGAAGAACATCCAGATCTCGTTTCAGGAGTTTTCCATGATGCCTCCCGGTGTTCCGGAGGAGGTGCATCTGGGAGTAGCCAATGCCGCCACTGCATGCCGTTTGGTGGATATGGTCGCCGAAGCTCTCGCCTTGAGTGTCAGTGAGAAAAAGGCCATTCTTACCTCAAGTTCGCTGAAAAAACGTTGTGAAATGATATCTGTTTTGCTCAATCGCGAGCTTGAGGCGATCCGTCTGGGAATGAAGATCCAGAGTGAGGTCCAGCACACTATGGGGGAATCCCAGCGTGAGTTTTATCTCAAAGAGCAGCTCAAGACCATCAAAGCAGAATTGGGTGAGGATACCCGTAATCCGGATATTATAGAACTTGATCAGAAATTTCAGCAGCTTGAACTGCCTGATGAGGTGAAGAAAGCAGTTCAGAAAGAGCTTGGCAGAATGGAACTTATTCCGCAGGCTTCTCCTGAATACAATATCAGTTACAGTTATTTGAGCTGGCTGCTGGATATTCCGTGGAACATCTACACCGAAGACCGTCTTGACTGCGCTGCGGCTTCCGACGTACTGGAAGAGGATCATTTCGGGTTGGAGGATGTTAAAAAACGCATACTTGAATATCTTTCGGTACTTCAGCTCAAAAAAGATGATCCCGACCGCAAGGCTCCGATCCTCTGTCTCGTCGGACCTCCGGGAGTCGGCAAAACTTCTCTCGGGCAGTCGATCGCAAGAGCAATGGACCGCAAGTTCATCCGTGTTTCTCTCGGCGGCGTGCGGGATGAAGCGGAGATCCGCGGACACCGCAAGACTTACGTAGGTGCCATGCCCGGAAGGATCATGCAGAATTTGAAACGTTCCGGTTCTTCCAATCCGGTGTTCATGCTTGATGAAATCGATAAACTTGCCCGTGATAATCACGGTGATCCGGCTGCAGCTTTGCTGGAAGTGCTTGATCCGGCGCAGAATACGTCGTTCAACGATAACTATGTCGAAATAGGATACGATCTTTCGCATGTGTTTTTTATCGCAACTGCCAATATGATCGAAAACATCCCCGGACCGCTGCTTGACCGTATGGAGGTCATCCGCATACCCGGATATACATCTCTTGAGAAACGTGAGATCGCCAAACGCTATCTGGTTCCGCGCCAGATAAAAGAGAACGGCTTGAAAGCCTCAAAGCTCAAGTTCAATCAGAGCGCGATCGATGAGATCATCGGATTCTATACCATGGAAGCAGGTGTCCGTGAACTTGAACGCGTTATCGCTCAGGTATGCCGCCGTGTTGCCCGCAGGATCGTTTCAGGAGAAATATTGCCGGATGAGGTTTTCAAAGTCACCGCAAAGACGGTGAGCGAATTGCTCGGACCCCGCAAGTATCTGCAGGATTCGGCAGTCGTATGCAAAGAACCGGGATACGCTGTCGGCATGGCTTGGACCGCTGTCGGCGGAACCATTCTGCCGATCGAGATCGCTGCTATCCCCGGAGGAAAAGGCAATTTGAAACTTACCGGAAGTCTCGGTAAAGTGATGCAGGAATCTGCTGAAACCGCCTTTTCGCTTGTCCGCAGTGTCGCTTCAGACTGGAACGTGGATGCTGATTATTTCAACAACCATGATTTTCATATCCATGTTCCGGATGGAGCGACTCCCAAAGACGGTCCTTCTGCCGGTGTCACCATGACTATGGCTCTGATCTCTCTTATCCGCAAAAAGTGTCTCAGAAGTTATTTATCCATGACCGGTGAAGTTACTTTGCACGGCAGAGTCACTGCTATCGGCGGATTGCGCGAAAAGTGTGTCGCTGCTTTGAGGGCAGGGGTCAAGGATGTCATTCTGCCCGGGGAAAACCGCAAGGACTTCGATGAACTTCCGGAACAGGTGAAAGAAAAGATGACTTTCCACTTCGTTTCAAATTTCATGGAGGCAGTCAAAGTTGCTTTTCCGGAAGAAAAGGATGCCTGACGATGAGAAGTAAGATCACGGTTCTGGCGGCGGTGTTGAGTTGTATATCCGGACTTTTCGCAGAGGAGCTGTCTCCCCGGGAATTCCTTGCCCGGGCGAGACGTCCGAACTCCGCTGATACCTTTGCCATGTTATCCGGCAGACTTCAGCACCGGCGCGGAAGCGGCGCACCTGAAAGTATTCCGGTGTATTTCGGCATCATCATCCAGAAGGAGCGTTCCACCGGTCAGCTGATACTTGACGGTAAAGAGGGCTATCTGCTCGGACAGAAAAAGCAGAAAGACGGTTCTTCGGTCATTCCCATGCAGAAAAGCACCGCATTGATCGACCGCTGCGGAGTCCGGGCTTCTGATCTTACTCTTGACTTCCTTTACGGAGATTTCATCAGAGAGGATAAAGAAGAGACTCTCGGCGGATTTGTTGCCTGCCGGGTGATGGTTTTGAAGTCACCTGATAAGAAAGAACATATCCGGGTGTTTCTTTCAAAGGCATATTATTTTCCGCTGCGTGCCGAGTTCATCCGGCATGGAGAAAAAGAACCGTGGCGCATTCTTGAAACCGGCGGATTTACCAAAAACAATGACCTTTATTACATCCGCCGTCTGCGGATAGAGGGTCCGGGGTGGCGTACCAGGATCGAATTCGATCAGGCTGAACTCGGACTCTATAAGCCGGAATCAGCTCCCAAAAATCTCATCCGGAAAATCTCCGGAAAATAAGAGAAATAAAAAATGCGGTTGACGTTTTTTTGTCCGTTCAGCCGCATTCTTTTTCAAGTCAGTGTGCCGCATGAAAGTATTTTCCTGGCATGCACCTGAAATGCAAAATTATTTGATAATGTCCGAAATTTTGTGAAAAATTTATATTTTATCCTTATTCAGATATGTTTTTCTCAATTAAAATATATCACACAGCATGTTTTTTTCAAGCTCAAGAAACGGTACTGGCTGCGATCGGTGGATGCAGCGTGGAACAATGTCGAGTTTTGCGCCGAGTACGGTGCGGGATCCGTCTT
>JAZSGR010000097.1:0-9952 GCA_045532825.1 Victivallaceae bacterium | reverse complement strand
GCTCCACGCTGCATCCACCGATCGCAGACAGAACCGTTTCTTGAGCTTGAAAAAAACATGCTGTGTGATATATTTTAATTGAGAAAAACATATCTGAATAAGGATAAAATATAAATTTTTCACAAAATTTCGGACATTATCTAAAAAATATGGCTGTTATTCAGCTGTTTGCAGCTGCCTCTGTGATTTTTTTTGAATGACTTTTGAAATTACCTCTGTAAATGACTTTTTTTTTACCGGTTGCTGTGCTATATTAAAAGGTAAAGTGTGTAAAAATCATGCACCGGCATTTTTAATGCCGTGTATAAAAGAGTTTTTCGGGAGAGTTTTATGCGATATGATCCGGGCAGACACCGGTTGCCGCCGTTCAACGGTTTCGGTATCATGCTGGTGGATAAACCGTTGTTCTGGACAAGTTTCGATGTGGTCAATTTTGTCCGCAGCCGTTTCAATGTTCCGAAGGTCGGACATTGCGGCACCCTTGACCCCGCCGCCACCGGACTGCTGGTGCTGGTATTGGGCAAATTCACAAGTTACAGCGACCGTCTTGCCGGTGAAGACAAGTGTTACGAAGCAGATATGCTGCTCGGCGTGGAGACCGATTCCGGCGATCTCGACGGATGTGTGATCTCCCGTAGCGATGCTTCTGCTGTTACCAGAGAACAGCTTGAAGATGTTCTTTCCGGATTCCGGGGAGAACAGCTCCAGACTCCGCCTATGGTCTCCGCTGTCAAAGTCAACGGGAAAAAACTTTATGACCTTGCCCGCAAAGGCATCGAGGTCAAACGCGAGGCAAGACCGGTGACCATCCACCGCCTTGAGCTTACCCGCTGCGAACTGCCGGAGTGTTCGTTCGTGCTTGAGTGTTCCAAGGGAACATACGTCCGCACCCTCTGCTCCGATGCCGGTAAAAAGCTCGGTACCGGTGCCATGCTCACCGGATTGCGGCGCACCAGAAGCGGGAATTTTGATGTGAAAGATGCCATTTCCATAAATACGATAAAGGAGTTTTCCCGGGAGGATCTTGCGCAGTACCTGGCGAACGGATTGGCGAAACTGGCAGAGGTAAACAGAAGATGAGTTCACAGAATGATATTTCCATCGGTGATATCGACCGGGTGCTGGAGAGCATGCCGGAGGAATTCACCATTGATGATTTAAAGAAGAAACTCGGCAACCGTTCCGACGGACTTGCCCGCAGACTTGAGCGTCTGCTTGACGGTGATGACCGCTTTTTCAACGGTATCGGCGGAACATTCCGCCGCCGTGAGGAGTTTTTCCGCGGTTTCAAATTTGCCGTGACTTTCGACAGCTGGGAGCTGGAACAGGGATTTCTCATCCCGGGACACCGTTTTTCCGCATTTCTGCACAATGAGGTGTTTCCCTCCGAAGTCGTGCTTCTGGCTGACGGCAGGGAGATACCGCAGCGCGGGATAACCATGCCGCTCGGACAGGCTTTCCATTATCACATGCTGCTGGGCAGTGACAACGTTTTCGACTTTCTGCTGGCGGAGTCTCCTGCCAATGCCGGTATCCGTTCCAGTCACCATGCCAATGAACAGGTCACGCTTTCGGTTTACGATATGTCGGAGTTCTACAAACAGCACAATGCTTCCGACGGTGATGCACTTATCTGCGAAGTGAGCGATTACGCAAAAGGTATCCTCAATGTTTCGTTCCTGCGCGGCAGTGAACGCAGTACCGCCAAGCGTAAAATGTGGGTTGCAGCTTTCGACAAGGCTCTCGGAAAAGTGTGTGAACGCTTTGAGGATTATCTGGATATCACCGATCAGCTCACCTGGGGACTTTATTACGGAGGAGCGGAACTCAAATCTCCTGATTCCAGCATTGATGAATATATCCGCCTTTCCATGAAGATGTCCATACGTGCCGACGGCGACCACGCCGTGCTTGCGGTGCGGGATGATGCGAAGAATACGGATACTTATGAAAGTGATCCCTCTGATGTCATTTCGCTTTCACGCGGAGAGACCGGCAGTCTTGCCGCCATTTTGAAAGAGCTGGGCAATCCGGTGACCATGCCGGAGATCGATGCCTGTATCCTTGATGAGTGTTTTGCCCGTGAGTCCGATTTCGATGCGATCTTCCGCCGCATATTCGGTTCTGCGGAAAATATCTGCGTGGATGAGACCCAGCAGGTGTATCTCTACAACTATCTTGAGGAACGCTTTGAAGAACTGCACGAAAACTACAACCGTGCGGATGATGAACTCAAAGCTCCGCTGCGTGCAGATATCCTGGAGGCGGTCGATGCAAAACTTGAGTTTTTCCGTTTGCTTTCGGATACTGACGCCGATCCGGATAATCTGGATAAGGAGCTGATGCACCGTCTGGCGGAGGTCGATCTCAAACTGGATGAGATGCTGAAACTTCTCAATTCGGAAAAATATACTCCGGATCAGGTCGAAATAGAAAAAATAGCAGAACTGATAGAATCCCGTCTGGATGAACAGCAGGAACTGCTTGAAAAATTGTCGGATAAGATCAGAATAACCTGGTAATATTAAGGAAAAAATCAATGAGTCAGAAATTACTTGCAAGCGGAAACGAAGCCATCGCGATGGCGGCGTTTGACTGCGGAGTGAATCTGGGATGCGGTTATCCCGGTACTCCCAGTTCCGAGATACTCGACAACTTCAGCGCGCTCGGCGGCAGAGCCGAGTGGGAACCCAACGAAAAATGCGCGCTGGAAACTGCTATCGGAGCAGCTCTCGCAGGAGGACGCGCCATCGCCACCATGAAACATGTCGGTCTCAATGTGGCGGCGGATCCGCTTTTTACCATCGCCTACTCCGGCACTCCCGGAGGACTGGTCATCATTACCGCCGATGATCCGGGCATGGCATCCAGCCAGAACGAACAGGACAACCGCCGTTACGCCCGCGCGGCAGGAGTCCCGATGTTTGAACCCTCCGACAGTCAGGAGTGTTACGATTTTATGCGTGCGGCATTTGAACTTGCCGATAAATACCGCGGACCGGTACTGTTCAGAGTGACTACCAGAGTCTGTCACTCAAAGTGCATCCTGGTGCGTGCGGATGAACGTACTGCTCCCCGTGAAGGAAGTTACACCATCGATCCGGTTTCCAACGTCATGGTTCCGGCATTTGCCAGAAAAGCGCACAAGCGTCTGCGTGCCGATCTTGCTGAAATGGCGGCGGATAACGATAAAAATACTTACAACCAGTGGATCAGAAACGGTGAAGAACTCGGTATCATCACCAGCGGTATTTCGTTCCACCATGCACGGGAAGCGGCTCCGGGGGCCTCCATCCTCAAGATCGGGTTCTCTTATCCGCTGCCGGCTGAAACCATCCGCAAATTTGCGGAATCTGTCAAACGCTGTATGGTGATCGAAGAGGGAGATCCGATCCTTTACGAAGAGATCCGCGCCATGGGGGTCGAAGTTGAAAACAAACCGGAGATGTACCGTTTCGGTGAACTTAATGTGGAACGTGTCCGCCGCATCATTGCCGGAGACACCACTCCTGAACCTGTGCCCAATCCCGGCAAGCCGCCCCAGCTCTGCCCCGGCTGTCCCCACCGCAAGACCTATGAGGTGCTGCGTGATATGAACTGCATCGTTTCCGGAGACATCGGCTGTTACACGCTCGGCGTGATGCCGCCATTCAACGCTCTGCACAGCTGTGTCTGTATGGGCGCAAGCATCACTGTCGGTCTCGGACTGCGCAAAGTTCTTCCCGAAAGTGAAGCCCGCCGTGTGGTGAGTGTCATCGGCGACAGCACCTTCCTGCACACCGGTATCAACGGCATCGTTGAAATGATGTACAATCCCCCGGCTACCGGACATGTGGTGGTCATCCTCGACAACGGGACCACCGCCATGACCGGACTGCAGGAGCATCCGGGAACCGGTCATCATCTTGACGGCAGTGAGTCTTTTGCGATCAGACCGGAAGATGCTGTCCGCGGACTCGGTGTCAGAAATATCGATATCGTCGATACCACTGCTGAACCGGAAAAATTTGCAGAGATCCTCAAACAGCGGCTTGCCGGCAATGAGTGCTGTGTCATCATCGCCCGCAGACCGTGTATTCTTGCACTGGCAAAACACAAGGCGTCCACCGCCGGAAAAGGAGCATAATAGATATGGTTACCAATGTTATCGTTGCCGGACTCGGCGGACAGGGGGTGCTTAAAGTCACTGATATTCTTTCTGAAGCACTTTTCCGCTGCGGATATGATATAAAAAAGAGCGAGGTCCACGGCATGAGCCAGCGCGGAGGATCAGTTTCCAGTGAAGTGCGTTTCGGTGAAAACGTGGCAAGTCCCATGGTTCCCGCCGGGGAATGTGATTTTCTGGTCGTGCTCGATACCACCCAGGTAGAAGTGGTGAAAGATAAACTGCGCGGGGGCGGAGTGCTCATTACTCCCGATGACGTGCCCAAAGATAAACTCACCAATCCCAAAGCTCTCAACACCATGCTGCTGGGTGCGCTTTCCGCCAGCATGCCGGTTGAGGAGAAGGTGTGGAAAGAGGTGCTGACTGATATTTTCCCTGAAAAGATCCGGGCACTCAATCTTGAAATGTTTGAAATCGGCAGAAACGCCGCAAAGTAACTGAAAGGATTTTAACATGAGCTTCATCAAACAGATTTCGCTTTTTGTGGAAAATACTCCGGGCAGCATATCCAAAGTCTGCCGTGTGCTTAAAGACAACAATTTGAGCATCAGTACCTTGAGTCTTGCCGATACCAGTGAGTTCGGTATCCTGCGTCTGCTCATCAAAGAGAGCGATGCTGCCGCAAAAGCACTTGCCGGTGCCGGATTTGTGGTCAAGACTGCTGATGTCATGGCTCTGACTGTTCCCAACCGTTCAGGCGGACTTTCGGAGATCTTTGATATTCTCGACCGTCATGGTCTTTCTGTGGAATATATGTACGCTTTCACTGCCGGAACTGTGGATAAGGCGATCATCGTTTTCCGTTTTGAGGATCCTGAACTTGCGCTGAAAGAGATCTCCGGTGAGCCGGTCGAACTCATCAGTGCCGGAGAGTTGTTCGCCTGAGCAGCTCCCGCCAATTGACAAGCGAGGGAACGTATGGAGAAATTGCTGGATTTTTTGAGCATTGCAGGATCATTGCTGTTCGTGTTTTTTGCGATCGGCATGTGTATCTTTTTCCACGAACTCGGACATTTTCTTGCCGCCAAGTGGCGCGGACTGCATATCGATGCCTTTGCGCTGGGATTCAAACCTTTCTGGCGCAAAAAATACAAAGGTGTGGAGTACCGTCTGGGCTGGCTGCCTTTCGGCGGTTACTGTGAGATCCCGCAGGTGGATGCCACCGGTGAGAAGCCCAAAGCCGCCGACGGCACGGAACTTGAACGGGCAAAACCGCTTGACCGTGCAATAACTGCGGTCGCAGGTCCTCTGTTCAATGTGCTTTTCGGACTTCTGCTCGGATGCTGTGTGTGGTATTTCGGCATGCCGCAGGATTCTCCCAAAATGCGGGAGATCAAGGTTCTCAACGTGGATGAAAAAGGTCCGGAATACGCTGCCGGACTGCGCAAAGGGGATATTATCGTCAAACTCAACGGTAAACGCTTTTTTGACACCTGGGCGCACTTTGTGAGCAAGATCCTCTTCACTATCGGAGAGGTCGATCTTGAGGTCATCCGCGACGGTAAAACAGTTAATATCCGTTACGTTCCCCGTACCAATCCCGATGCTCCGGGAAATCTGCGTGCGGAAGGCATCGCATGGCCTTATTTCAAGGCTCTTATCCCGCTGGAACTGGTTCCGCAAAAGGGATCTGCGGCGGAGAAGGCCGGGATCTGCAAGGGGGATATCCTGCTTGCCATGGACGGCAGGGATGTAAGTGATTTCCTTGAGTTCCAGAGTGCTCTTGATCTTTCTGACGGCAAAGCCATGACATTGCGGCTGCTGCGCGGAGAAAAGGAGATAGAAGTCAAAGTTTCTCCGGTTCCCATTCCGGATCTCGGAGAGGAGTTCACCCGTTATCTTATCGGTGTCCGTATCCAGCCGGATAACGCCGGCAAAGCGGTTCAGGTGGCGGATATCCAGTCCGGCATGCCGGCTGAAAAAGCCGGTCTGAAAAAAGATGATATCCTTCTTGCGGTCAATGATAAGGCGATCGCGGCACCGGCTGAATTCATCATGGCGGTGCATGAACTTAAGGATAAGGCATTCAAACTGCGTTTCAAACGCGGCAATGAGGCGAAAGAGCTTACCGTTGCCGCCAGAAAAGTAATTCCGCATACCATCGGAGTTACTATCCTTCTGCTCGATCATCCGACGCCGTGGCAGCTTTTTGTTTCCACCATCGACATGAGCTGGAAGTCGCTGCGCGGAATAGCTGTCGGTGTTGCCAACAAACTCGGCTGGACCGAAAAACAAAGTTCGATCAAACCCAGTCACATGTCCGGACCGCTCGGCATCGGTATGGTGCTGTTCAATTCTGTCCATAAATCTTCGCTTATAAGCGGTATTTATTTCACGGTGGTGATCTCATTTGCTCTGGCAATATTCAATCTGCTGCCGTTCCCGGTGCTGGATGGCGGACATATCGTTTTCGGTGTGATCGAGATGATTTTCCGCCGTCCGCTGCCCAATATCGTGATAAAGGTGCTTTCCAACATCTTCGTGGTGCTGCTTATCGGATTGATGATCTTTGTGACTTTTTCCGACAGCCGCAGACTGTGGCGGGAATTTTTCCCGGTATCAGCTTCAGGAGAAAAAGAAAATGCTGTTTCCGCGCCGGAAAAGCCGTAAGATCAAAGTCGGCAATGTGGAAATCGGCGGAGATGCTCCGGTTTCCATACAGTCGATGACCAACACTCCGACCGGTGATCCGGAGCAGACTCTTGAACAGATAGCCAGTCTGGCGAAACTCGGATGCGATATCATCCGCATGTCGGTCGATAATGAACGGGATTTTGCCGGATTGAAGGTGATAACTGCCTCAAGTCAGCTGCCGGTTGTGGCGGATATCCAGTTCGATGCTTTCACTGCGATCGGCGCTATCCGTGCCGGAGCTGCCGGTGTGCGTCTCAATCCGGGATTGGTGCGTGATCCTGAACAGCTGCGTCCGGTGGCGCAGACGGCTCTGGAATACGGCGTTCCCGTCAGGGTCGGAGTCAATTCCGGCAGTGTCGGAGCCGATGTGGTGAAGCGTCTGATCTCGCGCGGTATGTCACATGATGAAGCTCTGGTAACTGCTCTGGTCGAAGCGGCGTTGAGACAGTGTGAACAGCTGGAAAAATTGGGCGTTTCAGCGATAAAAGTTGCGCTGAAGAGTTCCAGTGTTCCGGTGACGGTCGCAGCCTACCGGGAGTTCGCCGCGAGGACTGATTATCCGCTCCACATCGGGGTCACCGAAGCCGGAACTGCGGGGCGCGGTATCGTCAAATCCGCTGCCGGACTCGGTGCATTGCTGCTTTCAGGTATCGGCGATACCCTGCGGGTCAGCCTGACTGCTCCGCCGGAAGAGGAGATCATTGCCGGTATCAGGATACTGGAAAGCTGCGGACTGCGCGAAGCAGAACCTGAGATCGTTTCCTGTCCTACCTGCGGCAGAACCGAGATCGATCTTGAACAGCTTGCAGATCAAGTGGAAAAACTTATTCAGGAACTGAAAAACTCCGGAAGGCGGATCATGCTGAAAAAGGTCGCAGTAATGGGGTGTCCGGTGAATGGTCCCGGTGAAGCCAAAGATGCCGATCTCGGAATTGCCGGCAGTAAATCAGGAAAGCAGATCATCGTGTTCCGTTCCGGCAGTGTACTTGGAGCTTTTCCGGCAGAACAGGGATTTGATATTTTCCGGCAGGAGTTGCTGAAAAGCTGCAAATGAAGACGTTCAGAGAAAATCCGAAACTGTTTCCGCTTCTGTGTCTGCTGACTGTTGCCGCAGCCGCCATGCTCCGCATACGTTACTTTTGGGGAGCTCTTGAATATGATGAGATATGGAGCCTGGAAAATTTTGCCGTTCTTCCGGTCGGCAGGATCTTTACGGAACTTGCCCTGCCCAATAATCAGCCGCTCAACTCGTTGTGGATAAAGGCGGTCACGCTTGCCGGTCTGCCGGTGCAGTGGATAAGGATACATTCATTGTTTGCCGGTATCCTGACGGTTCCGCTGGTCGGATTTATCTCTTATGTATTTTCCGGCGGCAGAAAATATGCTGCGTTGTGGAGCATGATCTTCATTGCCTTTTCTGTACCGGATGCGGTTTACTCCTCCCTTGCCAGAGGATATGCGCTTCAGGTGTTTTTCCTTGCGCTGTATACTGCCGGACTTGCTTCAGTTGGCAGGTGGCGGCCGGAGAAAAAGTTTTTGAAATATCTGCCGGAAACCGCAGTTCTGCTCGGCGGAGCAGGAGCGGTACTTACTCTGCCCACCAGTGTGATGTATCTTGCGGCGGTCACGCTTGCCGCATTTCTGATGCGTCCGGGCAAACCGGGAAAAGTTCTTACTGTTGTGCTTGCGGCAGGAGCGGCTTTTACACTTTATTTCTGCATCAGTAATTTTCAGCAGCTTAACCAGGCACGGAGCTGGGGAACTCCGATCACCGGCGTTGCGGTTTACGGCAGTTTTCTCCGGAGTACGTTGTGTTCACTGCTGACCGTTGCCGGAGTATTGACTGCGGTGTTTGCTTTTGTGTGGTCACCTGTACGCCGTTTGCCGCTTCTGCTGATTTTTCTGCTTCCGCTTGCAGCGGCTGTTGTTTCCAACGGCGGACCGCCGCGCACATATATCCCCTTTTGTGCCGCACTTGCGGTCGCTTCCGGATGCGGAGTTGCGGAGCTTGATAAGTTTTGCAAAAAAGAGTACCGTATACCTGCGGCACTTTTGCTGCTGCTGTTGATCTGCTGTGAATTTGTTTTTGCCCTGCCGGAGTGGAAAACTCCGGACAGCCGTGAAGTATTCCAAGCCTCTTCCAAAGAGCCTTTTTCAGTTCTGGTTGTGCACCGTGCCACCAGCTGTTATCCGCTTGCCTGGAACAACCGTCCGGATATCTATACTGATTTTATCAACCGCCTGCTGGATCAGTCCGCTGAACGCGAACTGGTGATGTTTGATGAACCGGGGCGAATAAACGGGACCGATACCAATGGCAGTGAAAAGTTTTTCCATATCGGCATAAAGGGGCGTGAAGACAAAATTTCCGGAGTTCCCTGCCGCCGTTACCTTATTGAAAAAGCAACAGATGTGCCGGAAAGCGGAAGTGTGGCTCTGATAATCATCCGTCCGGTGCCGGAACAGATTTTTTTCTCTTATTACAAGCTCTTGCGTCAGAGTAATATATCTATGATAAATCTGAATGCCTGGCTGTATGTCCCGGTGAACCGTCCTGAATGTGTTTACCGTTATGGCATGTTTGCGGTGAAAGCCGGAGAGAACTGCAATCTGGATTGGCAGGCGTTTCTCAACAATAACGGAATGATTTCGGTTTACAGATTTTCCGGCAGCTCAAAGCAGTGGATAATGTCCGAAAATTTGTGAAAAATTTATATTTTATCCTTATTCAGATATGTTTTTCTCAATTAAAATATATCACACAGCATGTTTTTTTCAAGCTCAAGAAACGGTTCTGTCTGCGATCGGTGGATGCAGCGTGGGGCAATGTCGAGTTTTGCGCCGAGTACGGTTCGGGAGTGTACCCTTGTACACGACCAAACCGGCACAGGCGCAAGGCTCGAGATTGCCCGCGATGCGCCACCGCAGTTTGAACAACTTTCACAAAAAATGGGACAATAACGATTACTTTCTCCTGATTCCATGCAAAAATTTTGTATGCGGCAGCAAGCGGCATCTGATATTGAGTTTATGCGGTAAATAAACTTTTTTCCCGGCAATCGAATCAACTAAATCCTGCACAGACTCTTTTTGCGGCAGAGCCAAGCGTAAAAATTCTTCCCGGATCTCTGCAGGATCAAGGGGATGATCCAC
>JAZSGR010000151.1:0-16291 GCA_045532825.1 Victivallaceae bacterium | reverse complement strand
GCGCAGAGATCTCATAAATCTCATAGTTCCCATTATTCCCATAACTCTCATCAAACCGCCGCCCCCAAGCGGCTGTCATACCGCAGCGGGTATACAGCATGGGCTGTACGATCGTCAGGTTTGACAGCCCGGTGTCTTGAGAGCAGTTATACCTCACCGGTAATGCAGCGCAAGTTTTGTATAACCGGTCATGACTGATATCCTGACAAGGCGAAAAAGCTGTCATAACTTACTGCAGTGCTGTCTGCGCTGGTGACTCTGCCGGAGATGTGTTCAATACGGCGTTTTTCTTCCGACTGCGATCAAGTCCGTTCCCTGCTCATCAGAACAGTTCCCTGCAGCTTTCCACAGCGGATGAAACCGCAGCTTTCCAGTATTTTTATGTTGGAAAGCTCATCAGAAGCCAATGCTGCTGTCAGTGTGTGACCGGTTGAAAGTCTTGCCAGAGAATCCCGGATGAGATGTTCACGTATCTCATCTCCGATCCTGCGGTGACAGGAGAAATCAAAACAGTACAGCCCGTCACAGAGACACCCGGTAAAAGCCCAGCCGTACGGATTACCGCGTTTATCCTGCCAGACCAGCAGATCGACTCCGTAATCTTCAAGGTTGAATACTCCCTGCCGGAAATTTGCCGTGGTTTGTGCAGAGAGAAATTTTCTGCGGCGGAATGCTCCTGAAAAGTAACCGGTGCAATCGATGGCGTGACGGTGTTCCATGCCGCCGGATACGACGGTGCAGCTCTCCGGCTGACTGTAATAATCAGCCGCAAAATCCCGGAAGTCCGGATACGGAGAGGCTGCCGGAAGCATGAGCTGTCCGGGGGCGCTGCCCGGTTCGACCGGAACAAAACCGATATTGCGGTACATTTGAGCTATCCATTCTCTTGAGCAGGTGCAGAATGCGGCAGATACTCCCGAGGCGGATATGTCGGCTTTGAAATGATCCAGCAGGATACCGGCGATCCCCATGCCACGGAAATCCGGTCTGGTATATACATGTCCGAAATTGGCGGTTTTATCGCTGCCGCGTGAAAAACCGTACCACAAGGCTCCGGCGATGCTCTCACCTGCAGCGGCGAAAAAGTATCGGTCGCACGATGATCCGGCATATCTGCCGTCAAGGCTGCTGAAAATCGAACGGCGGCTGCTGTCAGTTTTATTCATGTACAGTTCTTTCAGCACCGTACAGAAGATGGAATCTTCAGGCGGTTCCAGACAATATACTTCCAGGTCTGTTCCGTTTTTGAGACGATATTTACCAAGTGCCGTCAGCATATTTTATCCTCCCATACCAAAGTACACCAGGTTTCCAGATTTCTGATTGCGGCATGAGACTTGCTGCATACAAGTTCGATTGTGTTTTCCGGAGAAAACAGTCTCAGCCCCTCCGGAGTATCTTTGAAGTTTATTTCTGCATTTACCGGACCATTCATGTTTCCGTAATTTACCAGATGCAGCAGGTGTCTGCCGTCGGCATGACGGCGTTTTTCAATGAACACGTATTCCGGAGCATCAACGGTCAGTCTACGCTCTTTGAGAGCACTCCTTATTTGACCGGCAACGGCATCTGCTTCAGACGAGAGAGTGATCCCGGCAGAATAAGTTCCTCCGGTGAAGCCGGCAGTATCATTGCGGTCAAAGTGCAGTACGCAGGAGTGAGCGGGGTCTTTATGGCCGACTGACACTACGCAGGGATAGCCGGAAAGTTTTTCTTCATCACCGGAAAATACGATATCAAACGAAAAATGTTTCTGCAGCAAAATCTGCTGAAGTACCAGAAACACTCCGTAAAATCCGGGAAAATCTCCTGCTGCCGCCTCCCGATCGAAGAAAAGAGCAATTTCAGCATCCGGTAAAGTTTCAGTGAAAAGACCGGCGTTACTGCGGTAATAATTTATCTGCCGGTAGAACTCCTGATACATCATACCGCAGTTGTCAAACTCTTTACGGAACTGCGGACGCATGAGCCAGTTGGTTCCCGGTACCGCACCGAATACGGCACATTCAGCGGTCAGCAAGGCGATCTCCCCGGGATCTCCGGGCAGTCCGCTGCCTTCTGTGCTGCTGCGCCAGACGGTGGAAAATGTGCGGTATCCCACAGCAGAAGCGGTTTTGAAAAAGTTCACCTGGTGGATCGGAAGACCGTTGGGAGCTGACGGAAAATTACCGCTTTCAGACCAGAGAAATCCGGCATGTCTGCCGAGTCCGTAGAAATCGGCAGCCCGGAGCGTGCGCTGATCCAGCAGCCCACGGATCGGACTTGGGTTCCATATCGTCATAACGTCAGGTTTGAGGCTTTTTGCATAATCCTGCAACTTTTTCATGTACCGGTTGAGAGCATCGCAGCGGAAATTTGTCCACTCCACAACCTCCGGAGAATAAGGTTCTCCGGTGAATTTGCGGAATGACGGCAGTTCCATATTTTTTGCCTTGCTGTATTCTTCACGGCATTTCCGGCAGTAACATGGACGGGAATAAAAGTTGTCGAAATGCAGTCCGTCCAATCCGGTATTGAGCAATCCGTGACGGATCATTGACTTCAGATATCCGGTGTAACCGTCTGAATTGATGCACGGCATATAACGGTCGGTCGAACTGCACCATAATACCGGAGAACCGTCTTCGTTGAGTTGGATCCATTCCCCCGCATCCGGAATGTCGTCAAAGAAGGTTTCTTTGAAAATCGAGCCGTATTGTATGTAACCGAATACAGAAATACCGTGACGGTGACATTTTTCCACCAGTTCCGCTGTGAGACGCATATCGTGCCGTTCATGTTCCGGACCGAAACCTTTGACAAAGTGGGTGACAATATGATTTATCCCCGTTTCAGCAGCTTTTCTGACCGTTGATTCATCATGGATCCAGCTGTACCAGCTGATGAGTTCTTCATCAGTGCATCCATGTACACCGGGGGCATTCTTTTTGTAATGCAGGTAAAAGGGCAGCGGTTCCCAGCCCCACCATGCCCATACCGGAGGCTCTTTCATCGGCATACTGCACACTCCATTTTTCCCTCCGGCGATTTTCTTAAGACTCTCCCCGGAACATTCAGACTGAATTGGTTACGGTCAAGATCCCACTGTACTTCTCCGACACTGTTGATCGAATCAAGTTCAACTTCAAATTCTTTGGTTTTGAGATAACCGGCAACGGTGAAGCATCCGCGCCGCGGCAGTACCGGCGGAGCTGAAGCGAGGGTCATGAACGCACCGGCAACAGATTCTCTGAACTGTGCCAGATCCTCCGGAGTATTGCTCCAGTGATCTTTACCGCCGCATCCGGGAAGTTCAAAGTAAGATATAAGGTGATGTTTGTTGTGCCGGTGGGCTTCTGTCATCAGAATATGAGCCTGTTCCGCCGGAACTCTGATGTCATTTTCGCCGTGAAAAACGATCAGCGGCGTCAGCAGATTTTTTATCGTATATGCACCGCTGCGGCTGCGGTACGCTTCAGGATTACTGTCAGGATCGCCTCCGATCCAGCCTTTGCCTTCCATTTCATCGCGGAATTCACCAACTGTATCGTGTCTGAACCAGTGGGCGTAATCGTAGATCCCGCAGTCGGCATGTGCGCGGCAGAAATAGTCCGGGAATTTGCCGAGTACTGCGACGGCGTTTCCTCCGCCTCCGCTGCCGCCTGAAAGGTAAACTTTTTCCGGTTCAAGTATTTTGTCTGCAAAATTTTTTCTGGCGAACTCAACTGCATCTATGGCGTCCTGAAGTTCCCAGCCGTTGCAGTCGGGAGTGCCGGTCGAGTCACCTCTTCCGCGCATTTCAGGATGGATGAAGAACCACTGGATACCCGCATCTGCACTTTCGACATTATCACGGTGCTGATGTTTGACCGATCCATGCCAGCCATGGAAATGCAGACGCAGATGACAGGGTTTATCCGGGATCCGGAAATCTGCAAACAGTTTAAGTTCCGGAGAACGGGATGACGGGTAGGCAAGGTACATATTCTGTTATTCTCCGCAAACAGCTTTGAGGAAATACGATCCGACCGGGAGGGCGGAAAGTTTGATTTTTCCGTTGTTGTGCGGAATGATCCTGCCTGTCAGGGCATCGGAGGCTTTCGTGATCCTGTCGCCGCAGCTTATCAAGACGGGAAAACTCTTCTCTGTATCGTAGTTGAATATGCAGATAAGCAGTTCGCCGTTCTTCTTATATGCGCAGAACCTGACCGGAAGTTTTTTCAGATCCGTACTGCCGTTGACCGAAACGCTTACGCGGTCATCCGCCATGCCGGCACGGATAAACGGTTCAAGTACAGCTATATCTGCCATACCGTTCTGTATTTCCTGAAAATAACGTCCGTCAGTTTCGCTGCCTGCATTTGAATAGACCCAAACTCCTTTGGCTCCGAGAACTGCCGCTGCTGTCATGTGCTGACGGAACTGCCGTGGAGAAAGTATCTCTTTGCGGCTGAGATAAGAGTCTTGATCTTCGATCGCAAGTATTACATGGTAAGGTTTTTTCAGATGCCGCATATTGGTACTGATCATATCAAACTCTCTGGTGTTGAGAGTATGGTAATAAGAAGCCATGTGTCCGTCGATGAACTCTTCGTTGAGCAGGGGATCTTTTGAACAGCTCCGCAAATGTGCCTTCATCAGTTTTTTATCGTGGAGCGGCATGGGATAATCGTAATCGATTATTTTGACATCAGGATAGGCTTTACGGATGAAAGATGCCAGTCTTGCCACAGTCTCAGTAGATTGCTTTACTCTGAATTCAAGCCATTTGTCCTGATGATTTTTCAGTATACCGGCGATCTCCGGTGTTTTTTTCAGACCGGCAAAAGCGGCAAATGCTTTGCGGCATGCTTCGTCGAAACACCAGTTCATCGGTCCCCACGGTTCCGAATCGAGAAAAACAATATCTCCATTCTGACAGCCGGCCATCTGTAAACGTTTTGCAGATGCCGTGGCGGCAAAGGCGTTGTAATCTGCATCGCGCAGAAAATACTCAGGACAGAGTTTTCCGGTATGGAGTGAACCATCGCGCATCATACGGTAACGCATCTTTCCGCAGATCTTTTTGTATCCCGGAACCCGGAAATAACCGGTCGGGTCTTTGCCGCGGAAAGCATAATCTGCTGTCCATGAGGCGGTGCTGAACTGCCAGTTGCGTTTTTTCAGAATATCATCATATTTTTTTCTGGCAGTAACACGCTGACGGAAAAATATATTGCAGCGTTCATATTTTTCCGCAACGGCATCGGCGATCTTCCGGGTGGGGAAATCCATGGATGAGCTGTTCCAGAAGCCGAAACTGAAATTTTCCGGCAGTCTGATTTTTGCAAGCGGAGGAAGAATATTGAGTTCAAAACAGTTTTCACTGCCTTTTTTACCGTTGTTTTCAAAGTACCAGTAGACTTTTCCGGCTTTTCCGGTGAATCCGGTTTGGCGGGGCATGACAGCCATTGTCAGGCACCGGCTCCAGGCAAATCCGGGCTGAATGATGCTCCAGATACGGCTTTCCCTAAATGTGTACCGGGTATATTTTTCTCCGTTCCGGAGTATTTCGCAGGTTTCAGGGATCACTTTACCGCCGAGATCGGTGTGAAGCTCAAAACATTCAGCTATAACAAATCCTGCCGGCAGTTCCACGGTAAGGGCGGGAGCCCGGAAGTCCTGCCGGTAGCCCTTGATCGCAAAAGTGAGCTGACAGGGGGTGTAGGTAAAGGTATTGAACACCTCTTTGCCTTTGTTCCACACAGAAGAGGCATTGACCGAGACCACTTTGCCGGATATGGGGAAATCTGCAACGGCAGCTTCTGCTGAACTCTTGAGAGAAACGTTATCATACCATACGCCGCCATTCCCCTGAAGCATCAGGATAACCCGGAATTTTTCAGCTTTATCAGGTACGCTGAAAATATATTTCCGCTTCTGCCATACGGGGGTATCCCATGCCGGAGATACCGATGATCCTGCGGCTTTGCCGTTTCTGTCAAAAAACTCCACCATGCATCCGCCGGGAGAACCGGCTGTGCTTTTGAAATCACAGCTGAGGGTGAATTTACGGTTTTTGCCGCATTGCATGAACGGCGTTTGCAGACCGCTCTTGCTGCCGCCGCTTTTCCAGAATATTTTCACAGCATGTCTGCTGCTCCGTCCCGGAGCATCCAGCACGACGGCGGATTCTGTTTCCCAACCCTCAAAATCTCTCTTTATCCATCCGCGCGGCATGGAACTTTTTTTATCGATCCCGTTTTCAAATCCTGGATTGAAGAGCAGAGGACCGGATATATTTTCCCATTTGACAGAAAGATCATCGGCATAAAGTTTTCCGGGTTTATCCAGTCTGATACTCAGTGCTGCATTGCTTACTCCGGCGGGGACAATAACGGTGCCGCTGAATTTTTTCCAGTCGAAACTGCCTTTGAAACTGCAAATTTTTTCCCAGAGATACTGCCTCTGGAAACCGGTATCCCCGGTAAGCACGACTGAACCTGATTTGATCAGTTCACCTTTGAGAAAAAGTTCGATTTTCATCTTCCTGTTTTCGTCAGAAGCCTTGAACTGCGGTATTGCAACGTGCAGAGCCGCCCAACCTGACGGATTTGTTTTCTCCAGAAAAGCTCCGTATTTGCCGCTGTGTATTACTTTGGATTCGATTCCGCCGGTTCCGGATGATTTGCTGTGATGTGACGCTGCAATATGGCGCAGGCGCAATTTTCCTTTTTTCTCCAACGCCTGTTCGCATCCGGGATCCGGAAGCAGCTCCTGTGCTCCGCAGAGCAATGCGGAGAGGAAAAATGCACAAAAAGTTATGGATTTATAAAATGTTGTCATGATCGTTCTCCCGGAAATCATTCCTGCGTCGGATTGTATGCTTTGCGTGTGTCATCAAAACTTTCACGCTTCTGATTGCCTGCATGACCGTCGGCATAAAGCAGATTCATGCTGTTGTTGTGGACCGAAAACCCGAATCTGTCCATGGTCGATGTGGTTTTGGGTGTGACATAATCGTGTACTGACGGATATCCCTGATAAGTGGTTTTGCCGGCATCGGTAAGTACGACTTTTGTACTGGGATTTTTGATCGAACCGTGCTTGAGGAGCGGGAAATAGGTGGTTGCTGCCGGACCTTCCGCATCGTATCCCAGCGCAATGTTGTATGCGTAGTTGATCGCGTAACAGTAAGGACCGCTGCCGGTCACCAGAAGATCGTTCGACGGACAGCAGAGAAAAGTCCTCTTGGGTGTGCGCGGTGATGTTTCCAAGGGACAGCTTGTATTCAATTCCAGTTTATATACCTTATTGTACCAGGCTTTCGGCGTGGTGTCGCGACCGCTGAAAGGCATGATCCACTCATTGCTGGAAGAAGTGTAATTGCTCCAGACAAACTGTATCTGCTTGATATTGGAAAGGCAGTTTATGCTTCTTGCCCGTTCCCTTGCCTGCTGCAAAGCCGGCATCAGCATCGCCGCAAGTATCGCGATGACCGCGATCACCACCAGCAGCACGATAAGGGTGAAATGGGCGGCGGGGAGAGAGGAAAAACTTCTTTTCCCGGGAAAAGAGGTTTTTCCTCTCTCCCCGCACCCCTCTCTCCTTTTCAAGAAAAGCGGCAAAGTTTTTGCTGGCGCAAAAACGGCGTTATGTGCAGTACATGAAGCACTTGCTTTGCAAGTATGATGCGGTGTATTTTTGTGGGCGGCACTCTCCGTATGTTTCCGTACAAATCCGTACTGATCCGTACAAATAAAGCGTTTGAAAAAATCACGGCAGAGTTGTGAAGCGACTACCAGCAGCCCGATAAGGGTGAAATACTGTTTTGCTTCCCATGCAGTGTTCCGGTTTCTGACTTTTGCGTTGTCCATATTATTTCTGCTCCCTGTTTATTGTGAAAGAAGGAAAACTTTTATCAGATCTCACATTTCCATAACCGTCCGGCGCGGTCAGAGGTGTCCGTTTCGCCGACAAAGATCGTGTGGGGGTCTGTTATTGCAATATCATGACCGATAAAAAGCGGTGTGCCGTCATTATCATCTCTGATCAGACCGAAATCTTCAGTTTTGCCGGTCGCAGGATCAAAAGCAAACAAATGACAGCGTTCAAGGAAACCCGCGATACCATAGAGTCTGCCGTCGCTTCCGGTCGCCAGCGCCGGTATTCTGGTCTCACTTCCCACCGGTCTGCCGAGATCCTCCACCTTTCCGGTTTCCGGATCGAGCCGGTCAAGGTGGCCTGAAGCCTCACCGATGTAGAGTTTGCCGTCACTGCCGAGAGCCATGCCGTCGATGGGACCTGCTCCCGGATACATCAATCCGCAGGACTCTCTGGTATGCGGCAGAGCGTAGTATTTGAAATCGATCCTGTCACTGTCGGGATCATACCGGAAAATGTTGTGGGTGCGGCAGTTCCAGGTCGCCCAGAAAGCACCGTCAGGTGCCAGGGAAACGATGTGCGGTATGCTGCCCATGTACCAGTTGTGTTTGACCTGCCGTGTTTTCAGATCCATGACAAAAAAGTTGAAAACAGGATAAGTGAAACCGTACAGCAGCATGCGGTCCTCATCAACGGTGATGGTCTGGATATAATCCTGCGGAACGGGGATCGGCAGAAACTCGTAACTGCCGTCGGCGGGGTCATAGATAAAGATCCTGCCGCCGTTGCCTTCTTCGCGCTGATCCTCGCGGTGCAGGCAGGCGGTTGCTCCGATGATTTTTCCGTCCCGGCAGAGATGAAGTGAACGGTGGATCTTGATTTCAAATTTTTCCGCGACATCCATAAAGTTGAGGCAGCGGAAATTTTCCTTTTCCGGATCAAATTCATACATCAGATCACAGTCGAAAGCGGTCATTCCGCAAATCAGGCGTTTGATACCCGGATGCCATTTGAGACTGGTGAAGCTCACCAGATTGCGTTTCCAATCCGGATTGCCGGTGAAATCCCGGTACCCCAGGGTGGAAAGAGAAACTCCCACCGGTTTGTCCAATTCGCGTAAAACGTAAGACGTTGTTTTCATAGATAATGCTCCTGTGTGTCTGAAAAAATGTTGATCCTTATTAAATATATCCGGTAAAAAAACAAACGGCAAAATCTTTTGTGCCAAAAAAACTGTGATTTTATGCCACGCCGCAGGCATTTTGTTTTTACAGAAGCCTGGTTGAAAAAAACGCCGTACCGGATTATATTAATTCCATTGAATAAAAGAGTTGCAGAGGTTTGATATGCAGAGCCGGTCGTCGGAGAAAACAGGCATGACAGAAGTCGGTAATCTGAAAAGGATTGCCAATTTATACCCGAGGGTACAGCGTTTCGGACATTTGGAAAACGTTGCATTCATACCTAAACGTCAGTTTGACAACACACAAATATGTTTTCAGATCAGCAGTGATCCCAATCCGCCTGATTTGATGATAAACGGCAGAAAGTATGTTGTACCCTGTCCGCGGGTGCTGATAAAACGCTGCGGTGAGATCCATGAGATCGCAGCAGCCGGAGTAGTCAGCAGTTTTCATGTGGTTTATGCTCACGACACCGGAGTGGAAAACATCATTCCCCGGGAGCTTTCCTGCAGCAGCATCACGATAACACCGCGTCTGCAGACATTGTTTGCCGGTGCGGTGGAACTGTGCAGACGGACCGGAGAATTCGGAATTTGCGACCGTCTGGACGAATGTTGTTTTTCCATGCTGCAGGAGATGCTGCTGAGTCTGGCGGAACGCAGCAATCCTCCGGAAAAGATCGAGCAGCAGATAGGTCAGGCGTGTTCCTGGCTCCAGCTTCACTTCTGTGAACCGGTGGATTGGAAAGCACTTGCGTTGAAATTCGGTTTTTCCGGGCGGTCATTTTTCCGTCACTGGGGCAAATGCATGAATTGTTCTCCCGGGGAACATCTTGCCATGCTGCGTTTTGCCAAGGCTGAACAGCTGCTCACTGATACCGATTTGAAGATCGCTGATGTTGCTGTTGAGATCGGTTACGGTTCTGCCGAATCGTTCATTGCCGCCTTCCGCAAAAGATACGGTATCTCGCCGCTGGCGTTCCGCCGCAAACACTGGCTCAAGTAGATTTACAGTTCAAACAGTTGTGACTTGCGGTAAGTTATCGCTTCGAAGAGGTGATCTTCACCGATATTCTGTTTACCGGCAAGGTCGGCGATGGTGCGGGCGACCTTCAATACCCGGTCGAAGGCTCTGGGACTTAATTTGAAACGGGTGATCGCCGAACGCAGCAGATTTTCCTCCTCTGCAGTCAGTTTGCAGAAAGTCTGCAGTCCGCGGCTGTCGAGCTGGGCGTTGCAGTAATATCCGCAATCCCGGTACCGGCGTTCCTGGATCTTGCGGGCGATCGCCACCCGGCGGCGGATGACCGCACTGGATTCCCCGTCCGGAGCACGCAATAACTCATCCTGTGTGAGTTGACGGACATCCACCTGAAGATCTATTCTATCCAGAAGCGGACCGGAGATCTTTTTCTGATAACGTCTTTTTTCATCAATCTTGCACCGGCATCCCAGCTCCGGATCTCCCATGCCGCACGGACACGGATTCATGGCGGCGCAGAGTATGAAACGCGCCGGGAATGTACAGCTTCCTGATGCCCGTGAAATGGTGATATTGCCGTTTTCGAGCGGCTGGCGCATGACTTCCAGCACGGAACGTTTGAATTCCGGCAGTTCATCCAGAAACAGCACTCCGTTGTGGGCAAGGCTGATTTCCCCCGGATGCGGATCATGTCCTCCGCCGATGAGTCCGACATCGGATATGGTATGGTGCGGCGCGCGGAACGGACGGCGGTTGAGTATCGGTTCGCCGGTCGAAAGCAATCCAAGCACACTGTGTATCCTGCTGGTTTCGAGCGTTTCCGCCATGGTCATCGGCGGCAGGATCCCCGGCAGACGCATCGCCAGCATGCTCTTGCCGGTTCCCGGACTGCCGATCATTATCACATTATGTCCGCCGGCAGCGGCGATCTCCAGAGCTCTGCGGGCGAGCGGCTGACCTTTGACTTCATCAAAATCAGGTTCTCTGCCTTTGTTTCCTGCGATATATTCCGAGAGACTTGCGCGGAACGCATTTGCCTGCATTTCCCCGGAAACGATTTTCACCGCATCGGCAAGGCATGATACCGGATATACCGGCAGGCGGTCTCCTGCGGCAAGAGCTGCTTCGCGGGCATTGGCGACCGGAACCAGCAAGCCGGAGAGTGCGTTGTCGGAAGCAAGTTTATCCGCAAGCGGCAATGCACCGCGTACCGGACGGATACTGCCGTCAAGGGCGAGTTCTCCCAGCGCGGCAAAACCGGCAAGTTTCGCCGGATCAAGAGTTCCGGAGGAGGCGAGCAGACCCAGTGCGATACCAAGATCGAAAGCCGCACCCTCTTTCCGCAAACCTGCCGGCGCAAGGTTCACTACGGCAAAGCCGCGCGGAGGAATGAAGCCGGAACTGGCAAAGGCGGGAAAAATACGGTCGCGGCTTTCTTTTACAGCGGCATCCGGCAGTCCGACGATCGAGACCATGCTTTCTCTCTGACCGGATGAACCGGAAGCGGATATATCGACTTCGATCTCAACTTCCCAGGCGTCTATTCCTATGACAGCTCCGGAAAAAACTTTGGAAACCATAATTTTACATTCCTTTCCACACGGCAAGTTTCACCAGTCCTGATGCATCGCTCACCCAGTCTTTGCAGGCGGAGTCCACTCCGAAGAGCAATGCCCGGGAGCGCAGACGCGCCACGGTTCCCGAGTCGGCATCACCAGTACCTGACGGTTCCACCCACATGATATTTTCTGCCGGAGACCACGCCAGTACCCGGCGGTGGGGGATACGGGCAAGATCAAGATAAAACGCGCCGCAGAACACATCGGCATCTGCGGGGATTTTTTCTGCATCATCCAGTTCACTGCTGCCGGTATTTCTGACCAGCAGCAGACCGTTTTCTTTGCGTGTGAACTTGGGATATCCGGAGAGGATCTGTTTTTTTCTGCGCTGCCACTCTTTTTTGAGTCGTTCTGCCTTATATTCCAGGGTGTCGGTGATAAAAATTTCAGGTTCTTTGACTCCCATGCGGCGCAGCATTGCGATGATTTTTTCTTCGCTGATACTGCTGCGCAGCTCCACCGGCAGACGGCGGAAGGCAGTGCGTGAAAACAGCAGCATGTTGAACCAGCGGGCGGGGAAGGCATCGCGGACATCGACCAGAGACAGCAGATGTTCCTGTTCCACATAAAGGATGTTGCCCGGATGCAGATCCCGGTGTATGATCCTGCGGTACTCCATGAGTTTGAGAAAGTCGACAAGTTCATTGATCAGGTCGGCGGTGGGGGATTTTTTCTCCAGATACTCTTCAAGAGTGCATGAGTTTTTCAAGGCCCCGGTTATCAGACAGTTTCCGCGTTCAGAGATGCCGCATGCAAGATGTCTGACCACCGGTATGCCGCGTTTGTGCAGGGCGGCGGCTCTGCGGAACTCCTTGCGGAAAGAGTGATTTCTGCGCTTGTCGAATTTGAAAAAAAACTCTCCGCATTTCCAGACTTCGCGTACGGCATTGCCTTTTATCAATACCGGATCTTTGAAATGAGCCAGCGGATCATCTCCCAGGATTTCGCGGGCGTTTTTATCGGCGAACAGCCATTTTTTTCTTAAGGTCATATCTGCACTTCCCCGATCAGAAACAAAGTACCGCCGAATTTGCGGATGCTGCTTTTTGAAATGCCCGGCGCATCGATGAAGTCACCGGCTGCCCCCGGAGTATCCGGGATCTCCCAGACGATGGTGCATCCGTTGGCGTGTTCCCTGAAAAGCGGATCAGCCATCAGTTGCGAGAAGAGTTCAGCAGATACGGCGTACGGCGGATCAGCCAGTATCAGAGAGCAGCGGTCAAGCAGGGAAAGGTAGTTTCTCACGTTGAGTATATCGGAGTTTACGGTATGCATTTCGCAAGTTGCTCCGGTTTTCTGCACTTTGCGGATATTGGTTTCGATGATCCTGATATGCGCCGGATTTTTTTCGACCATGACGGCGAGAGCTGCGCCGCGGCTGGCGGCTTCGAGTGCGGCGGCACCGGAACCGGCACACAGATCCAGAACGCCGAGACCGTCAAGCGGTCCGAGGCTGTCGAAGAGAGCCTTGCGTGCTCTGCCGGTGGTGGGGCGCACCTCCATATCAGGCGGCGAAGCAAGTTCAAGATTGCGTGCAAGTCCGGCGATGATATTCATTACCTTTATCCGTCAGGGTCAGTTGATGCGCAGTTTCACGACAGCCTTGATGACGGTGGTATCCGGATCGCCGACACAGGGTTCGTGACCCTCGCCGGGGAAGAATACGGCGAAGTTTCCGACATTCATTTTAAGAGCGGTACCGTGTCCCTCCGGCAGGCGGTCGAATCCGCAGTCGCGTTCTTTATCGTATGGAGTGACTTCTTCCAGTCCGTCCGGCGGGGTGCTGATGATCTGTTCTTCTCCGAGCAGGAGCAGCTGGATATCGAGATAATCGCGGTGATATTCGACCTTGTCCGGATCGTATGGATGCGGAGAATAACTCTGTACATTGACATAGAGTTTGCCGTTGGGCAGCAGGTCATAGCGTCCGGGAGCCGGAGTCACGCCGGCACCGAAAAATTCTTTTACCAGAGCCCATTCTTCGGGAAAAAGTTTGCTGTAAAGATCGAAATTTCCAAGTTTGTCAAAGATCATATAAATAAATCCCCTGTGTTGCTGTCTGCTATATAGTATAGCTTCGGTTGAGTATAAACGCAAGTTTTTTGTTAAAAAATATTGACACAAATAATTTTGTGTATTATATTAGCACCGGATGCAGAAGGAGCATGTGGATGATGAAAAGAAAAATTTCAGCGGGAGCGGAAAGCGGTCAGGCTGTAACGGAATATATCATCATGCTGGTGCTGCTGCTGTTTCTGGTGTTTTCTCTGACGTTTCTTGCCGATGCGGTATGCAGTCAGGGGGAACGGATGGTGAGGATAGCGGCATATAATGTGCCGTAGAGGTTAAAATATACAGGATGTGAAAAACGTTAATAACGGGGTACGGCAGAGGATGCCGCCCTTGAAAAAAGGAGGTTTATTTTATGAGAGCAAAGATCCGCAACCGTAAATTCCGCCGCCGCCAGAGCGGACAGGCATTCGTTGAATACGTGATATTGATCGCAGTGGTTGCCCTGGCGGCACTGTTCGTGCTTGCCAACTTCAGTGACCGTCTGCGGGAGATGATCACCGGAATCACCGTCACTCTTGGCGGAGAGGCTGATTCTTCGGCAGACAAGAAGAGCATCGACATCGTTCAGGAGCTGGACTCCACCGGAGTCAACTGATATTTCCGGCATCTGCCGGGTGAAAAAGCGATCTTCTGCCGGGAAAAGAGAAGTTTCTTTTTCCGGCAGAATGTTTTTTGATCAAAAGGAGGAAATTTTTATGAGTATCCGCCGTCTTGCGGGGTATTACCGTCCCTACCGCGGATTGTTTTTTGCGGATATGGCGTGTGCGCTGGTCGTCTGTGCGGTCGATCTGGCATTTCCGCAGGTGCTTGACCGGATGATAAAACATGTGTTCCACGGAGAAGTTTCGCAGATCATGCGAATAACGGTTCCGGTGGGTGTGGCATTGACGCTGCTTTACTTTCTGCGTTACGGCTGTCAGTATTTCATCACCTGTTACGGACACATCATGGGTGCGAAGATGGAGCGTGACATGCGTCAGGAGCTTTTTGAGCATTATCAGAAGCTGTCATTTTCGTATTACGACCGGAACAATACGGGTGAGATGATGTCGCGTCTGGTGACTGATTTATTCGACATCGTGGAGCTGGCGCATCACGGACCGGAGACCTTGCTGATATCGACTGTGAAGATCGTTGGTGCGTTTGCGATCCTGATATGTATAAATCCCGGACTTGCGCTTCTGCTGCTGGGAGTAACTTGTGTGATGACGGTATTCAGTTATTTCCAGAACAGAAAGATGCGCCGGGTGTTCATGGAAAACCGCAGGAAGGTGGCGGCGGTGAGTGCGGGCATACAGGATTCACTTGCGGGTATCCGGGTGGTGAAATCCTTTGGCAACGAGGATCTGGAAAAGGATAAATTTCTGCGTAAAAACGGAGACTTTTACGATTCGCGTGTAAGCAGTTACCGGGTGATGGGATTTTTCCACTCCGGCAATGCGTTGTTCCACGGATTGCTTTATGTGGTGATACTCGTTGGCGGCGGCTGGTTCGTATCGGAGGGCAGGCTCGCACCGGAGGAGCTGGCGATATACGCGCTTTATGTGGGGATATTCATACAGCCGGTGGAGCAGCTTCTGCATTTTACTGAGATGTTCCAGCGCGGATTTTCCGGATTCCGGCGTTTTTGTGAGATCATCGACACGGCACCTGACATCGCGGATCGTAAAGATGCGGCGGAGCTGGAAACGCCGCGCGGACTGGTACGTTACGAACATGTTTCCTTCAGTTACGACGGCAGGCAGCAGGTGCTTGATGACGTGGATTTTGAGATCGCGCCCGGCAGGACGGTCGCGCTGGTCGGGGCCTCCGGCGGCGGAAAAAGCACGATCTGTGCGCTGCTGCCGCGTTTTTACGAAGCGCAGCGCGGAGTTGTTTCGATCGACGGGGTGGATGTCCGCAAGCTGAAACTTGATTCATTGCGCCGCAACATCGGCATAGTGCAGCAGGATGTTTATATGTTTTCGGGGACGGTGCGTGAAAACATAGCCTACGGCAGACCTGATGCCTCTTTTGAGGAGATCGTGGATGCTGCGAAGCGTGCGAACATCCATGATTTCATCATGACTCTTCCTGACGGATACGATTCGCAGACGGGAGAGAGGGGAGTCCGTCTTTCGGGCGGCCAGAAGCAGCGTATATCGATAGCGCGTGTATTTCTGAAAAATCCTCCGGTGCTGATATTGGACGAGGCGACCAGTGCGCTTGACAACGAGAGTGAGCGCAGGATACAAAGTGCGCTTTACGAGTTGTCGAAGGGGCGTACGACGCTGGTGATAGCGCACCGTCTTTCGACGATCAGACATGCGGATGAGATCATAGTGATAGAGAAGGGGCGTATAGCGGAGCGCGGCACGCATGAGCAGCTGCTGGAGCTTGGCGGCATTTATGCGCGCTATAACGGTCTTGTCGCCGACTGAAAAAATAAAAAATAAAAATTTTTGCCACCGGGCTTGTCGAGCCATAGCTTCAGCGGCGGCTGATGCTTACCCGGACGTGATCAATCCGTCTTCGCCCTGTGGGCTCCTATGAGAGACTATTTGTCAAGTCGTGTTTGCAAAAAAACGTTAAAAAAGTTGATAATCAGCGAAA
>JAZSGR010000219.1:0-3654 GCA_045532825.1 Victivallaceae bacterium | reverse complement strand
TTTGTGAAAAATTTATATTTTATCCTTATTCAGATATGTTTTTCTCAATTAAAATATATCACACAGCATGTTTTTTTCAAGCTCAAGAAACGGTTCTGTCTGCGATCGGTGGATGCAGCGTGGAGCAAGGTCGAGTTTTGAGCCGAGTACGGTGCGGGATCCGTCTTCGCCCTGCGGGACTACGCCGTGACAAGGTGTTCCGCGAAATCCCATGCATGCGCCACCGCAGTTTGAACAACTTTCACAAAAAATGGGACAATAACAAGCAGTGAGCAGTCTGAATAAAGCGGATATTTTTTTCTGTGAATTTTTCCGTAAGTTTTTTCAGGCAGTCTCCGGCGAAATCACTGACAAGATCATGAGTTTCCTGACCGGTGACATTGATGACCAGTCCTTCACTGTTTCCACGGAAATTGCGGATGAAAGACTGTGTACAGAGCAATGCACCCTTTACCTTTACTGAAAAACAGCGGTCGAACCATTCATCTTCTGTTTCTCCGCTGCTGCGGTGTTCCGGTGAGACTCCGGCGCAGTTTATCAGCACATCAACATTACCGTAACACTCTGCGAGGTTGAGGAACATCGCCTCAACATCCTCGCCGTCGGAAACATCTGCACGGTGGAGTTCGGCATCAGCTCCGAGTTCATGCAGGAGACGCAAGGCGTTTCTGGCATCTGCGGAGTTGTGGGCAAAGTTGAGGATGATGCGGCAGCGGCAGGAGGCGAGCTTTTTGGCTGCTTCCAGTCCGGCGCCGCGTGTTGCTCCGGTGATGAGTACGGTTTTTCCGTCAAGACTGTTCATTCAATGAAACACAATGGACGCGGCAGTTCCAGTTTGTATCCGTTGGGAGTGAGTCTGCCGCTTTCACGGTTGAAATTGAAGAAGTAAACATTATCCGAAAATTCATTTCCGGCGGCGAAAAATCTGTCAGAGGCAAGGAAATTCACATCGCGCGGACTGCTGCCGCCTGAAAGCACCAGATCAGAAAGCACCATGCCGCCCCTGCCGTCCAGGGCGATAACGGCAAGAGAATCAAATCCCCGGTTGGTGGCGATGAGGAAGCGTTCGTCCTGCGACAGCCTTACCGCAGATGCCTTGGTCGGATAATCTATCCGGCAGGGCAGGGTGGAGATCTCATTGATCTTTTCCAGTCTGCCGTCAGCGTAGTGCATGCTTATGACAGTATTGCCGAGTTCGGTTATCAGATATGCGGTCCTCCCGGAACGGTCAAAGACCAGATGGCGCGGACCTGCTCCCGGCGCAACATCACTGCGTACGACTCCGGCAGGATCTATGCCTCTGCCGGGAGTATAGGGGTAAGCCATGACCACATCAATACCCAGATCGACCACCAGCAGATATTTCCCTTCAGGAGAAAAGCAGCAGAAGTGGGCATGAGCCGACTCCTGACGCGCCTTGTTCGGGCCGCAGCCGGTGTGGCAGATCACCTGCGAACTTTCGCCAGGCGAACCATCGGATAATATGGGAAATTCAGTAAAATTTCCAGTCCGGTAATTGGCGGCATAGACAAATCTGTCATCAGGTGATACGCAAAGGTGGCAGCAGGAGATACCGGAACTTTTCTGCACTCCAAGCGCAGAAAGCACTCCGTTCTGATTGGCTGAAAATGCGGCGACACCGTCACTTGTTTCATCAACTCCGCAAGTGGCATACATGACGCTTCTGCGGCTGTTCCAGGCAAGGTATCCGGCATTCAGGAGCGGTACAAAAGACTTTTTTACCGGTTCTCCGTTTTCCCTGAGTTCATAAGTATAGATACCGGCGTCATCCTGACTGCCCCAGGCGGATATGAAAAATCTGTTCATTATTCTGTTTTTCAGTAAAGGGATTTTCCGTAACAGTCGATCGCCACGACCAGCGGCAGATCTTCTATCTCCAGACGGTATATTGCTTCCGGTCCGAGATCCTCAAAGGCAGCGACTTCAGCTTTTTTGATGCAGCGGGAGATCAGAGCTCCCGCACCGCCGGTCGCGGCGAAGTAGACCGCAGGACCGCGCTGCATGGCTGAAATCACCTCCGCTGAACGGAAACCCTTGCCGATCATTCCGGCAAGTTTGCACTCATCTATGAGACGCGGGGAATACGCATCCATGCGTCCGCTGGTGGTAGGTCCTGCACTGCCTATGGCAAATCCCGGAGGCGCAGGGCAGGGACCCACGAAATATATAAGTTCATTTTCAAGTCCGACCGGCAGGGCCTTGCCTTCATCCAGCAGGGCGCAGAGCCGTTTGTGTGCGGCATCGCGTCCGGTCCATATCTTGCCGGAAAGCAGGATGCGGTCGCCGGCATGCAGACTTTTTACCGTTTCACTGTCAAAAGGAGCAACGAGTTTTCTGGGCATTTTTTCTCTCCTCTCATTACAGGATGATCTGTGCGTGCCGTGCGGCATGACAGTTGATGTTTACCGCAACCGGCAGACTTGCCAGATGACAGGGATGCCAGTCGATGTGAACAGCCAGACTGGTGATGTCGCCGCCGAGTCCCTGGGGACCGACGCCGGAAGCGTTGATCTTTTCAAGGATCTCCGCCTCAAGTTCGGCATAACGGGGATCGGGATTTGGTTTGCCGATGTCACGGAGCAGTGCCGATTTTGCGAGGATCGCCGCCTTTTCCATGGTGCCGCCGATGCCGACACCAACCACGGTCGGAGGACAGGGATTGCCTCCGGCAGATACGACGGTATCCACGATGAATTTCACCACTCCGGCCCTGCCGTCGGAGGGTTTGAGCATCTTCAGCGCACTCATGTTTTCCGAACCGCCGCCCTTGGGCGCAAGGGTGAGTTTGAGCTGATCTCCTTCAACCAGCTTCAGGTGGATGATACAGGGTGTGTTGTCACGGGTGTTTTTGCGGTCAAAGAGCGGATCCGTGACTATGGATTTACGCAGATAATGTTCAGTATATCCGCGTCTGGTCCCCTCGTTGAGAGCTTCGTAGATATCGCCCCTGTCGAATTTGAGATCAGTTCCGTATTCCACGAACCAGACGGCAAAACCGGTATCCTGACACAACGGCAGGTGATCGGCTTCTGCGATTTTGAAATTTTCCTCATACTGGCGGAAAAAATCTTTGCCGGGTTCCCGTGTCTCCTCTTTCCCTGCTGCCAGCAGCCGCTGTTTGACATCTTCCGGCAGATAACATGCCGCTTTGCCGCAGAGTGCGGCGGCAGCTTCCGCCACCTGTTCAAATCCGATGATTCTCATGACAACACACCTGTATATATGGTTTATTTCAGATGGACATAATGCTTCTGGATCTCCGGAGTACGTTCGGAAATATTGGCAAGACGTTCACCGATCTTGCTCAATTCACCCAGCATTTCGATGAAGATGATGCCCATATCCGCAGAACAGTTTCCTTCACGGAGACGTTTGATATGTTCATCTTCGTAATTTTCAGCAAGTTTTGCCACCTTTTCCTCTTCCTTGAGGGCGGTTTTTACCTGATTGAGTTTGGTATCCTGCAGACCGGAGATCACGTTTTTCGCCTGATCGTCCAGAATATCCCACAGGGTTTTCAAATCTTTTACCGCGGCTTCAGAAAGTTTGCGTTCGGATTTTTCCAGACGCGAGGTGAGATTTAAGATCACCTCCACATGGTCGGCGATCCTTTCCGCATCATTGGTACAGTGC
>JAZSGR010000178.1:0-6600 GCA_045532825.1 Victivallaceae bacterium | reverse complement strand
AGCAAGGTCGAGTTTTGCGCCGAGTACGGTGCGGGAGTGTACCTTTGTACACGACCAAACCGGCACAGGCGCAAGGCTCGAGATTGCCCGCGATGCGCCACCGCAGTTTGAACAACTTTCACAAAAAATGGGACAATAACTTATCATAAAACATCCTGTTTATTCGCCAATCGCCTCAAAACTGCCCCTGCCGGAAAAAACCGCTTTTTCCGCAGTCGATGACACCAGCTTCAGGCCGTCGTAACAACGGATCACCGGAACTGCCTTGAAGGGTTCCTCAAACAGATATTCTCCGCCGTTGGAAAAATTACGGATGATACGTTCGTTTGAACGGCTGCTGCGCAGATCATAACTGTAAATGCCCATAAGTTTCACCGGTGATTTGCCGGCTTTGAAAGTTACTGTATGCACTCCATAGGCAAGACCGGTGATGCCTTTGCGGTTTTCCATGAAAAGTTTTTCTTTGTTTTTCAGGGTATACGGAACATTGGTTTCCGTATCAAAAATCTTTTTGCCGTCAACTTCCACGGTGAGAGTTCCACCGTTTTTATCATCTGCCCAGACCGCAGAAAATGCCGTACCGGTGATTTTGACGGTGCAGCTTTTCCCCGGCTGGAGCACGGCAATATATTTTCCATAGGGATAACCGGTCAATGACTGATAAGGCTGTGCTTTTTCCAATCTGTCAAATGCACCTGTTTCGACGCCGGTAAAGGTACAACAAAGAAGCTGTTTGCAGTCGATTGCGGAAAATTTGAACTCATCAGCCAACTCGACCACCTGGCGGTCCATGGCGGAATATCTGCCGTAACGGAAGAAGGAGTTGCGCAGATCATAACCTGCTGAACGGCGGGCTGTTCCGACTGATACGCCGTTGATATATACATTGCCTGCCGGAGCTTTTTTACCTTTGGGAAGCTTTTTTTTCAGCACTGCCCAGCAGTTGAAGGCTCCGTCATCCACCACGAAGGCTCCGGGTCGGAAGAAACGTCTGCTGTCTGGTTTATAAAGTTTCATACGTCCTTCCCAGTTTACCGTTGTATTCATGATCCGTTCCGGCAGATGCTGCTGGGGAAATCCGGAAACCACCGGTCCGGCGCACTCGAAGGCACGTTCAAGCTGTTTGAACATCATATAATGCACCGATGCCTGGGGATGTCCATCGTTATTGCCGATCGCATTGGGATTGATGCTGCGGGTAATGCGGCTGTTGATGATGCCGAAGTCGATAAAGGGGATGCCGTAACGCAGAGCGATCGCCTGCATATCGGCAAAATTGGGAGTGGAGCTTTTGCTGTTGTACATGCAGCCGATGAACTCGGTTCCGGGATAGTTGCGCTGGATATAGCGGATCGCGCCCTCAAATACTGCACACTCATCGGGAGTATCGGTCTTTTCGTTTGCTCCGCTGCCGTAGATCACAAGATCCGGACGCGGTCCCTCCGGACGGCTGAACAGACCGGGATAAAGTTTCTGCCAGGAGTTGCCCTCTTTATGACCGTTCAGATGCGGCGCGGGCGGCAGCAGCAGTTCGCAATATGCTTTGAGTCCGGAGTGGGCCTCTCCCACGCAGGAACCGTCGGCAGCCATGAAATTCATCAGGATCTTATCGCCGGAAACATTGAATTTTTTCATCAGTTCGACTTTGAGTCTGCCGGCGGCACTGAAGTAATGATTGGACCAGGCAAAATAAGGATCAAGATCAGGACGGCCCACAAGTCTGGTGGAAAATCCGGTATGACTGTCGGATAGCGGCTGTTTGTATTTTGGGGATTCGGGATCCTCGTTGTAGGGATACAGCGGCGGATTGGCACTGCCGCGGTCGATGCTGGAACCCATGAAAACGATATGAATGGGTTCACCCTTCCACAACTTCTGCATGGTGCGGGGGATATGACGGTAATACTCAGGAATGGTACGGAATTTTCCAACTGCACGGAATGCTTTGACTCCGCGCACCAGACTCGGATAAAACACCCAGACATCTTTGGCTGAAGTGTTGGTAAATCTCACCTCGATACCAACAGTGTTATTATCTTTGGAATATGATTCTTTGCCGGGAGTGAAGTTGCCGGGGATCACCATGTTTTCGATTTTGATCTCAACCGGTTTGCCGGTGACCGGAGAGACTCCGGAAGCATTGCGGGCAACGACCAGTTCTCCGCGGGACATTTTCCGGAACGTGCGTTTGTCACGCAGTTTGAAATCCTTTGCCGGTGACCAGGTGCCGTCTGCGCTTTCGATCTTCATGGCGCGTATTTCGCCCTTGAGGGCGCCGGGAGTTTCCTGGTACCCCCAGAATGAGAGACTTACTGCATCTCCGGGCAGCAGCTCACCCTCCGGCAGCGTGAAGAACTGGTGGAAACTTCTGCCGGGAGCAAGGCGGATTCCGCACGGAGAAGAAAACGGCGGCAGGATGTTTTTCTTTATATCGCAGTCGCGCAGAACATAAACCGATTTTTCAGTATCGGCGTTCCAGTACGGTACATAATTGGCGTACTGTCTGGATCTCTTTCCGTCGCGGTGCGGAATGAATGCCGTAAAGTTGAATTCAGGATTGACCAGCAGATTGCGGGTGTCGGTCACAATATCGGCGGAAACGGCTGAAATCAGCAGCAGAACAGCAAAAAATGCAGGCTTTTTCATAAAATATAAAATCTCCATTGATTTTAAAGATACCGGTGTTAAAATACACCGGATCACTGTTTTTTGCAAACAGTGATCCATAATTTGCAGGCAAACTCAACTGCCGGAGATCATTTTGTGTTTTTATCTGCCTGATAATCAGTATCACCCACGGCGGCCTTGCCGGTACCGTACAGGAATGTGAAGGTTCTTTCCTCCCCGGGAGCAAGTTCAAATTCCGGAGTGAAGAATTCTGCGGTACGTCCGCCGTTGAAATCGCTCCAGGTGAATACTCCGGAACATGCGGCATCGGGGACACAGCTGAAATATCCGCGTGTTTTGCCGTGCGGCGGAACGATGAGGGTCGTATTTCCGCCTTTCCAGCCGGTATATTCCGTCATCTTCGCCGCCAGCGGAACTTTGGCATCATTTTTCAACACTCCGGCACTGCCGTCTGCAAAAAACTTTCTGCCGGAATGCGTGTCTGCCAGCAGCTGCGCCTTGTTGAGCATGACGAAATTACGGACAAAAAGCACGCCTTTTACCGTTTCTTTACGCGGATTGAGGTTTTTCAGTGTGATCTTCTGGACCAGATTGAAACCGGTATCATTCTGAAGATACTTCACAGTGAACTTCAAGCCCTCAAGAGGATCGTTCCACTGCTCAATACCCTGATAACGCGGTATCTGTGCGGTAAATACCGCCTCGTTGTAAAACGGTTCTGTTTTGACATGACCAAGTTTGAAACCATTGATCTTTCTGCGGCCGGTCGAGGAAATAAACTCGATCGCTCCGGCAAAACCCTGACGTTTGGAAGTGCGCAGACAATCAGCGGTCCAGCGCACGATGTACGGCTTGCCCCAGCGCATGGGATTCTGCCAGGAGATCACCGAAGCACTGTCGGTATCAATCCAGACCTTTCTGTCGGCCTCTGCGATCAGACGCAGGTGGAACTTGCCGTCAAGCGGCGCCCAGTCGGAAGCACAAATGCCGGATCTCTGTGCGGTATATTTGCCGGATGCCTCTTTTCTGAGTTCGGCAAGCAGCCGGTTAAGTTCGGAAGAGTATCCTGATATATCCAGTGTTTTTTCCGGAGTATATCTGCATCCGGCAGTCAGGACCAGCACTCCGTTTTCCGGCACTTTAAGCAGCAGTCCCGAAGCAAGATCCCTGCCGGTCACGGTTCTGCCGCCGGTCACCAGTGCGGTATCAGGTGCCAGGGAAACCGGAGCTTCAGGTGCTGTCCCGGGAACGGCAACTTTGACGAACACTGCGCGTTTGGCATCAAAATTGAACAGGGTAACGGCAGTCTCCCCGCCCAGACGGTGGATCCTGCTGCGGAGTAATTCCGCTCCGGAGTTGAGAGCAGCGGTGTTCCATTTGCCGTCGGCACTCTGGAATTTCACCGGTACTGCTGAAACCACGTCCACTTTGCATTTGCCGGTAATATCTTTGCCTTTTTTCCAGATATTTTCGGCGCAGGCGATCATGCCGTAAGCATCGTATATCGCCTGAATATAGCGGTGATCGTAATTGTCGCGCGGATAACTGTGGTAACCGGAGGCTCCGAGAACAGCGTAAAGCACTGCGTTCTGCAGGATCTGCGGAGCTGTATAACGGTTGTACCATTGCTGTGAACCCTCGTTGATATCCTGAAGTCCGGCAAGGGGTTTGCGGATCTTTTTCAACGTGAATTCAACGTCATCAAAGAGGTTGACTCCGCTGTAATACTGCATGGGCAGATGCACATCCACCCCGGGAAGTTTATCCGCGATGCGCAGGTCTATGGCGGAGTTCGGATTGAAACCGCCGGGATAACGTTTTTCAAGCGGAACTCCGCAGAGTTCGATCTTCAATTCCGGAAACTCCTGTTTCATGACGTCAGTCACTTTGCGGACTGTTTTCATCGTGCTGTCCACCCGGAATTTGCGCCACTTGTCAGGATAACGGTGGATGACTTCTGCCGCTTGAGGCACTTTGGCAAGTTTCATCTTCCGGGCGAATACTTCAAGATCGTATTGTCCGAATCTATCCTGTGTGGGTTCAATGTTCCAGAAGAGTCTGCGGATGTGCGGCATGGCTTTACGGTAACGGCGGATACTGCGGCGCACATAATTTTCCAGTTTCTTCTCCGGATCTTCCGCCAGATATGCCGGGGACGGAGTTCCGCCTTTGATCTCCGGATACGGTTTCATGCAGCCGTATCCCTCATAATCGAACGCCGGAACTGTGCCCATGGTGGAAAGGGTCCAGAAGCCCTCGTAACCTTCGACCGGTTTCATGGAGTCGGGATATGCCGGACGTACTCCGAAACCTACCGGTTTTGCGGTCAATCCGCGCCAAATGCCGGTGAGTTTTTCGCGCAGAGCTTCCGGAGCGGTATAGGTACTGAATACGGAATGCTGGTCGAAAGCAAAGTGTACGGTCTTGCGGGCAGGTTTTTTCAGCGGCGGCAGCAGTTTGAGTTTTACCGCAGTTTCATCCGAAGAGTCTTTGTTCAGCATCACTTTGAAGTACATGGTGAACTCCTTGCCTGCTGTTCCCGGTGCAGCGGTCAGGAAAACCGAATTGTACTCCCAGGACCACATACGGGTGGTGGAAGACAGAAAGTGCGGGGAAAGAGCTGTCTCATATCTGATATATTTTCTGCCGTCACGGATGATCTCTTTTTTACTGATCTTATCCTGATTTATCCCTTTGTCTGAACGGTTGAATATGAACGCGGTCCCCGCCAGTTCGATCTCCGGCGGCAGTTCCACGGTAAGTATACCGCGGTAAGGCATTTTTTTATCTGCACGCCATGCCTTGAGATTAAGCACCGCAGGAGTGCCTTCGGCAATGTGAAAAACATTGCCCTGAAATGCTGCCGGCATCAGCCTTGCTCCGACCTCCGCAGCGGTCACTGCGGAAATATACAGCAAGGCAAGAAACAAAGAAAATACTTTAGATTTCATAATGGTTTGACTTACTTGTTGTTACGGAATTTGAGGGAGTTGATGCCGTGAAGATCGGCTTTGTCGGAATAAGAGCCGGCATGACCGTCAAGAAACAGAATGTTGCTGAATTTGCCGTGTCCTGCCCACTGACCGAAGTGGAACTGGAAATCAATGAGGATGGTTTTATAGTTTTTATAATCATCACCGATAACGTTCGCCCAGTAACCGTCAATGAACTGCGGGATCTTTGACAGACGCCCCGGAGTATCAGATGCTTTTTTGATATTGTATTCCGAATTGGGATTGACCTTGGCATCGATGAAATATAAAGGATTGATGCGGCTGTGATAAGCATAACTGTTCGGAGTGGGATAAGTACCGGCATAAAAACACTTGCCGCCATACTGATTTATCAGATACGCATTGCTTTCAGGACACATGAAGACTTTCATCAGTTTTTCGTTGAACAAGGCATTGTTGGTCCACATTTTCGGCTGCGCTCCGAGATAACCCGCCATCGCAAGATTGAGATCCCAGGTGACTTGATTCTTGTCCGCCGTACGGTCACTCGCCCGTACCGGAGCAAGATAGTCCTGATTGTCAGCAGTGTACTGATAAAGATAAGAACCTATCTGCTTCTGATTCGATAAACAGCTTATCGAACGGGAACGCGCACGCGCCTGCTGCAAAGCAGGCATCAGCATCGCCGCAAGTATCGCAATAATCGCAATAACCACCAGAAGCTCTATTAAGGTAAAGGCGTTCTTGGGGAAAGGGGAAAACTTCTTTTCCCGGGAAAAGAGGTTTTCCCCTTTCCCCAAACCCCATTCCCCTTTCAAGAAAAGCGGCAAAGTTTTTGCTGACGCAAAAACGGCGTTATGTATAAAATGACGGCAGTGTTGTGAAGTGACAACGAGAAGCTCGATTAAGGTGAAGCTGTACAGCTTCACCTGCCCATGGGCAGACGAAATTTTTTCAACAGATTTTTCCGGCATAAGATCCTGCTTTATTATTTCGCAGTTCTGTCAATTATCATTTT
>JAZSGR010000024.1:0-4033 GCA_045532825.1 Victivallaceae bacterium | reverse complement strand
CCGGTATCATTGGCGATCATCAGCCACTTGCTGCCGTGGCGGACGATGAAGAAATTGGGTTTTTCCGAAGGCATGTGATTGGCGATCATGGGGTGGAAAGTCATATCTTCCTCCGGCAGTTCGACCGGTTCAAATGCCTTGATCTCGACCGGATTCATGCGGTACAATTTAAAATCGCAGCGTCTTTTGGCAAAAGCAGTGTAGATGAAATCCATCACTCCGACATTGCCGTAGATATTGAGGATATTGTTCTCATCCACCACGGAAAATCCCGGACGGCGGAAACCGAAAAGGTGGGCATCCAGATGATCTTCGTGACTGTGAGTGATGAAAACATGTTTGAGATTTTCGGAGTGGAGCTGATATTTGAACTCCTGCGCCATGGTATCAGGACCGAAATCGATACGCACATGGTCATTGAGTTTGTACGCCGCACGCATACGCATATCTTTTCCGCCGTTTTTCCACGCTTCATTGCAGACCCGGCAATTACAGAACATTGCGGGAATACCCTCTGCCGCAGCACTTCCAAGTATCGTCAATTTACCCATTTGAAAAATCCTGTGTTACTTTTTCGTTCACAGCGCAGTACATCGCTGAACAATATATCCAACGCAAAAAAAATGCCCTGAAGATACATTAGCACTTCAGGGTGTTTTTTTCAACAGGATATTGCAGATTATTTCAAAAGTAATCCAAGTTTCTTCCTTTCAGGAAGAGCTGCCGGAGCGGTCACAGTTCATACGGACCACCCATTCACCGGAGAGCGGTCCGCCGTTGAGACGGCTGCGGGAATGATCCCGCTGTCTGTCGAATACCGCAGCAGCTCCATGCGGAGCAGAAAGTATCTCCAGCAGTGCCCGGTCGCCGGAAAGCGGCAGTTTAATCTCATTCATACCGGATTTCAGAGTAACGATCCGCGCCGGTTCTCCAGGTATCCGGCAGACCAGTTCACCTGCGGCCGGAGAAAGGATGCTCCAGATGACACTGTTCCCGGAAGAGGTAAAGCGTTTTTCAAGCAGTGTTCCCGGAACCAGTTCAACCGTGGTCCACGAACCGAAAGTGAACGGTCCGTGATCCAGTCTGGTTTCCGGATACCCCGGCTGCGCCGGCAGGATGGTTCCCTCCGTACGCACGATGCGCATTACCGCACGCTCGCAGTTGTAACGGTAGAAATCGTAAGCAAACGAAGTGAACCACACTCCGGCAAGCAGAAGTACGGTAAGACGCAGAAAACGTTTGCGGTCGTGTCTCAAAGCGGCAAGATAAACTGTGAGAAATCCGCCGCCTGCGATCGTCACCAGCGGTATCACCGGAGCGCGGAACCTTGAAAGTATGTAAAATGCCGAAACCGCCCCCCAGTACAGTATGATGAAACAGTAAAGCAGCATGAGCGCGGTCTTTCCTCCGGCAAAAGCCCTGCGGCAGAAAAGCAGCAAACCGGCAACTCCGAGTGCCAGCAGAACAGCACTGTCTCCGGGATACATATTCCTCAAAACAAAGCTGTACCTGCCCTCACCGTAAAGCGAAACATTGTTGGGGATCTCTCCGGAATACCAGAAAAGCAGCAGCTTGCGGAACTGCAGTTCCAGAAAAGATGCCGGTTCACAAATCAGCCATTCCAGCATCTGGCGGGGAACGGAGATACCCTGCTGTGTCTTTGCCATGGCACGGTGATAAGATTCAGGATACTCCATGGGACCTGCCGGCAAGCCGGTATTGCGGCCGCCCGCCGGAGCCTCCGGGGTGTTGCCGAGCGCAAGGACAGCATCCGCAGCAGTACTCGGACCGCTTACTTTGCCGAGTATCTTTGTATTCCATGCCGCAAACGGCAGCTGCACCAGGAACAGCGGGATCAGAAACAACAGCAGACTGCTGATCAGCATTTTCCGGTTCCTGCGGGCGGAAAACACCGCCGCCGCCAGCACCGGCGGAACAAGAAACCACAGATTTCCCCGGGTGAGGATACCGATACCGGCGGTCAGTCCGGCAAGGAACCACCAGCTGCCGTTTTTGCGGTGATATGCCGTAAGCACAAGATAAAAAAGCAGCGTGATATTGAACGTCTGCAAGGTCTCATTCTGATGAAACGGAGCATAAAGCAGCAGCGGAACGGATATTGCAGTCATCCATGCGGAAAAGATCCCCGCCCGGCGTCCGAATATCCGGGCTCCGGCAAGTCCGGCAAAGTAAGCAGTCGCCCCGCCGAGCAGAGATTGACAGAAGATCACCTTCCACACCCCGGCGCCTGCGATCAGACGGATCACCGGCAGGAATACCGCATAATAAAAGGGCTGATAATAAAAAACCCCTTTGTACTTTCCGGAAGCGATCTCTTCCGCAAGACGCATATAAGTACAGAGATCCGATGCCGGAGAAGGAGTGAACACACTGTTGATCCCGCCATTGACCGCCCCCAGCTCCCGGGCGGTAAAAAGCCGCAGCAAAAAACCTGCCGCGGCTGCGATAAACAAGGATATATAAAACTTTTTTCCGCCGGAAACAGCGGTGCTTTTGAGTTTCATCACATGGTCATAAGTTCTTTTTCCTTGGCGCCGAGCATGGCGTCAAGAGAAGCGATGTAACGATCAGTCATCTTCTGGATATCATCAAGCATCTTCTTGAGATCATCTTCAGTAAGTCCACCGTCTTTTTCAGCCTTCTTCGCACTCTCGTTGCCGTCGCGGCGGATGTTGCGGAGTGCAACTTTGGCATCTTCGGTCTCACTCTTTGCCTGTTTTGCCAGAGCAGTACGGCGTTCCTGACTCAATTCAGGAATGGGCAGGCGCAGAGTTTTGCCGTCATTCATCGGAGTGATGCCGATATTGGATGCCAGCAGAGCCTTTTCGATCGCCGCCAGAGCGGAGCGGTCCCAGGGCTGGATGACCAGCAGACGGCTTTCAGGAGCGGTGATACCGGCGATCTCCTTGAGGCGGGTGGCACTGCCGTAATAATCGACCATGACGTTTTCGACCAGAGAGGGAGAGGCTTTGCCGGTACGGATGGCGGCAAAACTCTTCTGAAGAGCTTCTTCGGTCTTCATCATGTGTTCTTCGATATGATCCATAAGTTCGGTAATGTCTACATTGAATGCCATTTTTATGTTTCTCCTGTTTTTTTGATGTTTTCAATACTATACCTCTGAACCGGCAAAAAATCAAGTTTTTTATCTGATTTTACCGGTATTTATCGCACGTTTTTTACCGTCACGGCAGTGCAGCGCAAGTTTTGTACAGCCGGTCATGTCTGATATATATGTGGGGGCGGCGGCCGGTTGCGCACCAGCATCATAACGCCGCCTTGCCCTGCGGGGGGCGGCGGCCGGTTGCGCACCAGCACCATAACGCCGCCTTGCCCTGCGGGGGGCGGCGGAAAAGCTGTCATACCTTGCCGGTATTGCAGTGCGCCGCGATATTTTACCCACGGGTACTGACCGCGCGTATTTTTACCCGCACGGCTTATTTCGGCGGCGCAGAGCTCTCATAGTATTCATAGTATTCATAGTATTCATAGTATTCATAGTATTCATAGTTCTTTAAACCGCCGCCCCCAAGCGGCTGTCATACCCAAGCGGGTATACCGCATTGCCGCATGACCGGGCAGGTATGCTAGCCCAGGCGGCGCAAAAGCTGTCATACCTCACCGGTACTGCAGTGCGCCGCGATATTTTACCCACGGGTACTGACTGCGCGCGTTTTTTACCCACACGGCTTATTTTGGCGGCGCAGATGTCAGACAGGTCGGACAAGTCAGACAGGTCAGACATCAAACCGCCGCCCCAGTGCGGCTGTCATGCCGTTGCGGGCATACCGCACGTGCCGCACATACTGCCCCCGGGCGGCGGAAAAGCTGTCATACCTTGCCGGTATTGCGGTGCGCCGCGATGATTTGCCCCACGGGTACTGACTGCGCGCGTTTTTTACCCGCACGGCTTATTTTGTGCGGCGCAGATGTCAGCAGACAGCAAGTTCAGTCAGAGTCAGGCGCAGTTTATCAAGCGGCAGACCGATGATGTTATCCATATCTCCGCTTA
>JAZSGR010000008.1:0-13459 GCA_045532825.1 Victivallaceae bacterium | reverse complement strand
TGGCCCACAGTACGACATGGCTACGATCCGACTTCCTCTTTCCCCGGGAAAAGAAGTTTTCCCCTTTCCCCAAGAACGCCTTCACCTTAATCGAGCTTCTGGTGGTGATCGCGATCATAGCGATACTTGCGGCAATGCTGATGCCGGCGTTGCAGCAGGCGCGTGAACGCGGACAAAGTACAGCCTGCCTCAGCAATCTGAAGAATCTGGGTCTGGCTGTATTGAATTACTCCGATGACAATGACAAATGGCTTCCGGCACCGATGAATGACAGAAGCAGCGCACACACATGGGTCACCCGTCTTGCGGTAAACAGTTACATCAAAGCTCCGCGTAAAAATCTGCATTGGTACGCCTGGGGCAAACCTGCCGCCGACCCGATATTGGCATGTCCATCAGCTAAAGACAATGATCCTGTAAGTACCGGTTGGGTCAGCACATTCAGTAATTCCAGCTCTGATTATGGAATGAACGCATTCTTTTATAATTCCAGAAACAATACCAACGGCGGACTGCGCATCACTTCATTCCCCAAGCCGTCTGACAGACTTCAGCTTGTTGACAGTGCTCAATTGGTGGTGACTCACGTTCTGCTCACTGACGAATTCCGTATCCAGAACCGTCACTCGGGCGGTTTCAACTATCTGACAATGGATGGGAGTGTCCATTACCGCAAAGCGTGCAGCAGCAACAATATTTTGAAATACGGAGTGGATGAAAAAGAGTGACCACTCTGCAATGCAGGTGAAAATCATGTTGAAAATAATTTTCTATGTACTCTCTGCTGCGGCACTTTTCTGCGGCGGCATATCAGCTGGTGGTGACGCAGAAAGTCTGCTGCCTGCCGGCAGTTGTTCCACGATGCTGCGCAACAGCAGACTCGAACTTGAAGCGGGAGATTTTCCGGCAGGCTGGAGCTTCAGGATCAACCGTCCGGATTATTTTCCGAATGGTTTTCCTCAAGGCGGTGGCTGTTTCAAATTCCACCGCAAGGGGAAAATGCACATCGTGCGTCAGGACTGGACCTTCAGCATCGAACCAGGTGAACTCTACCGGCTCAGTGCATGGGTGAAAGCCGGTAATTTCACCGCCGGACGGGCAGAACTGCTCTCATTCAACAACGGTTGGAGCCAATCAAGCGGGATAAATATTCCGCAAGGAAGTTACGGCTGGAAGCGCATAGAAAAAGTATTCCGCGGCTACTCTTCCAGGGGCGGCGTCGGCAGTGTCGGGATCGTAGTTGACCGCATCCGCTCCGGAGAATTTGAGATCGCCGGCATCACTCTGGAACCTGCTTCACAAAAAGCGTACGAGGCATCCATTGCTTATCTCAAAGAAATACCGCCGCAAAAACTCATTCCGCTTGAACCAAAATTGAATGCGGTGGAAAACACTCTTAAATTCCGCTGGTACGGTGATAAGAAAGTCCGCAGTATCAGCTGGCAGAGTGGCAGCGGCAGTTCAGGGAAAGCCAAGATCAATAACGGTATCGCCGTACTTGATCTGCATAAACTTGTTTCCGGCAGACATATATTGACATGCACAGCCGGAGACGTCATAAAAAAGTTCAACATCATCAAACGCGATAAAATTACTGAACCGCAGAATGCTGTCCGTAAAAACAATCTGCACACCCTACTTGCGGAGTTTGAATGTAAAGACGGTTTTAAAAGTTCTTTTCTCAATCCCCGTGACGGCTGGATATCGTTCCAACTTGCAGACAATATGAAAATAACCATACCGGAATCAAAAGTCCCGTTGTCAGGAAGTATGCCGGTATACCTGCGTGCCGGAAAATATGATTTTACCGTTTCCGGCAGCGGAAGAGTCTGTATCGCCGCCATCGCGGAAACGATCTATTACCAGCTGGCAGGCGGACCGCATTTGACCGGATACCCGAAACATGATTTTGAAATGGTGAAAAAACATCAGTTGGACTGTATAACCACATTCAACAACGGTTCACCGGGAAGCGAAAAAAACTGGCAGATTTTCCGGAAACAGCACAACAATCTGCTGCTTGCACACAGCACGGTTGCTGATGGGACCGCACAGCCGCCATCAGTCCGCGGAACCGGCAGCAGAGAGTGGCGTTTTGACGGAGCGATACTGGATGAATTTTCCTCCGGCAACGAAAAACAGCTTGCTCTGGTATTGAAAAACAGCGGCAGATACGATCTTGCGCCTGGAAAATCCATATACTGCTGGATGACCGGAACTCCGCAAAACTCTGCGGTCACTGCCGGGTTCATGAGTATGGCGGTAAATGAACTCAACGGAAAACTGCTGTTTGAAGCGTATGTCCCCTCAAACACCGTAAATGAAAAAGAAGCACGCAAACTGATACTGGATAAAATGCTGGGAGCGGTAAATAAATTTGAAGCAGTTTACCCCGGTTTCAGAAAGTATCTCGGAATGGTCATCTCGCCGTCAAACATCCCGCTGTCATTCACAGTTGATAATGAACCGGAGGCAAATTTCAAATATTTTCTGGATATGCAGATGAATATACTTGCCACCCATCCGGCATTTGACGGCATCGGTGCGGTCGGATGCTGGGGCGGCAATCATACAGATAATGAAGTCACCCGTTGGGTATCCGCATTGTTCCGGCATTATGTCATCGAAGGCAAAACCAATATGCTGTCGGCAGAATTCGGCTGGAAACTTGCCGAAAACATTCTGAAAAACTGCTCTTTCGCAGCCGGAATTCAACACTGGAACTGTACCGGAGAGGTAAAGATAAAAAGCACAGATAACTATGCGGCGGTAATGAAATACTTCGGAAATACCCCCGGTGCAGGAAATAATTACGCCGTACTGCCGCCGGGAAGCTCAATAGGACAGAAAACCGGCAGCTTGATTCCAGGAAAGCTGTACAAGTTGTCATTTATCAGCTCAAACGCTCTTGATCCGGTGAACGGCAGAGCCTACCGCAGCCGACTGAATACCTCTCTCAAAGGCGGGAAGATCCTGCCTGAACATACGGTAAAATACCGCAAGTCACCATTTGCCTCCCAAAATGCAAAGATGGGAAAAGCAAACTTCGACATGCTGGTATTCCGCGCAGAACAGACACAGGCGGAAATAACTTTTTCACCTGATGAAAAATGCAAGGATCCGGTTGCGCTGCACCGGGTAAGTATCGTTCCGTTTTATGACAACGACCGGTGAAGAAAGCGGCTTGCTGTACAATAATATTTATCATCCTGACTTGAAAACTCAAGAGCAATCTTGCAGTTATTCAAGTCTTTTTTATGCAGTTTTTATAAAATTAGCAGAATATGCGCACAGGTCTGCATTTTTTGCGTTGACTCTGTTGGATTTGTGATATATATTTACAACAAAGGTTCCCAAATCGTCAATGTAAAAAAGGAAAAAAATCATGATTTGTATTCCAAAAAGTGAGTTTCAGGAGCGCATCATCCGTCTTCAGGCGGAAATGGAACGCGCCAACCTGGATGCCATTGCGGTGTACGGTGACGAATACCGCAAAGAAAATCTGCGTTATGTCTGCAACTTCTGGCCGATCTTTGAACGCGGTATCTGCGTCATCCCCAAATGCGGCGAACCGGTTCTTGCCGGAGCTCCGGAGGGTGAAAAGTATGCCCGTGAAATGTCCGTCTGGAACGGTTATTACAATGTAAAAGAATTCGCCTGTGTTTCAGTTCCCGAAGAGATCGATTATCCGCTGGCGACCTTCTCAACTTTGCGCGACATTCTCCAGACTGCGCTCAAGGGCGGCAGAAGACTCGGTCTGGTCGGACTTTTCGACGTTCCCGCACACATTATGGACCGTCTCAAAAAAGCCGTGGAAGGCGTGGAGATCGTGGATGCAGGATCCATCGTCAACCGTCTGCGTCTGGTCAAGACCGCCAATGAGATCGCCTGTCTGAAAGAGGCTGGCCGTCAGGCTTGCGAAGGCTACAAAAAACTGCTGGAATACGCCGTGGACGGAACTCCGGAGTATGTCGCAGCCGGAGCCGCTGAAGGTGCCGCCCGTATGGCAGGTGCTGAAGATATCAACTTCATGGTATTCGGTTCCGGAGTCCGTACCGAAACTGTGATCGGCAGAACCACCAACAAGATCATGCGCAACGGCGAAATGGTCATGGCGGCAATGGCGGTGCAGTATCAGGGATATGTTTCCACCGTCGAATATCCCTTTGTCATCGGTACTCCCAACGACGAGCAGAAAAAGTTCCTGAACGTGCTTTTTGAAGCGGCGAACGTGCAGCAGAACTTTCTGCGCGCCGGAGTGGTTTCAGGTGAAATGGTCCGTGCGGTCAAGGCGGTGTTCGCCAAGTACAACATGACCCAGTACGACCTCTATCCCCCGATGCACGGTATCGGACTTGCCGAAGCGGAATCCCCCTATCCGGATGAAAATGCCTCCTACAAATTTGAAAGCGGCATGTGTGTCAACAGCGATATAAGCATCTGGGGACATCCGGCAGGTTCAAACCGCATCGAAGAAGGTTTCGTAATTACTGAAAACGGACCGGAATCCATCACTCCATTCATCCGTGAACTGGTTGCAAAAGGAGTATAAAAATGACTGAAGGCGGCAAAAAAGTTTGGTATTTTGCAGACGGCTATCTGCCCGAACCCAAAAACAACGGTAAAATGGAGTCCCATGAGGCACTGATGATCTTCAACACTTCAAGTGAAGCCGTTGAAAGCATCATCGATATCTACTTCAGCGACCGTGATCCGATCAAAAACATCAAGATCGATATCCCTGCGGAACGTATCATCTCACTGCGTCTGGATAAGCCGGAAGATCTCAACGGTGCGGTCATTCCGGCATTGACCCAGTACGCTCTGCGGATAACATCCAGCCGTCCGGTGGTCTGTCAGTTCGGCAGACTCGATACCACACAGGAAGCCATGGCGTATTACGTCGGAGTGGGATACGCAGAGTGAAAAAGATCATCACGGTAAACGGAGCAGTCGATGCAGAGCAATGCAAAATGGTGCTTTCGCATGAGCATCTTTTCATCGACCTCACCAATCAGGCGGCGCCGGGAGCCGCAGAACAGAAAATAACTTCTGCGGACCGGCAGAAACTGCTCTGCGATCCCTATTGCATGAAAGACAATCTGCTGGTGGATGACTTTGAAACCGCAGCTGCTGAAGCCGCGGCTCTGACAGCATCCGGATGCAATACCGTCGTGGACTGCACTCCTGAAGCGATCGGCAGAGATCCTTATCTGCTCAAACGTCTGGCGGATGTCTCCGGTCTCAACATCGTTGCCGGATGCGGCTGGTATACGGGAGACACTCATCCGCAGGAGGTGAAAGATCTTCCGGTTTCAGCTCTTGCCGAACGGCTGATGCAGGAAGTCACCTGCGGTATCGGCAGCTCCGGCATCAAGCCCGGAGTCATCGGCGAGATCGGAACAAGCAGAGAGATCACCCCTTATGAATGGAAAGCTCTTGAAGCCGCAGCCATCGTACAGAAAGATACCAATCTGGCACTTCAGGTGCATATCTTCCCCTGGTCGGTCAACGGACTGCAGGTGACGGATTTTCTGTCAAAACTCGGTGTCGCACCTGACAGGATAGTGATCTGTCACTCCGATATCGCCCCTGATTACGATTATATAACCAGTCTGCTCAAGCGCGGAGTTTTTGTTGAAATGGATAATTTCGGCAAGGAGTTCACTCCGGCAGCCGGCGGTTTTGCTACGGGCGACTTTGCCAAAGACACGCTCCGGGCGGAGATCGCAGCAAGGATCATCCATGACGGTTTCGGCAGTCAGCTTCTGCTCACCAATGACATCTGTCTCAAATGCATGCTGAAAAATGCAGGCGGTGCGGGATACACTCATATTTTTGACAACATCCTGCCGATGATCTCATCTTACGGCATCCCGCCGGAGTACCTCAAATCGACAGTAATGCGGAGCAATCCGCTTGATATGCTTACAGGAAAATAAAGAATGGAAACATTACAGAATTCTCTCTGGATCTGGGGTCATGATGCCGGCTGTCACCACAGAGGTGCCGGACTGCAGTGGAAAATACCGGGCGAAAACAAAATGGGACCGGTCGAAGGTGCGGAGTACCTTGGTATCCCGAACTGCTGCCGGGTGGTCTTTGAAGGCGCGCCAAAGCCGCCGTTCGATGCGGAGTCGGAGAAACTGCGCAGCTTCAAAAAAGTGGTATGGTCGGTATTGGGGGATAAATCCTCCGCCCGCAACGACTCCGGAGCCGATGATCTTGATGAAGTGCTGCGTCAGGCGGAAAAATTCCCCAACGTCACCGGCGGTATGCTTGATGACTTTTTCCGTCCGGAGACCAAAGACGCCAGGATCACCCTGCCCCGGCTGAAAGAGATTGCAGATAAACTCCACTCTGCACCCCGTCCGCTTGAGCTGTGGCTGGTGTATTATGCCGCACTCTTTGAGGCAGCGGATTACTCCGCATATCTGGATATAGTGGATGTGATCTCATTCTGGTCCTGGGACAGCCGTGAGCTTGCCATGGCGGAACAGAACCTTGAAAGGATCATTGCCATGACTCCGGGCAAAAAACACTTTGCCGGATGCTATCTTTACAACTTCGGCGACTGCTGCGAACTGACGGAAAAAGAGATGCTCTTTCAGCTTGAACTGTACCGTAAGCTCTGGCATGAAAGAAAGCTCGACGGTATCATCGTCTGCTCAAACACCATTGCCGACACCGGCGTAAAAGCGGTGGAGATCTACCGCTCATGGCTGGCGCAACACGGTCAGGAAACCCGCTGATCCCAAGCAGATCACGGTATCAAAAAAAGATGCATGCTTTGAAACATGCATCTTTTTTTGTGAGTTTACTTATTTTACAATGAACTGCCTGTTTTCTCTCAACTGCAAATAAGCCATGTCGGAAGTGAGCAGATGATCTATCGAATTGCGGTATTTTGTCAATTCAGCCACCGCTTTACGCAACGCCTTTTTGTCGCCGGTGCGGGATATTTTCAGAACGTTGAAAGTGCGTTTGGAGTGTTCAAAACCCACCTGCAGAAACCTGACTTTTTCAGAAGCATCCGGATCACCGGCAGCTGAAACTGCTGCACGTTTCAATAGTTTTTCACCCTCAACAAAAAATTTGTCGGAGAAAACCAGATCCGCCGCCTGCAGCCAGTTTTTGAAATTGGGCAAACGGTTGAGTTTCAATTTTTTGGCATGAGCCGCAAACATTTCAACCGTCACAGCATCGGCAGTGCGTTCAAGAAATTCCACAAAATTCTTTATATCCTGCCGCGCCGGACCGAATGCGCTGTAATACTCTTCAAGAACCTGATCCACGGTAAGATCCGGGCGGGCATTGAGTCTGCCGATGCAATAGTAACTGGCACTTTGTGCGCCCCACTGTCCGATCATGGAATCGTAGAGGACCGCCTGTGCGCCGTTGTTTCTGGCATAGAGAAAAGCCTCTCCCAGTCTGCGCCCGTAAAAAAGCGGCATATTGTGTCCGCTGTGGGTGGAGTTGGGGCGCAGCAGCAGACTTGCCCCGGTATTCTTCCAATCGTTCCAGTTACGGCGGAAATCAGCCATCTTCTCATCTGTGAACGGATAGTAACCGATATTGACAAAGCTGATGAAGATTTTGTCATTCAATTTCACATTGTACAGTCTTGAAGCGTAATTGGCATAAGAATAGCCGAATACCAGGACATCCGGATTGATTTTGCGCAGCTCTTTCTGCACCTCAAGATAAAATCTGCAATACCTGTTTGCCAGAGACGGGGTCACTCCCCAGATACCGCCGCCGTCAACGGCTCCCAGTGCGGGGAAACGCTGTTCCCGCACCGGAATACTTGAACCGTTCCAATACGGATGAGCATCAAAATTAGCCTTTTCCTCCGGAGCATCCCAGGCGCGGCATCCGGCACAGGTGCACATACCGGGGGTGTCATTTTCCCCGACAGTCATCCGGCTGCGGTTGAAGGGACGCAATTTTTTGTTGTTGTATATGGCTTTATAGTCTTTGGCTATCTGTTTGATAAAATTTTTGTTTGATACACACATCGACACATCGTGGCCGGCAGGATCGCCGTCAAGCGGTCCTCTTCTGCCATCCGGAAGCATTTGGAAAAACTCCGGGTTGCTTTTGCCGAAACGTTTCCAGTAGCTGAGGAAACTGTGAGCGGCGGAAAACTGCCGGATGGGGAAACAAAATCTCTGACGCCACAGCCAGCGCTGCTGTTCGGCATCGAATTTCTTATAGTTCTTCCAATTTTTATAGAAGCTCAATGAATGAGCTCCGCTTGCGGTGAAGCGGGAAGTATTGCCCCAGTGACCGCCTTTTCTTGCAAGCGGAACTTTTATCTGCGGTGAAGTGTTTTTCTTTACATAGATACCGGATTTTCCCGGCCAGATGTAACGGACACCCATTTCACGGTCGAGAAAATCATAAACGGCAAACAGCGTACCTGCGGAAATCCCCAATCCGCCGTTTTTACGGTTTCGAGCCAGAGAGTCGACGGAGTCATTGCCGATGAAAAACAGTTCATTTCCGCATCCGGCTATCTGATATTCAAAATTTTTCATACCGTCAGCGTAAAAACCGAGTTCCGCCGTTCTGCGGCAGGGACCGAAATAAACCCTGGCACTGAATTTACCCTCCGGCAATTTATCTTCGGAACACACCTGCGACATTTTGCCGGTGATAAGTTCCAAGTGATCTTTGAATTCCTCCGCCGCCAGACGGGTGGTTTCGGCGGCATCGCCCGGAACGACAAGAAGCGGAGCACTCAGATCGAGAGTGCCCGGTGCCGTATTTTTCACGGCTTTACGGAACTTACTTCCTGCAATATCAGAAACATCAAAACAGCAAAGTTCACCGGTATAGGCGGTAACGAAGAGAGAACCGTTATCCAGTTTTATTCCGCTTACCGGACTGCCGCAGTCACGGCTCCAGAGCTTTTTGCCGGAAACTGTATCAAGAGCATAAACGTTTCCATCAGCGGCTCCGCAGAAAAGCACTTTTCCGGAGCAGGCAAGACTGCCGTAAACTGACCGCTGGCAGTTCTTTCCCACCGCTGCCCTGCCGGGAGCAGGCAAAAATTTCCACTTGAGTTTGCCGGTTTTGAGATCGACGGCGCAGACGCCGGAGTCTGAACTGCCGGAGTAAAGAACATCCCTGACGGCAAGCGGAGTAAATCTGCCGCCCCACCCCGGGGAAAACTCCGGATATGTACGTTTTACTTTACCGGTTTTCATATCCAGTTCACACAGTTGAGTTCCGTTCACGGCAAAAAGTCTGCCGTTAATGTAAACCGGAGCGGAAAAGTTGAATTTTCCAGTCTGCCACAGCAGCTTGCCGCTTGCAGCATCGACAGCACAGCGTTTGCCGTCATCAGCACCGATGACGCATTTTCCGGCAAGCACGTTCACCGCTCCGGAACCGCAGCGTGCCTTTTTGCCGCGCTTGTTCTTTGTGTTCCAGAGGACTTTTCCGGAATTTGCATCAAAACCTTTCAGATGATCGCCGAAACCTGCGATCACTTTGTTTTCAAAAACCACGACACCCTGACTGTAAAACACTCCGTTCTGCGGAGAAAAACGGTTTTTCCACTTCAAGGAGCCGCTTTTACTCTCAAGAGCGTAAACGTTTCCGTCGGCATCGGCGGCAAAAACCGTACCGTTTTTAAGCTGCATCGGACCGATTATCGAATTGGCAGTTTTGAAAAACCACACCTGTTTACCGGTTTTGCGGTCAAAGGCGGCAATGCCCTGATGTCTGCCGTTAAGCACGTCACTCAGTCCGGCATAAACTTTGTTTTCATCGGCAAGCGGATCGGCTGAAATGAAGCTGCCGCCATCGCTTTTCCATTGCCAGATAAGCCTTTTATCCTTTGCCGGAGCAGAGAAAGAGGCATCGACCAGTGCGTGCAGACGGCGGAACTCACCATTGCGGTCAAATTCATAGACCCCGTAAGCGGCAAACGGCATACCGTCTTTTACTGAAGATACCCCGTAATGACGGATACCGGCAAGCTCATAAGTTCCGCACATGTGATTATGACCGTGGATAAATGCCGCGATGTCATACTTCTGCGGCTGGATGATGTCAACAGCTTCCTTGTGATCGAATACCGGAGCGTGTCCGAAAAACACGATCTTCTTTCCGGCGGGCTGCAGATCAAGATCTTTTTTGACCCAGCGGGCAAAATCCGCGATCTTGTAGGAGACCGGTTTATCGCTGCGCTGCCCTTTACCATCCCAGATCATCGGAACGACGACAAAATGGATACCGTTGGAGTCAAAAGAATACCACAGCGGTCCGCAGTTGGTCAAATAAGCATCATCTCCTGATTTTCCTTTGGTGAAGTCGTGATTGCCGATAGTGAAATACACCGGAACGCCCATTCTTTTGAACGTGAAGCGTTTTGCCGCGAACTGCAGTCCAGCCGGAGTGTTGGCGGCTATATCACCGGTGTAGATCAGAAAATCAGCCGGATTTTTCCGGAGTTCATTTTCGATGACCGGCATCCAGCGCCGTTTTACAGCAATTTCACCGTCGGATATCTGGACAAAACGCGCAGGTCTCTGCCATTTCACCAGCGGAAAATCGGCTTTTTCACCCGGTGTACGGTAAAATCTGCCGTTCGCCCGGTATCCCTCGGGAACAGTTATATAAATGTGTCTGGCACCCGCAGCCGGAACAAGAGAAAAACTGCCGTCAGCAGCGGTTTTCACGATACTTCTGCCGTCGGTAACTGCAACACCGGCAATGCCCGGTTCGTTATTGTTGCGGATACCGTCATTATTGGCATCGAAAAACACGGTTCCGGCTGAAACCGATACAACACAAAACAGTATGAACAGTAAAAACAACTTTTTTTTCATAACTTGATCATCTTTCAGCAGATCAATTATTCGATTTAAATCCCCAGAACGGACGGTTGTTCGGTTTGTTTTCAGAAGTACCGAAACCGGCAGCGATCACCTCGTAATCGGTGCTTGCCACATGGGTATCAAGATAAAGAATGGGAACTGTTTTGCCCTGACGGTGACTGACTCGCAGTTCATTTTCTCCGCTGATAGCTTCTTTATTTTTGACCGTGACAACAGCGTTCATGTGGTAACTCACACCGCAATACATAAGCGAACATGCGGCAAAATTCTTGACCGTCTGGATATCGTTTGCATTCCGCTGGGCTTTGTCATATTTCATGTGGGTATCGTTACCGTGGTAATAATTAAGACCGTAAGTGCTGCGCGGAAACTGACCGCCGATGATCTCCACAGAAGGACATGCCCAGAAACCATTCTGCCGTTTCCCATTGTCATCACTGGTAAAGGCATTCGGTGCAAAGGTGGAAGGCTTGCGCTCAAGACCGCCGAGCTGGGCATAGAAATAACCGATGGCATTGACTTTGCGCGATTTGATTTTGTAGTTGTTATAGGCTTCAGCATAAAGCGTGTAAGCATGACCGAACTGCTTGAGCTTGTTCTGACATGAGGTTTCACGCGCCTTATCACGCGCCTGCTGCAGCGCAGGCAGCAGCATCGCCGCAAGTATCGCAATGATCGCAATAACAACGAATGAAACTTGTTAAATTAGGGTTTTGGTGCTATATTATGGTGAAATGAAAAACTAAATTTGGAGGAAAATTTATGAAAGCTCTGATTTATGCCCGTCAAAGCAGTGGTAAAGATGATCTGTCTGAATCAGTAGAAGCTCAGATTGCAAACTGCCAGACCCTTGCAGAAAAAGAAAAATTGGATGTCATCGGAATTTTTCGGGATCTCAACACCAGCGGGGAAACTTATCCTATCGGTGCGGAAGAAATCGCGAGAGTCGATTCTGCCTATAAAGACTGGATCGCTAATCAATCTACAAAGAAAGTTTTCAGAACCGGGTTGGGTGAAGCTTTACTGCATCTGGATGAAATTGATGTTATCCTGGTCAATGAACTCACCCGTCTTTATCGTCCGATCAATGGAAGTTTCCTTGAAGGACACATCAATCATCTGCTCCGGGAGCATAATGTTAAAGTTTTGCAAGTACAAGGCGGCAGCATTGATCTTTCCAAATTCGATCAGCAGCTTATCACTTCCATTAAAAATCAAATCCTCTATGATGACCTTCAAAAGAAACGGCAAAACAGTATCAATGCTTTCCGCATCAAACGGGACAGTGGGAAACTTTGTTGCGGCTCGCATATTTTTGGTATCCGGTATTTGGGCAATGATCAGTTGGAAGTCCGTCCGGAATGTGTGGAAATTATCAGATTTATTTACGACAGTATTTGTGAACATCGTTCCTATATATCTATAATAAAGGACTGCAACGAGCGTTTCGGTTCAGAAATGTTCTTCTATGAAAGCAGTATATACAGCATCGCAAAACAACCGCTTTATGCCGGATATCAGTATAATACAGACGGAGAACTGATCAAAAACATCCAAATCTCCGGGCAGGAAATTGTGTCGTTTGACCAATGGCAGAAAGTACAGGAGATCATCAGCGTAAAACGACGGGAACATTACCGTAGAGATAAAAAACACTGGCTTCCGGTTTCCGGCAGACTCTTTTGCGGAGAGTGCGGCAGTAAACTTATCTGCAAACTGGATTCCGGTAAAGTTTATTATGGCTGCAACAAAAAGAATCTTTCCCGCAGTCATGCGTCGTGCAGCAACAGCCGTATCCGCTTTGAAACCGGTGCAAGAGGAAATCCAACATTATATGATGCAATATATCCGCTGCTTTCTATCGCATTGATTGAGCGTTACCGCAGAGCCGCAGAAATGCTCAAGGGGAAACAGGAACTTGCCAAATATGAAGTCGAGCTGGAAAATCTCAACAGTAAAGAACGGAAACTGTTTAATATGTTTACCGAAGGTATTGTAACAGAAGAACAGATCCGAAACATGCTTATTGACCATAAACTAAAAAAAGAAGAGATTTCCAAGAAGATCCTGACTCTCAAAATGACAGAAGTTTCCGAAGAATCAATGAAAGAGTTGGGAAACAGCATCCTTTCGCAGCTTTTTAATGACCTTGCCTCCAAAAATCTTTCCAATGGTCTGTATGAATCCTTACTGGTTGAAGCGGATATTACAGCGACTATATTCCGGGATCGGGTAGAGTTTCATACAAAATATGGAGATGTTACAGTTCCCCGGATGTGGATTTCAAACCGTCCGTGGATGCCGTCCTGGGAAATTGAACTGCGGAATAAGGGAACCGAAGAGGACTCTGACATCTATATTAATGAAAAAACAAAGATTACTGTAACTTACAAGACGGGAACAAAAGCTGTTCTTGCCAAGTTCGGACAGCTGAAAATCAAGAGCGTTTAATCTTAAAATTGTATGTTTTTTGAACAGCAATCCAAAAAAATCTATTTTCTGCGGTTGCGTTTTGCCCGATGTAGTAGTATATTATGACAAAATTCCACAGGAGGTATTCTCGGAAAATTTAGGACTTGTGTAAATAACAAAAATTGAATATACCGGCT
>JAZSGR010000145.1:0-6245 GCA_045532825.1 Victivallaceae bacterium | reverse complement strand
GCCGTTTGATCACGTCCGGGTAGCACCCGGTGGCAGATATTTTTATTTATTTTATTTTTTTATTTTTTTATTTTTTTGCGCTGCGGCATCTTGCATCAAAAATGCAAGCAATGCAACAAAATTGTTATTTACATCTGCCGTCATACGTGGTATATTAAAACAAAGTTGAAAATCAACATAGAGGTAAGCGCAATGATCGATTTGAACGGTATCTGGGATTTTGCATTTTTTGAAGATACAGCAATGGAAAATATCGATCCTGAAAAGGTCGTTTTTACCGGAGTTATGACTGTTCCCGGATGTTTTGAAGAGTTTACCTCTTTCAAGCGCGGAACCGCTGTCTACCGCAGATATTTTGAACTGGAACAGAATGAAGAACGTCCGGTCCTGCGGATCGAAGGAGCAGGGCAGAGAGTGAAATTCTTTGTCGACGGTACTCCGGTGGATTTTCCGCCGTTCCCCTACGGTGTCATGGAGCAGGAACTCTCTCCGCTTGCCGCCGGAAAACACACCGTCATCGCTCTGGTAGATAACCGCTTTGATCCGGAAAAATTGAAACTCGTCCGTCCGGATTTTGATTATTTTGCTTTCGGCGGTATTTTTGACGGAGTCTTTCTGCGTTTCCGTACTTCCCCGTATTCTCTTGACCGGGTGAAGATCACCACACTCGATCACCGTGACGGTACGGTGGAACTTGATTTTGTTTTTTCCGGAAACGTTCCGCCGCAGGTTGCGCTTGAATATGCTTTTGACAGCAGCAGCGTTTACAATACTGTGACCGTTGCTCCCGGGGAAAAGATCAGATGCAAAGTTCCTGACTTCAAACTCTGGAGTCCGGAAACACCGTTCATGCACACGCTCATCTGCAAATGCTGCGGAGCAAAGCTGCGTGAAGATTTCGGTATCCGCACCATCCGCACCAGCGGTAAAAAACTTCTGCTCAACGGCAAAGAACTGTTTTTGAAAGGATTCAACCGTCACAACTCGTTTCCGATCTCCGGAGCGGCAGTTCCGGCGGAGGTGATGATGCTCGACCTGCAGCATCTCAAAGAGATGGGCTGCAATTTCGTCCGCGGAGCGCATTACAAGCAGAGCAGAACTTTTCTTGATCTCTGCGACCGCATGGGCATACTGGTCTGGGAGGAAAGCTCCGGCTGGCAGTACGGCGCGGACGAGTTCGCCGATCCGGAATTCCATGCACTCGAACTTGAACAGACCCGCATCATGATCGAAGAGGATCACAATCATCCGTCGATCATCATCTGGGCGTATATGAATGAGTTCCGTTCCTACACCGCAAGCGGCAGAGTGATGGCGGAGGAACTTACTGCCATGATCCGTAAAACAGATCCCTCCAGACTGATAACTTTCGCCTGCTGCTGTATAAAAGATGATATATGCTGTGATCTCTGTGATGTGATCGCATATAATACTTATCCCGGCTGGTGCGATGCGCTGCCCGACGACCCGGTGAAGCTGCTTCAGGATAACCTGTGGGAACTTACCGGATTTTTCCGTGAAAAATATCCTGAAAAACCGTTGATGATCGGCGAGATCGGACTGTGTGCGGAATACGGCAGACGTGATTCTTACGGAGCCCAGTGGACCGAGGAGTTCCAGGCGGAATTCTATGCGGCGGTCGTAAGCTGGATAATGGATTCTCCGGAATATTGCGGATTGACGTTCTGGCAGCTCAATGACTCCCGCAGTTACTTCCGCAGCGGTGCTCCGCTCCGGGTGAAGCCTTTTGCCATGAACCTTGCCGGAGTGTATGATGTTTACCGCCGTCCGAAACTTGCTGCCGCCGCAGTCGGAGAACTTTTCAGAAAATTCTGATTTTATCAAATCAACAAAAGTATAAAGGAACAGAACGATGAAATTTGAATCTTATTTTGTTTCGTGTCTGGAAAAAGTCCAGTGCCGTCCGGATTTTGAACCTGAGATTCCTCTGCCGCAGACTCCCGGAGTTATTGCCGTGCATCATGTTGCCCAGGGCGAAAATTATGCCTGTCAGCTTATGCTCAAGAGCGACATCAATATGCATCTTGTGTTTTCCGCTGATGCTCCCGAAGGAGTAGAGATCACCTTCCGCGAAGTCGGACTGGTCCCCTGCGATATGCCCGCACTTCCCGGAGACGATGATGTGCTTTTCCCCCATGCCGGACTGCATCCTGATCCGCTGCTGCCGATCGAAAAACCCATGCGCCTTACCTTCAACAACTGGCATGCGGTATACATCGATTTCAAAGTATCCGCAGACTGCAAACCGGGACGTTATGCGATCCCGTTCACCATCGAGTCGGTTTATACTCCCGGCTGTCCCTGGGGTATTCCGTTCGATATCGTGAAAAAGGAAAAAGTCATCCTCAATGTCCACAAAGCCGAGCTGCAGCCGCAGAAACTTATCTGTACCAACTGGTTCCACTGCGACTGCCTGGCATACTACTACGGCGTTGAAATATGGAGCGATGAATTCTGGAGCATCGCCGCTGATTTCTGGCGTGATATGACTGCTCACGGCAGAAATATGCTCTATACTCCGCTGTGGACTCCGCCGCTTGATACCGCAGTCGGAGCCGAACGCCCCACCTGTCAGCTCCTTAAGATCACATATAAAAACGGCAGATACAGTTTCGATTTTTCCCTGCTTGAGAAATTCATCGCTCTGGCGCAGGCGTGCGGAGTCGAATATTTTGAAATGTCCCACATCTTCACCCAGTGGGGAGCGAAAGCCACTCCGAAGATCGTTGCTGAAACTGAAAACGGCATGGAAAAGATCTTCGGCTGGCACGTTGAATCAAATTCCGTGAAGTATGAAGAGTTCCTTTCCGCCCTGCTGCCTGAACTTGCAAAATTCTTTGAAGCTCATAAACTTGCCGGAAAAGTCTATTTCCACCTTTCTGATGAGCCGCCTCTGGTGAGCATCGGGACCTACAGAAAGGGCGCGGAGATAGTCTACCGTTACCTGTCGCGCAAGGATTATCCGGTGCTGGATGCTCTCTCCAATATCGACTTCTTCCATCAGGATCTGCTTGATGTTCCGGTTCCTGCGGTCCGCGAATTTCATCTCTTTGACAGGGAAAAGACCCGCGAACGCTGGTTCTATTACGCCGGTATGTCCAATGGATACACCACATCAAGCTACGGAGTAGCGTCAAGGCGCAACCGTATCATCGGTGTGCTGTGCTACCTTTACCGCATTGAAGGATTTCTGCACTGGGGACACAATTTCTGGTTCGGGCAGTATTCTCTGCATTACGATCTTGATCCCTGGCGTGAAACCACCGCCGACCGCGCTTTTACCGGCGGCGGATCATTCAATGTTTATCCGGGCAAGGACCGCAAGCCGGTGGACTCATTGCATTACGAGATCTTCACCCTTGCGCTCAACGATCTGCGTCTGCTCCGCACACTTGAAGCCAAGATCGGCAGGGAGGAGACCGTGAAACTCGTCCATGCCGGACTCGATTATGAGATCACCATGAACCGTTATCCCCGGGATGCGGCTTATCTGGAAAATCTCCATACCGCAGTGCTGAAAAAACTGGATGAATAAGAGATTTCCGGTTGCTTTATCACTCTCCGGATGCTATCTTAAAGAGAGTGATAAAACAACTCTGTTGGCAACAAAAAGGTGGAAAAAAATGAGTTCTTCAACAGTTAAACTCGGAGTTATCGGTCTTGGACCGCGTGCCGAAACTCTGCTTGCAACATTGCGTAATTTTTCGCAGGATGAATGCCGCGTGACAGCGGTGTGCGATATAAATCCCGCACGGAATGAAAAAATCTGCGGCATCTTCAAGGCAAACGGACTGCCGGTCCCGGTGACTTATACCGATTACCGTGCATTGCTGGCAGATAAAGAGGTCGAAGCAGTGCTGATCCCGACCAGCTGGAACTCCCACCTTGCCATCGCCAAAGATGCCATGGCGGCGGGAAAGTATGCCGGTATCGAAGTCGGCGGAGCTTCAAGCGTCGAAGAACTCTGGCAGCTGGTCCACAACGCCGAGCAGTTCGGCGGTTCCTGCATGCTGCTAGAGAACTGCTGCTACGGCCGCAACGAGATGCTGGCGATGAATATGGTACGTCAGGGACTTTTCGGTGAGATCGTTCACTGTTCCTGCGGGTATGAGCACGATATCGCCTATGAACTGGTCGATGAAAACGGATGTATGAATGAGCGCGGCTGGCAGAATTATCAGCGAAACGGAGATCTTTATCCGACTCACGGCCTGGGACCCATCGCCAAGATCCTCAACATCAACCGCGGAAACCGTTTTTTGAGCATAAGTTCCTTTGCCTCCAAAGCGTGCGGATTCCGTGATTACGCCCGGAAGGTCAATTCTCCGGTGACGGATTTTGCCATGGGCGACGTGGTGACCAGCATCATCAGGTGTGCCAATGGTGAAACCATTACCCTCACACACGGTATTTCCTTGCCGCGTCCCTATTCCCGCGACTGCCGGGTGCAGGGAACCAGAGGGATTTGGCTTGAGGATGCCAAAGGCATTTTCGTTGAAGGCATAAGCGAGACCAAAACAGAAATAGATGTGGCAGGCAATCCGTATTACTCCCATGTCTGGGATCCGGTTGAAAAATTCTATGAAGAGTACGATCATCCGGTCTGGAAGGAGTTCCGTGACAATCCCACCGGCGGACACGGCGGAATGGATACTCTGGCATTGAGGGCGTTCCTTGATGCGGTCCGCAACCGGACAGTTCCTCCGATCGACGTCTATGACTGTGCCGCGTGGATGGCGGTGACTGCGCTTTCCGAAGCCTCCATCGCAGCCGGCAGTGTTCCGGTAGCGTTCCCGGATTTCACCAATGGCAAATGGATCTATCCGGTGAAAGAAAAGATCTCCAAGTGGGATCTCAACGCCTGATATTAAAAAATCCGCCGCTCCTGTATGATACACCACAGGGCGGCGGTTTTTTATACGATTTTCTTATAAAGTATAAGAGATCATCCGAGAGCGGCTTTTGCGGCACTGCGCATGGCACGGCATTCTTCGCTGCTTATCTGCGGATGTTCCCAGACGATATTTTCCGGGTCTTCATTGAAAAGTTTTCCGTACCATACACAAGCCTGCAGATATTCTCCGCGGTAATTGAGATGAAGGGTATCAGAGCAGAGCTTCATTGAACCGTCTTCCTGTTTGTGCCAGAAGAATACACCGACGATATCATCCGCAACGGGCGGCAGATCGGGATAGCGGTATTTTGCGAGTTCTTTTTCGGAAAGAGCTTTAAAAACTCTTTTGCTGTTTTTGCGGTAAATATCCACGGCGTCACCGGTTGGAATTATATCAAACTTCTGATCTGCTGCGAAAGAGCGATAAGCATTTCTTGCGCGTTTGTACATTTCATCGGAATCGAATCCCCATTCGGCAAATTTTGGTGAATCATTGCGGTACGACCAGGTTTGCTGAATAATGATTTTCGCCTGCGGATTAAATTTGCGGATATAAGAAATTATAACATCTGCATACGGCTGATAAGAAGAGTAGTTCCAGCTGAGATGGCTTGCCTGCTGAATAGATATGACATCATATTTATTATTTTTGAGCAGTTCTAGGACATTACCTCTGCGTTTACCTCCGGTTCTGGCGTCCTGCGAGTTCCAGACGGTGATCAGATACGGAGTAATGGAAATATCTTTTTCGGCATTTTTGAGATGATTGGCATGAGTTTCGATGGAACACCCACCGATATATGCGCTGGTGAGAGAGAGTTGATGTTTTTTACCAGCTCTGACGATTTGCGGCAGATTTTTACCTACGCAAATGGAGAAACTGTTACCTATCATAAGAACGTTCATATTATCAAACTCCTGTATTGGTTTAAGGATAAGATACCTCACCAGCCTTGAAAAAGCAAGGGAAAGGCCCCCAAAAAGCAAAAAAACTTAAAAAAACGCAAAAAAAGTCCAAAACCGGCTTGTAAAACTAATGTAATGTGATATATTAAGAAATGTTGAGACGCTGATCTCAAGAGTGGCAGGATAGCTCAGTCGGTAGAGCAGGGGACTGAAAATCCCCGTGTCCCCAGTTCGATTCTGGGTCCGGCCACCATTTTTTTGCCTTTTTTCCAAAGGCAAAAAAATGAAGCCTGAAAAGGCTTCGCTCCTATGAGAGACTATTTGTCAAGTTTTATTTGCGAAAAAATCGTAAAAAAGTTGATAATCAGCGAAAGATGATTCTAAAAAGCTGCTTTTGTCTTGCTCCTATTCGCGTTCTGTAATG
>JAZSGR010000016.1:0-3191 GCA_045532825.1 Victivallaceae bacterium | reverse complement strand
CCTTCTTTCAGATTCCACCTCACAATGGACACCCTTGGCTTTCGCTAACAGTTCCTACTGACAAGGTCTGTATCGGACTTTCACCGACGAGTCAATGCGCGTGCCGCGCATACAAAAAGCTGCAGTTTATTCCGTTTGGAAGAATAAACTGCAGTTTTTCTATGCAGACCGTTTTTCTGTCAGATATCCACATCTTCCGGCATGTGCTGGCAGGAGCATCCGGCATCGCAGGTTACGATCTCCCCGGTCATGTTGCCGCTGTCGTCACTTGCAAGAAATGCCACAACATTGGCAATGTCTCTTCCTGAAGCCTCCTGCCGCAAAGGACAATTGAGACGCCGTCTTGCCTTTTTATCTTCCGGCAGAGTATCCCAGCGTTCAGTATAAATGTATCCCGGAGCGCAGGCGTTGACTCTTATCCCCAGAGGTCCGAGATCAAGGGCGATCGCTCTGACCATTGAATTTATTGCCCCCTTACTGGCGCAATACGCAGTACGGTTGCGTATTGCACGCATTGCGGTATTGGAAGATAAAAAGACTACGACTCCGCGCTTTTCCTGCTTGAGAAAAAAGCGGTTGACCGCCTGCTGGGTCACTTGAAATCCGCCGCGCACATTGACACCCAGAACCTCCATGACATATTCCGGATCCATTTCAACGAACGGTTTTCCTATTCCCTGATGTGCGGCATTGTTGACAAGTATATCCAGATGTCCGGATCGGCTTTCTATAACATCAAACAGCTTTTTCACCTGGGCAAAATCGGACACATCGCAGGGAATACTTGTTACATTTTCATATCCGCGTCCGGCAAGAATCTCTGCTCCTTTGGCAGTTGATTCCGGAGTGGAACCGCACATGTAGACAGTTGCTCCTTCATCAGCAAATTTTTCAACTATATCCAGACCGGTATTACGGTTGCCGCCGGTAACCAGTACAACTTTTCCGTCGAATCGTCCCATTTTCAGCAGTTCTCCATGGTGTAATATCTGACCGCATCAGGCGGACGGATATTGGTGAGTGTTCCTTTGTAATGGCGCAGTTCGGTGCGGATATAAGGATGTTTCAGCAACTCTTTTTCATCAAGATCGATACCAAGCCCCGGACGTTCCGGTATCACCATGCATCCGTTGCGCATTACCAGTTTTTCATCACAGATATCCTGCCGCCACGGAACATCGGTCATCATCATTTCCAGCATGACAAAATTGGGAATACACGCTGCCAGCTGAAGCGTTGCGGCATTTGCCACCGGACCGGAAGGATTATGCGGGCAAAATCCGATATGACGTGCCTCCGCCTCCGCACCAAGCATCCGCATTTCCATGATACCTCCGGCGTGGGAAATATCCGGCTGGATGTAATCAGCACAATTCAAGTCAAAAAATTGACGGTATTCATAACGGTTATAGAGACGTTCACCAGCGGCAATGGATACACGTACCCGTTCTTTGACTTCACGCATACCCTCTTTGTCATCCGGCGGGATGGGTTCTTCAAACCAGAAGATGTCAAAATCTTCAAGACGTTTACCGATCTTTACTGCAGTCGGGATATCAAATCTGCCATGTCCTTCGATCAGAAGCTGAACATCATTTCCGACAGCCCCGGCAACTTTTTCAACACATTCCATTGCCTGGGCAAGTTCAGATTTGCTGATCTGCTGCCATGCTTTGCCGAAAGGATCCCATTTGCAGCCCGGGTATTTGTTTTCACGTACCTCAACTGCTTTTTCCGCAAATTCATCCGGAGTCTTTGCCGGAGCAAACCAGCCGTTGACATAAACCGGAACCGCATCACGCACTTTGCCCCCAAGAAGCTGATAAACCGGAACACCAAGCGCTTTGCCTTTGATATCCCAGAGAGCCATTTCTACGCCTGCCAGTGCGCTCATAAGCACCGGTCCGCCGCGCCAGTAAGCATCGCGGTAACAATCGTGGCGGAATGCCTCGATATTATGAGGATCTTTACCGGTAAGATAGTTTTCAAGATCGTGGACCGCCGCCTGAACGGTCAGTTCTTTGTACTCAAGGGTACACTCTCCCCAGCCGTGGATACCGCTGTCAGTCTCGACTTTTACAAATACGAAATTTGTCCTGAACGCATTGCAGATAAAGGTTTTTACTGCCGTGATCTTCATTTGTTTTCCTCCTGTATACGGATTTTATCCTATGATATATCTTTTTGAAAGACTGTTTGATATTTCTTCCGCCGTCTGTGTCATTGCCGTTAATATTTTACGGCTGAGTGCGGCACTGTGCTGTCCGATCGGAATGCTTGCTCCGAGTGCGGCATAAAATTTTCCTTTACGGTAAACCGGGACTGCATAGATCCACTGTATCTCTTTGGCGCATTCAAAATATTTACGCCTGTAAATATCCTGCAACTTCTGCAGCACAATACTTTCAGAACGCAATTCCGCCATGACCTCCGCACCTCTTTTTCTCTGTTCCCGGAAGCAGGAAAGCTGTTCCTCTTCAGGAAGATGAGCCGCCAGGAGCAACCCGGTCGCGGTACAGAAAATATCATCATAACAAGGCTGCGTGATCTGTATATCAAGTTCAGAGCTGCAGTTTCTGTGATGAAGCACATAACGTCTGCCGCCGTAAAGCCGGGCGGCAAGAACGGAACAATTCAATCTTTCCGCACAGCTGTCAACTGCCGGAACTGCAGCTTTCAGAAACTCCTGCTCAAATTTGGCAATGGTGTGCAGGGTAAGTATTTTCGGTCCGGGAGCATATCCGCGAAGCCGTGATAATCTGATAAGATATCCCATATCGGTCAACTGCTTCAAGATACGCGAACAGGTGGCACGGTTCAAACCGAGTTTTTCTGCAAGCGGAGTCGGAAGACAAGGTTCCGGAGAGCTGGATATTATCTCCTCCAGAATTCCGAATGCTTTATCTATAACATTTCCCATTTTCTGTAAGTCCCATTTTTATGCTATCAAAAGTTCATATTGTGAACTTTAATGATCAATAAAATAAAACTTACATCCAGCAACAATAAAAATCAAGCGGGAAACATAAAAAAAGTCTTTTTTGGCAGACTTTTTTATTTTTAATAATGTCCGAAATTTTGTGAAAAATTTATATTTTATCCTTATTCAGATATGTTTTTCTCAATTAAAATGTATCACACAGCATGTTTTTTTCAAGCTCAAGAAACGGTTCTGTCTGCGATCGGTGGAT
>JAZSGR010000116.1:0-3815 GCA_045532825.1 Victivallaceae bacterium | reverse complement strand
TCTCTGCTGTGATCGTGTTTACGGCAAAGGAGGAAGTTTTTCACCTGCCCGTGGGCAGGTGAAGCTGTACAGCTTCACGTTGATTGTGCTTCTTGTGGTCACTTCACAACACTGCCTTCATTTTATACATAACGCCGTTTTTGCGTCAGCAAAAACTTATTCGCTTTTCTTGAAAGGGGAATGGGGTTTGGGGAAAGGGGAAAACCTCTTTTCCCGGGAAAAGAAGTTTTCCCCTTTCCCCAAGAACGCCTTTACCTTAATAGAGCTGCTGGTCGTAATTGCGATCATAGCGATTCTGGCGGCAATGCTGATGCCGGCATTGCAGCAGGCGCGGGAACGCGGCAGAAGTGCCAGCTGCGTAAGCAATCTGCGGCAGCTGGGTTCGGAGTTTGCCATGTACTGCAACGATTACAATGACACGTTCCCGGCTTACCACTCCGACAATGGCAAAGTACCGTGGAATGCATTGATGGTCACCAAACGCGGACTTTCCGGTAAAATGCTGCTCTGTCCGTCAAGGGTCCGTGTCGTCAATGGTGATGGTCATGACAAAATACTTGCATTATTGGAAGCCGGTCCCAAATCAGACCCATCTATTGACAACAATGATTTCTGGCTGTTCAGCCAATACGGATTTAACGCAGTGTTTCTGTCAAGAACCAGGTGGACGTACAACAAACATCCCCAGAAACTCAACAGAATAAAAATCCCCTCACGCATGATAATGCTTGCAGAAAGTGCCAGCAACAGCCGTGCAGACAAAGATTGTTGGAAGGAAGCCGGCAGTTACTATGCATACCCTTATTACGAAAGCAACAAAGTAAATCATGCGGTACGCCAGGTCCACGGAGCAAACTGCCAGTTCGTAAATGTTGACGGACACACAGAAAGCATGGCGGGTGCACCGAAATCCGATCTTGAAAGCGGGATCAGCAGTCTCTATGCCACAGAACGTTTCGGCAACTGCAAAAAAGGCGTAAACCGCTGGACCGCAGACGGTAAAAAAGATACTCTGGCAAAATAAAACAAACGGTATAAACCAAATGAAATCATTCACAATTTTATCTGCATTTTTTATTCTGCTTGCAGTTCATTCAGCAGAATTATGCAATTCCGCGAAGTGGCAGCGGGGAAAGATGACTGCCGGATGGAACACCTATACCTATAAAGGCAAATCAGATATTTCGATACTGCCGGAAAACATCTGCCGCATAACCGCAGACAAAACCGGAAGAGGATATATCCGATGGCAGAAAAAAATCGCACTTCCTGCCGGAACGGTGTTCCGCTTTTCCGGCAGATACCGTACAGAAAATGTGGAGTTTTCCGGCAAAGGATTCATCAAAGCGGAGCTTCAGGTCAACCGCGGACTTGACCGCAGCAAACGCAAAAACCGCACACTGCGCCTTACTCCTTCAAGCAATTGGAAAACGTTCAGTGAAAATGTCATAAGTCAGGCACCGGTCGAAAACTGTTCTGTGATCCACCTGCTTTACGATGCAAAAGGAACCGTGGAATTTGCAGATTTGAAACTTGAAACACTACAGCCGCAGGAAAAAGGCAAACTTGATAAAAATGCGATCACAGTCTGGCGCGAATGCGAAGAAGTGTTCACAGGCGGCGGCCTTTCCCCCGGCGGCGGTGCATCCGGCAGGGGTAAACAATATATATCACAGGGTAAATTCAGTTACCGCTTCAAACCGTTTGCGGAAACAAATCCGGAAACATTGCTTCCGCGTCCGCGCAAGTTCTATATCTGGGTAAAACTTTACGGTTACGTTGATAAAACCCGCGTTCAGGTCACACTCGACAACAAACCGGTCTACACTTTTGACACGGTCAACACCGAAAAAACGGTGAACAAGCGGATCAAAGGCGAATACTACTGGCAGCGTGCCGGAGTGTTCTCCACCACCGGTTCTCCGCATGAACTTGTCTTCACCGGCAAAGCGCGCATGTGTTTTGATGCCATGATCTTCACCACAGATCCGGCTTATATCCCGGCAGGCACAGAGGCGCGTAATTCAAAAAACAACAATTATTTCACCGATCTGAAACTTCCTGTTTCGATCAAAACCAGATATCCGGTAAACGGAGTCGCCACCAACAGTGCGCTGCCGCTTACTTTTGAATTCACCACTCCCGGACGTAAAAAAATCTATAAAAAAGGGACTGTAAAACTTGAACTGCCTCCGGGAGTCAGGCTGGTCGAAGCCGTATCGCACTGGAGCGCAAAGACCTGGAAATCAGATCCGAAGATCGTCGATTATCTCAAAGTAAGGACTCAGCTGCAGAAAGACGGCAGTACTCACTGCGAAATCGACTTGAGCTGCATATCTCTTTCTTTCAAAGTTTTCCTTCAGGCGGAGAAAGAACTTGCAGGAAAAAAAGTTCCGCTTTACTTTTCTTTTGAACTCGGCAAGAACAAACAGCCGCGTGAAAAGATCTATCTTGATGTCATGACACTCAAAGAGACAAAACCGTTCAAAAACATCCTGCTCGGAACGGAAGAACTGTTTCAGGGATTTTATTCTGATTTTCCGGATCTTTTTGAGACCAGCCGGAAACACGGTATCAATTTTCTGCTGTTCAAACATTACCGCCGCGGAAAAAATCCGGCAGCCTGGCAGAAACTTTCAGCCGGAGCCGGAAAATCCGGAACCACTCTCGGTGCAGCATACTCTCCGCGTTTCCCCTTCAACAGAAAACAAGGCAGGGCTGTGGATATCAACGGCAAATCTGTCAGGGAACCGGGGCTGATTTTCCGTCCGGAATCGCCATGGGACAAAAAAGATCTTGATGCCATTTCCGCACTGGGAAAAGATTTCAATATTGTCATCCTTGATGACGAAAACACCAACCGCAGGTGGGATAAGATCGATTATCATCCGGACGTACTTACCGCCTTTGACAAATACCGCAAAGCAAAAAATCTGCCCGCTGTCGATATAAAAGCGATCGTCCGCGCAAAGAAATTCGACTCGGCGGAATATCTTTCATGGGTCGATTTCAAGTGTGAACTTATGGCAGAACACTACAAATATTATGATAAAGCGGTAAAAAGTTTCAATCCTCATGCGGTAATAATCCCCTGTATCCTGAAAGAAGATACCGGTCCGGCAGACCTGCGCCGCAGCAGCTACTGGGATTACCGCAAGCTGCTGCCGTACTGCCCGCAGATCATGCCGATGATCTATACCTACATGGGTATCCGTGACTCGGCAAAGGTCGGCAACATCATGGATATGCACAACCGTGAAGCCGGCAGACCGGTCATATCCCCTTATCTGCTGTCGGAACATTTCGATTTCGGCATCGTGCGCCCGGAAAACAAACCCATGATAAAATACCAGATATGGGAATCTCTCATGGGACAGGCAAAATACATTCTGTTTTTCAGCGGCAACGGCACCTTCAATCCGGTCAATCTGAAATATATCGCAGAAGGAGTGGATACCGCCCTGCCCTATGAGGAGTTCTTTCTCAAGGGTAAACCGGTCACGCTTAAACATTCTCCTGACTGGCTGCGGGTACGCGCCCTTGAGCTTGACGGCAAACTGCTGATATATTACGCAAACTACGCAAACGATACCGGAATGACCGGAACGGTGTTTTTGCCCGGCGGCAGAAATATAAAGGTAAATTTCAAAAAAGACAGAGCCGGATTCATTCTGACCAAAACAAATTGATCAGAAAAGGCAATTTCAAAACTCCTCAAACTTGTCAAAGCGCCCTCGCTTCGATCTGCAAAAGGGAGCATTTCCACCTGTTGCCCAGCTGGCAGCAGGTAAAAATTACCCTTTACAGCTCTTTGC
>JAZSGR010000215.1:0-4040 GCA_045532825.1 Victivallaceae bacterium | reverse complement strand
ATCGGTGGATGCAGCGTGGAGCAAGGTCGAGTTTTGCGCCGAGTACGGTGCGGAAGTGTACCTTTGTACACGACCAAACCGGCACAGGCGCAAGGCTCGAGATTGCCCGCGATGCGCCACCGCAGTTTGAACAACTTTCACAAAAAAATGGGACAATAACTATTTATTTGTTGTATTTTGAAGCGGAAGAACAAGCTGCTCGATGACCGGAGCATCTTCGGTCAGAAGCGAACTCAAACCTACACCGAGTAATCTTACCGGCTTTTTGCCGGCATCGGTTTTTTTGAGAAGTTCGACGGCAAGTTCCCCCAGCTGTTCTCCGGAAGAGATCATATTTTCCCGGCCTGCAGAACGGGTAACTGTTTTGAAATCAGCGTATTTCACTTTCAGGTTTGCAGTTTTTCCATTGAATCCGTGTCTGACGGCGCGCCGGAACACTTTTCTGGCAAGAGTCCGCAGAACGATACGCATTTCGCGTTCATCGGCAATATCCCGGTCAAAGGTGATTTCCCTGCTGATGGACTTGGGGGCAGATGCGCCTTCAACCGGACGGTCATCGATGCCGCGCACTACATAATAAAACCACACTCCGGATTTTCCGAACAGTTTTTTCAATACCGGCATATCAAGTTTTCTCAAGTCGGCACCGGTGCGTATATTCATCGAACGCAGTTTTTGCGCGGCAACTTTTCCCAGTCCGTGAAATTTTTCGATCTTCAGCTGATCCAGAAATTCCTGCGCCTGTTCTGGAGCGATGATCGTCAAACCATCCGGTTTCTGATGATCTGACGCGACCTTTGCCAGAAATTTGTTATATGACACTCCTGCCGACGCCGTCAAACCAGTACGGTTACGAATCTCGTTGCGTATATAGCGGGCGATCCTTCCGGCACTGGACCAGCCCAAAGAGTTTTCGGTAACATCAAGATAGGCTTCATCTATGGAAACCTGTTCGATAACGCCGGTGAGTTCCTGGAAGATTTCAATGATCTTTTCTGATTCAGCAGCATATCTGCGGTGATCAGGTTCAATGAACACCGCTTCCGGACACAATCTTCTGGCAGTCGCACTTGGCATGGCAGAGTGTACTCCGAAACGGCGAGCCTCATAAGAGCAGGTCGAAACCACACCGCGCCTTTCCGGAGAGCCGCCGACAATTACCGGACGTCCTCTCAATTCAGGACGGTTTCTCTGCTCAACGGATGCAAAAAAGGCATCCATATCGATATGAATGATCTTTCTCATGCCGTTTTATGACAAATCAGGAATCGCCAAGCAGTCTCAAACGTCTCTTGCCCAAAGGAAACTTCAACTGGAAAACCAACCCCCTGCCGGGAGCCGATACTATACCGAAATCAGCACCATGTGCGCGGCATACCCTTTCTATGACCATGGTACCGATACCATTACCGCCGGCTTTGCCGGTTTCAAAAGCATTGAACATGCTGCGCATCCTGTCAGGATCCACTCCGCTGCCGGAATCGGAAAATTCAACGACCCAGTTTTCAGAGTCGGCATAACCGAAGATCTCCAGGCTGCCGCCGTTGGTCATCGCCTGAACTGCGTTGCGGACAATGTTGTAAAATGCCTGTTTCAACTGCTTGCTGTCTCCGGTGACCAATGGAAGTATAGTCGACCAGTTGCATTTCACATCAACTTTTCTTGCTTCGATCTCTGAACGCATGAATTGCAGCACTTCGATTATCAGCTCCCGCAGATCCACCGGACGGAATTCCGGAACCGCCGGACGGAGCTCGGTAAGAAATCCGTGAATGATACTGTCCAGACGTTCTACCTCGTTTTTGCAGATGCGGATCATATCCTCCATATCTTCTTTATCCATGGCGTCCGGAGAACCGGTGTCATTGACTGCCTGTTCAAGTATCTGAAGATTGAGGTAAAGACTGTTGAGCGGATTGCCGATCTCATGCGCAACGCCGGCGGCAAGCAGTGAAACCGCTTTGACAGTTTCACTCTCAAGTTCAGACTGAGTACGTTTCCGGTGTTCTGTCACGTCGCGCAATATCACCGAGGCAAGTCGGGTGTCTTCCGGCAGCGGAACCAGATACACCTGAATGAAACGGCGTTCAGGATAAAGTATTTCGACCTCCTGACGTGCCAGACGGCTCCACTCCTCCTCGTCCTCCAGAAGGATCTGACGCCAGTTGACGCCGCGGATAAGCTGGGACACCCGGACACGTGACATGTCATCCGGCAATCCCAGCAGAGATTTTGCCGCACGGTTGAAATAACGTATGCGCAAATGCTGATCGACGACCAGCACGCCCTCTTCGATAGAATTGAATACAGTTTCCAGAAACCCCTTCTCTTTTGCCAGACGCAGAATATACGCCTGACGGCTGCCGGAATCAAGATCATCGAACCGTTCACTGAAACGGTCAAGGAAATTTTTTTTCACTGCCATATTTACAAATCCCTGTTAAGCGTGTATATTTACAAAGAGGTTATTTCAAAAGTCATTCAAAAAAAGCAAAGATGTCATTCGCAAAGAGCTGAAAACGCTCCCTTTATCAAGATCGAAGCGAGGGCGCTTTGACTATTTTGAGGAGTTTTGAAATTGCCTCCGGAGATAACATAATACGTTTATTCAAAAAGTTCAAATATTTTCAGAAAGGTTCTTGCAATGAAATACAATATTGTGTTGTTATTTGTATTGCTTCCGCTGATATTGAAGGCTTCCCCTGCCCTTCCTGTCATTTATACAGAACATGAAGAATCACGCACTGCTGTGGAAGATACCGGCAGCATGACTGTTGTCGATTCCCCGGGCATACGCAATGACAAAGGTACTCCGCGCGGTTCGGCTGCCGGAAGACTGGCTGTCAACGGCAAAGAATTTCTCTGGAAACCGTCTCAGATAAAAGGCAAAGCTACCGGTGGTGCGGATCTTATATCGGCAGTTCTTTCCGGTGATGAGACTGTGCTGCTTATCGCTGAACGCATCGGCGGCACGGATATGCCCAACTCCACCAGACTGGTGTTGATAAATCTCCGCAACAACAGGATCATACGCAGTGTCATGCTGCGGAACAACCGGATATCTGAACTGCATTTCATTCCCGGCAGCGATACGGTGCTTGCTGTAAGACAGGCTCAATCGTTTGCCGGACACAAAAACGCTTTGATAAGGATCGATCTGCGGCGCGGCAGGATAACCGCCGAAAGTTATCCGGCACCGGGAAAAATTACTTCCGTGTGTACCGACGGTACATCTGTATGGTATACTGTAAAAAATACTCCTTATATCTTTGAAACCACGCTGGAAAACTTTAAAGCCGCTCCTGAAAAAATAAGAACACGAACCAGACAGCCCAAGGCTGCAGTTTCTCACGATGGGGCGGTGCTTCTTGCATTCGGAAAAAAATATTATGAATTGTTCCGTCCGGGCATGGATGATAAAAAAACAGCATTGATGCGAACAGTTGATATTCCGGATGGATTTGCCCCGAATGAAGCCATGCTGCTTGATGACAGAGGCGGTTTGATCCTGATGATCGAACAGGAAAAAAAGGCGGTGCTGTACATCAACGGAACGGCTAAAGAATTTCCGCAGACCTGCGGCAGCACCGCGGCTTTTTTCAAAAAGGACAATCTGCTTCTGCTGGGACTTCTGAAACAGAATGCCGTGGCGAAGGTCAATCTTCCTGATACGGTGTTTGACGGGAAACCGGTCGTTCCGGGAAAATTGAAACCTTTGAGCCGTAACGGACTTTGGAAAATGCTCCCGTTGACCGGCGATACTCTTTCTGCGGTCATCATCGATACAAGAGGGAATGTCATGCGTTTGGAAATCACCAAACGGCGATGGAAAAAACATCCGGTGCTTATTGTTGACAGGACAGGTTTCAGATAAACTATTTGATAATGTCCGAAATTTTTTGAAAAATTTATATTTTATCCTTATTCAGATATGTTTTTCTCAATTAAAATATATCACTCAGCATGTTTTTTTCAAGCTCAAGAAACGGTTCTGTCTGCGATCGGTGGATGCAGCGTGGAGCAAGGTCGAGTTTTGCGCC
>JAZSGR010000063.1:0-2742 GCA_045532825.1 Victivallaceae bacterium | reverse complement strand
CATGTGATTTTTTTAAGGAAAGATAATGTCCGAAATTTTGTGAAAAATTTATATTTTATCCTTATTCAGATATGTTTTTCTCAATTAAAATATATCACACAGCATGTTTGTTTCAAGCTCAAGAAACGGTTCTGTCTGCGATCGGTGGATGCAGCGTGGAGCAAGGTCGAGTTTTGCGCCGAGTACGGTGCGGGATCCGTCTTCGCCCTGCGGGACTGCGCCGTGACAAGGTGTTCCGCGAAATCCCATGCATGCGCCACCGCAGTTTGAACAACTTTCACAAAAAAATGGGACAATAACTAAGGGAAGGAAATTTATTATGCTTGACGAAAAACTCAATTCTTTTGATCCGGCGGTCCGCAGTGCCGCTTTTGAGCAGGCGGTGAATAAGATGAACATCTTCAATCTGCACTGCCACAGCTTTTTCTCTTACAACGGTTACGGATATTCTCCGAGTTACCTGGTGGCTCTTGCCAGGGAGCAGAACTGGCGTGCCGTCGGTCTGGTGGATTTCGACGTTCTTGACGGTGTCGATGAATTTCTCGATGCCGCAAAAAAAATGGGCGTGCGTGCCACTGCCGGTATGGAGACAAGGGTTTTTGTCCCTGAACTTGCCGCAGTAGAGATCAACTCCCCCGGAGAACCGGGCATCGCCTATCATCTGGGATGCGGTTTTACCAGTTCGGAGGTTCCGGAAAAGGCGAAGGCATTTGCCGCTTCTCTGCGCAGCAAAGCTAATGCGCGTACCCGCAATGTGGTCGAGGCGGTCAACGGATTTCTGTCCGAGATCGCTTTGGATTTTGATGCAGTTGCCGGTGAGTTCACTCCCAGAGGCAATGTCACCGAGCGTCACGTTTGTCAGGCTTACCGCATGAAAGCTGAAAAGGTCCTCGGCGCAGGTGCAAAGGAATACTGGCAGGAGAAAATCGGCGGATTTGAAGAAAATCCGGTGAAACTTGAGGCACTCATCCGTTCCAAGACCATGAAAAAGGGCGGTGCCGGTTATATGAGTCCTGATCCTGCATCTTTCCCGACTCTTGAAGAGATGAACAAATTCATCACCGATTGCGGAGCTGTTCCCACGGTCGCATGGCTCAACGGACTCTCCGGCGGCGAAGCCGATCCCGGTGCGCTGCTGGATCTGCACATGAAATACGGTGCAAAAGCGATCACTCTGATTCCCGACCGCAACTGGAATTATCCTGATCCGGAGAAACGTGCGAAGATGGCAGGCGAACTTGACCGGTTCATTGCCGCCGCCGTCGAACGCGGATTGCCCATTCTCGCCGGAACTGAAATGAATGCTCCCGGACAGAAACTGGTCGATGACTTTTCCGTTCCTGAACTTGCCAAACACATGGCAGTTTTCATTGCCGGTGCCGATGCACTGACCAGATGAGGTGAATATCATGCAGCTTTTAAGTGATGAGATCAAAGGTTATCTTGCCAACAGTTCCTGGATCCGCCGGATGTTTGAAGCGGGGATGGAACTCAAGAAAAAATACGGTGAAGATGCGGTATGTGATTTCAGTCTGGGCAATCCCGATCTGCCTCCTCCGCCGGAGGTGGCAGAGGCTCTGAAGGAGATTGCAGGTAAAGCCGGTGAACCATTTTCCATCGGATACATGCCCAATGCCGGATATATGTCTCTGCGTGAAAAACTTGCCGCAAAGGTCTCCGGTGAACAGGAGTGTACAGTTCCTGCGGACAACGTCATCGTGACCTGCGGAGCTGCGGGCGGGTTGAATGTATTTTTCCGTGCGGTACTTACTTGCGGAGATGAGGTCATTGCTCCGTCTCCCTACTTTGTGGAATATGATTTTTACGTTGCCAACGCAGGCGGCAGACTGGTGACCGCTCCTTCAAAAGATCTTACTTTTGAACTGGATATAGACTCTTTCCGCAAAGCGTTGTCAGATAAGACCCGTGCAGTTATCCTCAACTCCCCCAACAACCCTGCCGGAGTGATCTATAAACGGGAAGAACTGGAGGAACTGGGAAAACTCATCTGTGAGCAGGAGGAGAAAAACGGCAGACCGATCTTCGTACTTTCCGACGAACCCTACCGTTTCCTCAATTTTGACGGAGTTGAGATACCGCCGGTGATGGAGTTTTTCAAACACTCGGCTGTTATCGGATCGTTCAGCAAAAATCTTTCACTTGCCGGAGAGCGTCTCGGATATATCGCCGTTTCCCCGCAGGTGGAAAACGCTGCCGAACTTATGGCAGGCCTCATAATGTGCAACCGTATCCTCGGCTTTGTCAATGCTCCGGCACTCGGTCAGAAGATACTGGAAAAGTGTCTTGATGCGGAAGTCGATCTGGATATTTACCGCCGCCGCCGCGATGCCATGGCAAAGGTCCTTGCCGATGCCGGTGCGGAGTTTACTGTCCCGCGCGGAGCGTTTTATTTCTTCGTCAAGTCGCCGGTCGGAGATGAATGCAAATTCGTCGATGTCCTGCTTGAGGAAAAGATCCTTGCGGTTCCCGGACGCGGATTCGGACGTCCCGGATATATCCGCCTTACCTGCTGTGTGGATGAAAAGATCATTCTCCGCAGTGCGCCGGGATTTGCCCGGGCGTTTGCCGCTTTCAAATAAGTGGTTATTGTCCCATTTTTTGTGAAAGTTGTTCAAACTGCGGTGGCGCATCGCGGGCAATCTCGAGCCTTGCGCCTGTGCCGGTTTGGTCGTGTACAAAGGTACACTCCCGCACCGTACTCGGCGCAAAACTCGACCTTGC
>JAZSGR010000026.1:0-4204 GCA_045532825.1 Victivallaceae bacterium | reverse complement strand
TGCTGCTTCTGGGGTCTGGGTTCCGACGGTACGGTCGGTTCCAACAAGAACTCCGTGGCGATCATCGGTGACAACACCGACAAATATGTTTAGGCTTACTTCAGCTATGACTCCAAGAAATCCGGCGGTATCACCATCAGTCACCTGCGTTTCGGCGATCAGCCGATCACCAGTGAATATCTGATCACTGCTCCGGACTTTGTCGCTTGCCACAATCAGGCGTACATCGGTATGTACGACATGATCTCCGGCATCAAAGAAAACGGTACTTTCCTTTTCAATACCAATGCTCCGGCTGACAAGGCTTTCGCCACTCTGACCAGAGAAATGCAGGAAACCATCGTCGCCAAGAATGTCAAATTCTACGTCGTCGATGCTCTGAAAGTCGCTCTCGAAGTCGGCAGTCCGAAATACATTTCCACCATCATGCAGATCTGCTTCTTCAAGCTCGCCGGCATCATCGAGGAGGAAAAAGCTATCGGATACATCAAAAAGGGTATCGAAAAGAAATTTGCCAAGAAAGGTCAGGAAGTCGTTGATCAGAACAAGCTCTGCGTTGACAAGGCTCTTGACGGTCTGACCGCAGTTGCGGTTCCTGCCAGCCTCGACGGTGTTGCCTGCTACACTCCGGCAGAGAAGTTTACCGAAGATATGGGCGAGTTTGCCACCAAGCTGATGAAGCCGATCCTGGCACAGCAGGGCGATACCGTTCCGGTTTCCGCCATGAGCTACGACGGCTCCATGCCCACCCGTACCGCGCGTTTCGAAAAACGCGGTGTTGCTCCGAAAGTTCCGCGCTGGGATGCTGCAAAATGTATCCAGTGCAACCAGTGTATCATGTCCTGTCCGCATGCTGCCATCCGTGCCAAGCTGATCGAGCCTGCTGATCTTGCCAATGTTCCGGCAAGCTTCGAAGCTGTCGATGCCAAGCCGCCGGTGAAGAAGGAGCTGGGACTCAAATACCGTATCCAGGTCTTCGTTGATGACTGCCTCGGCTGCGGCGTCTGCGTTGAGACCTGTCCTGCCAAGGAGAAGGCACTCTCCATGGTTGCCGCTGCTGAAGAGCGTGCTGCCGGACAGCAGAAGAATGCTGAAGTCTTCATGGATCTGCCGGATAACGTCATGGGCGGAACCACTGATGCCACCGTAAAGGGACTGGGCTTCAAGCTGCCGTACTTCGAGTTCAACGGTGCCTGCGCCGGCTGCGGTGAAGCTCCGTACGTCAAGATGATCAGTCAGCTCTTCGGTAACCGCATGATCGTTGCCAACGCCACCGGCTGCAGCTCCATCTACTCCGGTTCCTTCCCGAGCCTGCCGTACTGCAAAGACAAGAACGGCCATGGTCCTGCCTGGGCAAACTCCCTGTTCGAGGATAACGCCGAATACGGTTTCGGTATGCGTGTTGCTGTCGACACCAACCGCAGCCAGCTGATGACCAATATCAAGCGTATCCAGGAACTCGGTGTCTGCTGCGACACCCTTGCCGGACTGCTTGATTATGCAGTTGCCAACTGGGATAATACCGATGATGCCGCTATCGCCAACCAGGCGAAGATCGCAGAACTTCTTCCGGTCGCTGTGGAGAAATCCGAAGGCGAGAAGAAGGAGATCTATGCCAAGATGCTGGAACTCAAAGATTACTTTGTTGACAAGTCCGTCTGGATCATCGGCGGTGACGGCTGGGCATACGATATCGGTTACAGCGGTCTGGATCACGTTGTTTCCCAGAACCGCAATGTCAACATTCTGGTTCTCGATACCGAGGTTTACAGTAACACCGGCGGTCAGGCTTCCAAGTCCACCCCGATCGGTGCGGTCGCGCTCTTTGCCGCTGCCGGTATGCGCATGACCAAGATGAACCTTGGATTCATGTGCATGAGCTACGGCAATGTCTATGTCGCTTCCATCTCCATGGGTGCCAACCGTCAGCAGACTCTGACCGCCATCCGCGAAGCAGAAGCGCACAACGGACCGTCCATCATCATCGCGTACGCTCCCTGTATGCTCCATGGTATCAACATGACCAAGAGCCAGGTCGAAGAGAAGCGTGCTGTGGAAGCCGGTTACTGGCCGCTGTACCGCTACAATCCGGCTCTGGAAACCCCGTTTATCTGGGAGACCAAAGAAGCCGTTGCGGATTTCAGGGAGTTCATCCTCAGTGAAAACCGTTACAAACAGCTGCTCAAGAAGGCTCCTGCCGAGGCGGATGGTATTCTCGCCCAGGCTGAAGCCGATGCCAAACGCCGCATGGAATTTTACAAGTCCATCGGCGAAGTGATGAAGTAATTCATCCGGCTGGATATCACCGGGGCATCCGTCCTGAATGGCGGTTGCTCCGGAGCAAAGAGTCCCGGGGTCTATTGAAGGATTCCGGGATTTTTTTTATTTGCGGTTGCAAGGTTGTATTTTCCGTGGATAAAGTGTATATTATGGCTGAATACATACAGAAAAATATAATCGGAGGTTGATATGCTTTTGGAAATGTTGAAGGGAAAGATCCACCGTGCGCGGATTACTATGTGCGATGTCGATTACGAAGGAAGTCTTGAGATCGATATCGATTTGCTTGAAAAGGCGGGGATCCTGCCTTATGAAAAGATCCTTGTGGTCAATGCTACCAACGGCAAGCGTCTTGAGACCTATGCCATTCCCGGCAAGTCCGGCAGCGGTACATTCTGTCTGAATGGAGCGGCGGCGCACCGCGGCAGTGTCGGAGATATCATCACAGTTATGTGCTTTGCCAATTTTACTCCGGAAGAAGCGGAGACTTTCCGTCCCCGTGTCGTTGTTATGGATGAAAACAATAAAGTTGCAGCGATCCGTCTCGGCAGGGAAACTATTGCCTGATACGGCGGAAAAACAGCAAAAAGTTGCTGAAAAGTTATATTTTGTGATTTTATGCGCTTGACTTTTTGTCAGGTGCAGTGTATTTTATAAGACGTTTAAAAGTTTTATCCCGGTGTATGATGGAATCCCGATCATCACCGGATTACATCGGGACTGGCTGACTGAACGTAAAATGAGAACCGCGTTTGTGATTGAAAGTGCGAAATACAATTGCTTACGGCGGTAATGCTTGATGAGAGAAACGCTCTTTATTAAGGTAAAAGAAATTATGAAAACTTATTTGGCTAAAGTTGGCGAAATCGAGCGCGAACACATTGTGTTCGATGCATCCGAGGCGCCTGTCGGCCGTCTTGCTGTCAAGATTGCCAATGCACTGCGCGGCAAAGACAAACCGACCTATACTCCGCATGTCGATACCGGTGCGTTCGTGGTTGTTATCAATGCTTCCAAAGCTGTGTTCACCGGCCACAAAAATGAACGCAAAATGTACGCTGATTACACTGGATACAGCAGTGGTTACCGTGAAACCTCCGCTGCCAAGATCCGTGAGCAGCATCCCGAACGTCTGATCAAAGACGCTGTCTGGGGCATGATGCCGCACGGTCGTCTCGGTCGCGCCCAGTTTGCAAAACTCAAGGTTTACGCCGGTGAGGAGCATCCTCATACCGCCCAGAACCCGCGCAAGATCACAATGGAGTAAAACATCATGGCTATCAATAAAAATACTGATGAAGTTTTGGCTACCGGTCGTCGTAAATGCGCGATCGCCCGTGTCCGTCTTACCAGCGGAACCGGTAAGATCGTTCTCAACGGCAAGGATATGACTGAGTATTTCCCCAGCGAAACTCTTTGCGGATTTGTCAATCAGGTTCTCAAAGTCACCGAGACCGTTGGTAAATTTGATATTGCTGCCAATCTTGACGGCGGTGGAATGTCCGGTCAGGCGGGTGCTCTCCGTCATGGCATTGCCCGTGCTCTCGTCAAACTTGATGAAGCATATCGTGCAGTTCTGAAAGCCAATGGCATGATGACCCGCGATGCCCGCGTCAAGGAACGTAAGAAATCCGGTCAGCCCGGTGCACGCAGACGTTTCCAGTTCTCGAAACGATAAAAAATTTGGCTTTTTTGTACTTTTTGAGCTTGAAATTAAAAAAATCAATGCTATATTAAGTGCATAGTCGAAACAATAAGCACCCATAGCTCAATTGGATAGAGCGTCTGGCTACGGACCAGAAGGTTAGGGGTTCTAGCCCCGTTGGGTGTACCATTAAAAATTACAGCCAACTTAGAAATAATTTGGCTGTTTTTTTATGTTACCCCCAGGCGTGACTTGAGGTCTTGAGATTTTCTCAAAACC
>JAZSGR010000015.1:0-3689 GCA_045532825.1 Victivallaceae bacterium | reverse complement strand
GAGAACTATTCCGGAGAATTAAAACACCCTCCAGATAAAAAGTTTTTTCATTTTCGCTCCTGTTGTTTCCTTTTTTCAGAACGGATGCGGTAAAGTCTTTCGGTAAAGCCGCCATTTTTTTCAAAATCTTCGGCAAGGCGAGATATTTGTCTTGCCAGCAGAAATGTTTCCTGATTGATCAAACAGATCATCGTATTGGCGGCGACCTCTTGTTTAACAGCGTTCTTGTCGGACTGGTCAGACTTGTCCGACAGGTCAGACACCAAACACGCCATAAGCTGCCGGAGCTGCGTCAAGTTTTCCGGGCGGGCTTCTCTTACCGTTTGTGCGTGAACTGATTGAGCATCCCACATGGGCAATTTACGCTGACGCAAAAAGGAGCGGTAATCTTCAAGCAATTCTTCCTGCGAAGCTTTTGCAACATTGGTCAATTTGAGTTCAGTTTTTTTACTGCCAGCACTGGCTTCAGAGCCTTCCACAATATTTGCCACACCTGACCGTGCTGCCTGAACCATTTGGTCAAAAGTCCGGTCTTTACGATCAAAATAATGTTCACAAAAAGCGACAGTCGCATCATAGATCAGAAGCCCGAGTTTATAGGTAACAAGTTTACCGTATCCGCCGTGCGGAGGAATCAAATGTTCTGAAGTGTCTTTGTTTTTCATTTTTTCAGCACCACGCAAATCTCCAATAAAGTTCAAAATCATACATCATCAGTGTAATATAGCATCGACAAGATGAATTTCAATTCGCGATTTTCTTTTCCAGATAAACGCTGATAAATAAATGTCTGCGGTGCGACTATTTTTCAGACCGGTGAGTGGAACACGCAGTAAAATCATTCACCGTCAGACTTGAAACGGTTCCTTGCCTATACGGTGCACCAGTATCTCATCAATGACCGCATTACTGCGGTGAGTAAGGAAAAACTCCACGATATCCGCGATATCCTCCGGCATTATCATGCCGTCAGGCTTCAGATCAGGACGCGAAACTTTCACCATATCAGTATAAACTCCGCCGGGAGAGACCGCATGCACCCGGATATTGTCTTTGTAATACTCTGAAGCTATACTCTTGGTCATTCCCAGCAGAGCGTGTTTCGATGCCGTATAGATGCTCTGAAGCGGATATCCGGCATGGGCTACCACACTTGCGATGTTTATTACCGTGGCACAGCCTGATCTTTTCAAATACGGGAGAGCGTTCTGCGTAAGAAGAAAAGGAACTTTCACATTGATGGTCATGATCCTGTCATACTCCTCTTCGCTTATTGCTTCAAACGGCGTACTCTGTGCTGTTCCGGCATTGTTTATCAGTATGTCGATGCCTCCGTAATATCCGGCGGCTCCGGCAACGGCATTTTTGATAAATCCGTTCTCCGCAAGATTTCCCGGCAGCAGCAGACAGGAGGTGTGTTTTTCAACCGCTTTCCGGGTTTCTTCAAGTTTTTCAAGATTGTTTCCGCCGAGCAGGACCAGTTTCACTTTCAGTCCTGCAAGTCTTTCTGCGATGGCTCTGCCGATACCTCCGCCTGCTCCGGTGAGGACCGCCACTTTATTTTCAAGCAAATTTTCCATATTACAAGCTCCATTTCAAAATATATCGGGGTAAAATTAGTTCCGAAAAAACGATTTGTCAAGCCGAAGAAAGCATATATTGCTCAAAAACACTTGAAAAACATTTGCCGTAAAAAGAAAAACGTGCTATACTATATGAAGAAAACAAAAACTCTGAATATTTACGATACAGGAGAAAACAAAATAATGGACTTTCTTGAAATAATGAAACAAAGAAAAAGCTGCCGTGCTTATGATCCCGAAAAACAGGTGTCACGCGAAGATCTGCTCAAGATCGTCGAAGCCGGACGGCTCTCTCCCAGCGGATGCAACTCACAGCCCTGGAAATTCATCGTTGTGGACTCTCCGGAAGCCAAAGAAAAACTCTGCGATGCGATCGTGGTCGACGGCGGAGTTACCGGCGCACCGTGGCGTCATCAGGTTTCCGCATTCATCATCTTTGTCGAACAGCCGGCCAAAGTAATGCCGTCCGTGATCAACCACTACCATGACAGTCAGCGTTTCGCACAGGGCGACATCGGTGCCGCATGCATGAACATGTGTCACGAAGCCTTCACCCTCGGTCTGGATACCTGTATGATCGGCATGAACGATCAGCAGAAAATGGAGAAGTATTTCGGTATACCCTCCGGATGTGAAGCAAGACTGGTGCTGGCGATCGGATATGCCGCTGAAAAAACTGCAGTAAACAAAGTACGCAAACCACTGGAAGAGGTCTGTTCATTCAACCACTGGTGATAATCATGAAAAAAGATCTTCATTATTTTTACAGTTACTGGACCGGACTGAACGAAAAAATGTTCCGTTCAGCGGTCCGTGAATTCATTGACAACGGAGCTGATAAATTTGTCATCACCTGCCCGTTGATCGGCGAGATGCTGAAAAACCGCGAACGTGTGGATTTTCTGCGCAAAATATGCAAAGAGATGCAGGTTGAATTTTCCGCCATACACGCACCTTACGGCAAAGAGTACGACCTCAACATCCCCGAAAGCCGTGAATGCCGCGAAAAAATGTTCGACACCCATATCCGTGCACTGCGGATAGCTGCGGAATTCGGCTGCAGGACTTATCCGATCCACATGGGAGCATATCACTACTGCTTCGATAAAGTTCCTTTGGAAAAAATCCGTCCGCTCGCCCGCGAAACGATGGATAAAATCCTGCCGGAAGCGGAGAAACTCGGCATCATCATCGCTGTCGAAAACAGTTTTGAAAAACCCAACTCAGCGAAAGAAACCCTCAAACTGATAGATCAGTATGCCGGAAATCCTTTTGTCGGAGTCTGTTATGATACCGGTCACGCCAATTTGATGGAATACCATCCGGGCAAGGAAAAGAGCAATTTCAGCGAAGGTTTCCGCAACTGCTGGTGGGAAGGCATCGAATGGGAAAACGATGCCATCGGAATGCTCAAGGATCACATCGTCACCTGCCATATCCACGATAACAACGGTTACAGTGACCTTCACGCCATGCCGAAGGACGGCACGATCGACTGGCAGAAACTCATGCCGGAACTCTTCTCATGTCCGCGCATAATCGAATACCAGACCGAAGTCTGCTTTGACGACGGAACTAACTGGGCAGGAAAGCTGATGGCTCCGGCTGGCGGCTACTCGATCAGACGCATGACCGATACTTTCAGAAGTATGGGATTTTAAAAACTGTCTCCCCGACGGATTGTGACATAAACATGTATTACCATTGAACTGACAAAAATCTGCGTTTCAATGGACTTTATGGAGCGGTATGGACATAATGGACATCCGGTTGGCGTTTCTTGAAAACAGCCGGCTGTTTTGTCCACTTTGTCCAGAAACACAGAATTTTGGACTTTTTAAAAAAATTGATAATGTCCGAAATTTTGTGAAAAATTTATATTTTATCCTTATTCAGATATGTTTTTCTCAATTAAAATATATCACACAGCATGTTTTTAAGCTCAAGAAACGGTTCTGTCTGCGGTCGGTGGATGCAGCGTGGAGCAAGGTCGAGTTTTGCGCCGAGTACGGTGCGGGAGTGTACCTTTGTACACGACCAAACCGGCACAGGCGCAAGGCTCGAGATTGCCCGCGATGCGCCACCGCAGTTTGAACAACTTTCACA
>JAZSGR010000102.1:0-3872 GCA_045532825.1 Victivallaceae bacterium | reverse complement strand
ATTGTAAAGCTGACGCAGATTGGAAACACATGATATGGTGCGTCCGCGCTCACGCGCCTGCTGCAATGCCGGCATCAGCATCGCCGCAAGTATCGCAATAATTGCAATAACAACGAGAAGCTCGATCAAAGTGAAAGCTGTGTGTGTGGGGGACAGAGGAAAACTTCTTTTCACGGGAAAAGAGGTTTTTCTCTTTCCCCCGCGCCCCCTTTCTCTTTTCAAGAAAAGCGAAAAAGTTTTTGCTGGCGCAAAAACGGCATTATGTGCAGTACATGAAGCGTTTGCTTCGCAAGTATTATAAGGACTGGTTTTACCTTCCTGCCCTCCATAGCCCGCAGGGCGGCGGAGGGTCAAGAAAAGCGAATTCTGTTTTGCTGACGCAAAAACGGTTTGTGTTATGAAACGGCGGCAGAACTGCGGAATGACTTCTTTTAATTCAATGAGCGCGGAGTTGTTTCTGCTTTCAGCGGCAGGTTTTGCAGTTCCCGACATTTCTGATACATGTCTTTTCATTTTGTGTTACCTCCCTGTTCAGATGTTTTCGATTTTTATTTCATTGGGTTTGAATCCGTCAACTTCATAATCGGCATAGTTGATCGCAATGCGTATTTCACCGCCCTCCGGCAGTTCGTGGTGCGTGATACCGATCTCCGGAGCTTTTTCCGGCAGTTCCATTCCGGCAAGCTGCGCGATCTTGCGGTAGACTTTATACAGCTTGCATTCCGCAGTTATCGCAGACTGTTCCAGCGGAACATTGAGGTAAATAAGCCGTCCTTTGCCGTGACGCTGACAAATCAGCACCGGATTGCCCGCCATATCCCTGCCGTGTACCTCACAGCCGTCTGCAATCAACCGTCTGGTGACCGGGGAGTCAACTTCAAAAATATCTTCCTCACCGTCGATCGTGAACCTGACCTTTTCCGGCAATTCAGCGCGGTAGTCGACTTGGCAGCCGAAGTTTGCACCGAACGGCTGCAGCATGCCGCTGCCCGCAGTAAAACATACCGTTGCCCCCTCCGATGCGGCTTTGAGCAGCTGACGGTATTTCATCAGCGGTACCGCACTGTATCCGGTAATGCACGGTATCAGGTAGAACTTTGACTGCGGCAGCTCATCGCGCGAAAGCTGATCGCTGTATCCGATCGAAAATCCCGCCTGGGTACTTAAAATGAAACTGCCGAAGGCACTCAGCCACATCGAACGCTTATCCTGTACCGAAGAAAGCACGATGCAGTCCACCCGGCGCATCGGGAGTCTGCCGTAAGGAAGTTTTCCGCTGTCCTGCACGAAAGACTTCATCGCCCGGGCGGCACCGCGCGGGACCCTGTCGGCATCGCTTGCTCCAAGATCACGTTCCAGCGCCACCCAGTTGTAGGGAAACTGCTCCGCACATTTGTCGAAAGCAAATGCACACCACCAGACCATTCCGCCCAGACCGTGAGCGTATGCCGAATAAAGCACCGTGCGGCAGTAGGCTTCCGTACGCTCATCTGAAAGATATTCCGGACCGAATGAACCGATCTCCTCGATGAATGCAGGTTTTCCTGAAGCCTGATAATAAAGCGTTTCCGCCGCCGCATGATATACCGCAGGAATGGTATTGAGCGCACTTCTGCCGCATCCCGGAGTAAAGGAGGGATAGGGATGAGTGGTGAGCGCATCAGTAAGTTCCCCCTGTATCCGCATATTCCAGACCGCAGCCGGATCGGTTGAGGAACCGTGCATGCCGGAATAAACCGGACGTGTGGGGTCGGCAAGGCGTATGGTGGAAACAATGAGATTTATCCAGTTCCAGCTTGCCACCGGATCAGTGCATTTTCCCAGACAGTTGCATTCGTTGCCCGGTTCCCAGGCGATGATCGCCGGGTGATCTTTCATTTCTGAAACGAAACCGCGCAGAAAAAGTGTTTCCAGATACAGCGCATCCGGATGCGTGAAAAGATCTTTGTCCGCCAGGGCGGGAGGAACAAACAATGCTCCGCTCATCCAGCCGGTAAGGAGTCCGACGATGATTTTAAGATCATATTCAAGTGCAAGATCGGCAACTTTGCGGAAACGCTCCAGCATGACCTCACTCAATCCCCAGTGTGCCGGACCGTGTTCCGGCAGCGGTGAGCCGTCAGGCATGACCAGTTCCACCTGGGCTCCTGCACATTTGCATGCCCAGGTGACCGGCTGGAAATCCGACCAGAGCGGAAAAAGCCGCACCGTATTCATTCCGCAGGATCTCATCGCAGCAAAATCTTTTTCGATCGATTCTGCGGACCAGTCTTTCCACATGCGTATCCCGGCTTCGCTCGACCAGTAGTTGCAGCCGACCAGAAATTCATTGCTTCCAGGTAAAAATTCCATAGTAAAATCCCATGTATGATTGGTTTTCAACGGATAATTTACAGGCGTTCTTTTGATAAATCAACTTTTTTTACAGTTTTTTGCATGGAACATTTGGAACAGAATTTGCAAAAATTCATGAATGATGATAGATTAAACTGCAGGAGAAAAACATTATGTCTGACAAAATCACGATCCGTAAACTTGCGGCAGAATTGGGGCTTGCGGCTTCAACGGTACACCGGGCATTATCCGGTCACCGGAATGTCCGTACGGAGACCCGGCACAAGGTGCTGCGCGAAGCACAGAAAAAGGGGTATCTGCTGCCGCTTCACGAAAAACACAATATCGCAGTGATCGTACCGTCATTCAATTTTTCCGGCTATCTTGAGAGTCTGCTGCCCTGTCTGGAAAACGAGTTCCACCGGCACGGATTCAGACTTCAGCTGATTTCCCATCAGGATATCGCCATATTGGGAGATCACATGTTCGACGGCATCCTCTCACTGGTCTGGCGCGAGGGATTGGAAAAATTTCTGCCGCAGCACTTTGCCATTCCGGTCCTGACGCTGAATGCGGCATCAAATACGCTGGAAAATGTTCCGCGCATCATCTCCGATCCGCACGGAATCCGGCTGGCACTGAAGTATCTGCGTGACCGTGGATGCCGCAGGATATTTTATGTATCGACCGTTACCGAAAACTCTCCGGAAGCGGCGGAGCGGTTGGAAGAATTCCGTAAATTCTGCCTTGATACCGGGCAGGACCATGAAAGCATGCATCTGGAGATGCACTGGGATGAGGGTGAAAACAAGCTGCAAACGATACTTGAAGCAAAACCCGATGCCTGTTTCTGCGCCAGCGAAACCTATTCCACCCGCCTGGGGCATTTGCTGAAAGCCGCCGGATACCGGATACCTCAAGATATTTCCCTCATGGGACTTGAGGACAGCCGCAGTAATGCCGTTTTTTCTCCTCCGGTCACCGCCATACGGCAGAATTTTGAACTGCTTGCCAAGACCGCGGCGGACTCCATGAGTCTGATGCTGGCAAAGAAAACCATACCGCAAAGCATAAAGATACCGTTCACCCTGATCGAACGCGAAAGTGTCCGCAAGGCGGATGAGTAAGTCTGCGCGGCGATACCAACAAGCTGTAACTGCTCTTGCGCCGCCGGGGCTAGCATACCTGACCGGTTATGCACCAATGCAGTATGACCGCTGCTGTATGACAGCCGCTTGGGGGCGGCGGTTTGATGAGAGTTATGGGAATAATGGGAACTATGAGATTTATGAGATCTCTGCGCCGCCGAAATTAGCCGTGCGGGTGAAAATGCGCGCGGTCAGTACCCTGACGGCAAAAAAAGCGCGGCGCACCATTTACCCATTACTCTCATAATTCTCATAACTCTCATTATTCTCATTTCATGCGCCGCCCCCACGAACCTGTCAGACATGACCGGCTATACAATACTTGCGCTGCGTTACCGATCAGGCACCGTACGCTCAAATGTAAAAAAAAAGCAACTTTTAATGCTGTTT
>JAZSGR010000122.1:0-7326 GCA_045532825.1 Victivallaceae bacterium | reverse complement strand
CAAGGTATGACAGCTTTTCCGCCGCCCCCCGCAGGGCAAGGCGGCGTTATGGTGCTGCCGGCAACCGGCCGCCGCCCCCACGAACCTGTCAGGCATGACCGGCTATACAAAACTTGCGCAGCATTACCGTTAAGGCATAACAGCTCTTCCGCCGCCCCCCGCAGGGCAAGGCGGCGTTATGATGCTGGTGCGCAACCGACCGCCGCCCCCACGGGGTATCAGTCATGACCGGCTATACAAAACATGCGCTGCAATACCGGCAGAGCCGGAGCAGCGCATGTTTATTCTGCAAGCAGTATTACTTGCTGTTTTCGCTGACGAAATAGGCTTTCAGCGGCGGAAATCCGTTGAATTCCACAGAAGCGTAACTGGTGGTATACGCTCCGCAGCTGAACCAGTACACCTTGTCGCCCGGCTTGATGTATGCCGGAAGCGGATTACGGAAGTATTCATACATCACATCCTGACTGTCACAGGTGGGACCTGCGATGATAAAATCCTCGCACGGTTCGCCGCGCGCTTCGCAGTACAGCGGATATTTGATGCTTTCATCCCAGGTTTCAGCCAGACCGTTGAACTTGCCGACATCAAGATACAGCCAGCGGTCGACACCGGTGGAGGACTTTTTGCTGATAAGCACGACTTCGCTTACGATCACGCCGGAACCGCCGACCAGGGAGCGTCCGGGTTCCAGGATGATCTCCGGCAGTTCATCGCCGAAGTCCTCTTCAAGATAACGGGTGATCTCCTCGGCATAGACCGTCATATCGTTGGTCTTGCTGATATAATTTGCCGGGAAACCTCCACCCATATTGATGAGCTTGAGTTTGATACCCTCTCCCTCAAGATAGTCACAGATATATCTCACCTTGGCGATAGCGGAGTCCCATGCACCGATCTCACGCTGCTGGGAACCGACATGAAAACTTATTCCGTAAGGTTCAAGTCCGAGTTCTTTCGACAGGATGATGAGGTCGATCGCCATATCCGGATGGCATCCGAATTTGCGTGAAAGCGGCCAGTCGGCGGTCTCGCTGCCGTCGGTCAGAATACGGCAGAAAACCTTTGATCCGGGTGCCTCTCTTGCGATGTTGCGCAAATCGGTTTCACTGTCAGTTGCAAACAGACGGATACCCTTTTCGTAGCAGTAACGGATATCCGCCGCTTTTTTGATCGTATTGCCGTAGCTCAAACGGTCGGGCGTGACCCCGAGTGCCAGCAGCTTATCCATTTCGTATCTTGAAGCGACATCAAAATTCGATCCCAGATCCCGCAGCAGACTCAAAACCTCATCCGCAGGATTGGATTTTACCGCATAATAGACCTTGGCAAACGGAAAAAACTTCGTCAGATCCTCATAATTTTTCCGGATGATGTCAAGATTGACAAGAAGAAAAGGCGTTTCGTGCTTCTTTGCTTCGTCACGGAACAACTGCCACTCTGATGGAGTGTAGTAATCAGAAATGTCGATCCTCATGGCTCAACCTTTCTTGGTTGTCTTCTGCTGCCGCACCTTGCGGCAGACTTTTTTTATATCTATGGAACCGGCGACCTCCGACCGGATAACACACTTGACTGCACCGATACCGGAATGCATAACAAAATGATATTTCAGTCAAATGTGCCGCTCCGGCAAAGAACGACAAAAGCTAAAAGTATATCCAATCTTCACAATTTCAAACTGTTTTTTGGAAAAATCACCGCTTTTTTTCAATATTTTTCATTATTTGCATTTAAAATACGGTAAAACTGCATTTTTTCATCAGCCTGTCATCTGCGGTCGACCAGCTGAAGTTCCATTATCACCATATCCATAAAACCGGATGATCCGGATCGGAAACGGGAGAAGTTTTTCACGACCGTCATACGTTCAAGTTTTTGCACAGCCTTCCTGCCCAGCTGTGCCCGGCGCGGGGAACTGATGAATACGAAATCTTTGATTTTGTTCTTTTTCATGTATTTCACAAGCTCATCAAGCTGCTTTTCTCCGGATATCCCGCAAAAGGTACGTTCAAAAAACAATTCAGGAGCCTGTTCCGGCAGAAAAAACACGTCGCTGGCAACGATCTGCGGAGAGTAGGCAAGTACTGAACGGGTGAAAGCGGAAGACTCCTCAGACACCTGTGACAATGCCGAAAATCCGCAGAACTGCCAGAATAGCGACAATGCAGCAAGAGCGCACAGAAGATATTTTCTCTGCGGCATGAACTTCAATGCCTTGAGTGAAAGATACACTGCAAAAGGCATGATGAAAAGAAAATGCCGCGCACCCCAGAAGAGTCCGACATCGTGCCGGGTCATCAAGGGCGGGACCAGAAGCGTGTATGCGATGACCACTCCGGCAAGGAAACGGTTTTTCCACGGACCGGAAAACAGCATATCCTTCCAGCAGCACCAGAAGAGCCAGCACAGCGGCAGAGTGGATATAAATCCGGCATTGACCGTACTTGCATAGCACAGTCCGGAACTGGTCATGAACTTCACCGCTCCGCATAAAAAAAGCACTCCGGCTCCGGAAATGATAAGGAGCCTGACCTGCCGGATCTTATCACCTCTGCGGCAAAGAGCTGTAAGAAGCATAAAAATCACCGGGATCAACAGATAACGTGCCGTTTCAAAACGGAACAGATGATGATAATAATTCCAGAAAACGCCGGCTATCTCCTCTTTGAGATCAAATCCGGTGCGGTTGTTGAGATAATAATTCGCCCCGTGAAATCCGAGAACGTGTCCGGTGAGAATATATTGCACCAGCCATACCGGGATCATGCCGCAGATAAATCCGCCGGAAAGACACAGGAGTGCTTTCCACTGCTTCTGAAACAGCAGGACAGCTCCGGCTGCGGCTCCGAGAAAATAAAGTTCCTCCCGCAGAAACAATCCGAGTCCGAGGACGATGCCGCCTGCTGAAAATTTCCTGTCCCGCAGCAGCATGACTCCGGCAAATCCGGCAAGCACGGCGGGGATCATCTCCCATAACAGCAGACTGTAAAAGCAGCATGGCGCGGCAAAAAGTGTCAGCATTCCGGCAGTGAACGAACGGAATGCCCCGGCTGCCGCACCGGCAAGCAGTACTCCGCACAGCAACGGGATCACCGTGACTGCGTAGCCGCCGGTAAAACGGTAAACGTAAGATGTCAGCACCGGAAAGATCTCCGGATAAAAACTGCGGTATCCTTTTTCTGTACGGACAAAGTGGAAACCGCCGGTGGGAAACACTTCCGGTATCCGGTGGGAGATCTCCAGACTGCCGGTCGCGGCAAAATTACGCATTATCATGTACTTGTTGCCGTTATCGGTTATCCAGACCGGCGCGGCAGGCAGGAACGCCGCCGCTGCCGCCAGAATGACTGCCGCAGCAAGCATTGCCGATATTGCCGGATATTTTATTATCGCAGAGATCATCAGAATACCGGATCAGTTCTGTGATGTTTCCGCTTCGTTTTCCGGCTTCTTCCAACGTTTCGGAGCCGGACGGCGCACCGGTTTGGCTTTGATACGGAATGAGTTTTTACCCAGTATCCGTGTCACACCTTTCAGAAATTTTGCAGTCGGGTTGACGGATGTTCCGGATTCTATGAAGATCACAGAATCATCCTCACGCACAAAGCAGACGAAAAGTTTCACTTCTCCCGGATACTGTTTCACCAGTCCGGCAAGAGCATTCTGCTGTTCGGGAGTGGTTTTCTTTTCAAACACATGCAGGTAAAGCTCTTCAGTGAAGTTTTCCGGTGCATCGGTAAGCAGATGCACTTTGTCTACGACCACCCGGGGACGTTCATTTTCATCGCGTTTGCTTACATTGATCTCCAGCAGCAGCGGTGTGCCGGGATCGGTCGGAATCTCTGCCTTGGTCATGGCATCCAGTGCGCGCTCATAAACCATGCACTCGCAGGAGGAGTCAAAGTCTTCAAGCGTTATCACCCCGAAGGGTTTGTTGCTGGTCTTGCTGAACTTCTTGGTAAATCCGGAAAGCATTCCGGCAAGGCGCAGCGGAGTGCCGTCAGCCATATCTCCCAGCATGCGGATCGGAGTACCGTAGGCGTTGACCAGTTCACTGTTGGATTCGAGCGGATGACCTGAAACGTAAAATCCCAGCAGTTCCTTTTCGTTTTTGAGGACATCCTCCCAGTCGAATTCCGGAATATCCGGGATCGGGATCGAACATGCTTGGCTTGCGGCATCGTCACCGGCAAACATATCGAACAAAGATCCCTGTCCGGCAGCCTTGTCTTTGGCTTTCTGTGCGGCGAAACTCATCATGGGTTCGGCAATGGCAAGGATCTGTGAACGGCGCAATCCCAGACCGTCAAGCGCACCGGCACGGGTCAGGTGTTCCAGCATGCGGGAGTTGACGTCCGTACCGCAACGCTCGCAGAAATCCTGGAAACTGGTGAATACACCCTCTTTTTTACGGCTTTCGATGATCTTTGAGGCGGCGACTTCGCCCACACCCTTGATCGCACCGAGTCCGAAACGGATCTTGCCGGAGTCGACAGAGAAGCTGATACCGCTTGAATTGATATCCGGCGGCAGCACCTTGATACCCATTTCGCGGCAGGCGGTGATAAGGAAAGCCAGTTTCTCCGCGTTTTCGATTTCACTGGTGAGCACCGCCGCCATGAATTCCACCGGATAATTGGCTTTGAGATAAGCCGTCTGATAAGAGACGACTCCGTATGCGGCGGAATGGGATTTGTTAAAACCGTAACCTGCGAACAACTTGATCTTTTCCCAGATGACTTCGGCAAGTTCGGCAGGGATATTGTTGGTTTTTGCACAGCCCTCGACGAATTTCAGGTGCTGTTCCTTCATGACATCCTCTTTCTTCTTACCGATGGCGCGGCGCAGGATATCGGCACCGCCGAGACTGAATCCGGCGAGAGCCTGCACGACCTGCATGATCTGCTCCTGATAAACCATGATACCGTAGGTCTCTTTGAGGTATTCCTCCATTTTCGGATGATCGTAGATGATCTCCTCGGTACCTTTCTTACGGGCGATGAACTGCGGAATAAACTGCATCGGACCGGGACGGTACAATGCCACAAGAGCGATGATATGCTCGATCGTTTCAACTCCGAAGCTGCGGCACAGGTTCTGCATGCCGCCGGATTCAAGCTGGAACACAGCAATAGTATCACCGCGCTGAAGCATTTCGTAGGTCTTTTTATCATCCAGCGGCAGTTTCGAGAGATTTATATCCACCCCGTGCTGCTCTTTTATCATATCCAGCGCATTGCGGATGATCGTGAGAGTACGCAGACCGAGGAAGTCCATTTTCAGCAGACCGAGATTTTCACACGGCTCTTTGGGATACTGCACCACCATATCACCGGTGGCACTGCGGGAAAGCGGGACCAGATTATCCAGCCGCTGATCGCCGATGATGACACCGGCAGCATGCACGCCGGTCTGACGGTTCAATCCTTCAAGGACCCTGGCAAAGTCGAAAACCTCCTTTACTCTGGGATCACTTTCAATGAGTGCGGCAAGCTCTTCGGATTGTTCAATCGCCTTGCTGACGGTCATTTTGAGTTCATCGGGGATCATTTTGGTAAGTTTATTTCCGGCATCGAAATCAAGTCCCATGACCCGGGAAACGTCTTTCACCACCGCTTTCGCCTTGAGCTGACCGTAGGTACAGATCTGCGCCACGTTGTCGTATCCGTATTTCTGACGGACGTATTCGATCACCTCCACCCGGCGTTTTTCACAGAAGTCGATATCGAAGTCAGGCGGACTTACACGTTCAGGGTTGAGGAAACGTTCAAACAGCAGACCATAACGCATGGGGTCGATATCGGTGATGAGCGTAAGATACGCCACCAGACTGCCTGCACCGGAACCGCGTCCGGGACCTACCGGCACACCGATATTTTTGCCGTAACGGATAAAGTCCGACACCACCATGAAATAACTGCAGAAACCGGTACGCTCGATGATGCCCAGCTCATAATCCATGCGGTCGATGATGGATTTTTCATAATCATTGAGATTTTCCTTGCGGCCGTCGAAATCGTAGCGCATCATCATGTTGTCCAGACAGATCTCACGCAGGGTCTGACCGTTGGGAACAGAACCGTCCGGAAGATAAAACACCGGATAATGGTTCTCGCCGTAGCGGAATTTGACCGGATCAACAGCACAGCGGTCGGCGATCACCCGGGTATTGGTTATCGCTTCCGGAACCTCCGCAAACAGCTTCTTCATCTCATCCGGACTTTTGAAGTAAAACTCCGGTGCGGAAAACTTCATGTGCGGTTCGCTCAATTTCGCTCCGGTCTGGATGCAGAGCATCACCTCATGAGCTTCGGCATCTTCGCGTCTCTGATAGTGGACGTCATTGGTCGCCACCAGCGGGATATTACGGCGGCGCGCCAGTTCGATGATCTTTTTGTTGACCAGACGTTCCTCCTCCATTCCGTGATCCATGATCTCAAGGAAAAAGTTGTCAGGTCCGAAGATCTCAAGATGTTCATCAAGGGATTTTTCCGCCGCCTTGTCATTGCCGTCAAGGAACAGACTGGGGATCTCTCCTCCGATACAGGCTGAAAGTGCAATAAGCCCCTCGTGGTACTCCTTCAGGATCTCCTTATCCATACGCGGCTTGTAATACATTCCGTTGCGCCACGCCTCGGATATGAGTTTGCAGAGGTTTTTGTATCCGGTCTCATTCTCGCAGAGAAGTACCAGATGGTGACCTTTGATATGCGGAACACTTGCGGTATGATCGAAACGGTTGGTGGGTGAGACATACGCTTCGCAGCCGACGATGGGTTTCATTCCGGCTTTGGAAAGCACCCGGTGGAACTCCTCCGCACCGCCGACATAACCGTGGTCGGTGATGGCGATGGAATCCATATCCATTTCCTGTGCAAGTTTGACCAGTCCGGAAGCGGTGCAGGCACCATCCAGCATACTGTAATGGGTGTGCAGATGAAGATGAACGAAATCAGATGGCATTGTTTTATATCCTGTCCGGTACAGAGTTGTTATCAGTATTCGATTTCCAGACCGTCATAGCCGCCCCGGATACCATAGGGATTGTAATGTGCCTCAAGTTCGGCATGTGTCAGTCTGCCGTTGTGCGAAAAGTGATTGATGAAATACTGTGTGTCTTTATCAACACACCCCATGTTTTCCAGCCGCTGTTTGGTTTCGATGACATATTTTCCGCTCATGTGGCCGTCACGGGCATCACGTATACCGCCGGTACAGTCGGTGATGACTACGTCAAAACGGATCTTCAAACCTGCAACATACGCCCAGACCTCTTCGAAGACATATCCGGTATCATTGGAGCTCATCAGCCACTTGCTGCCG
>JAZSGR010000158.1:0-16642 GCA_045532825.1 Victivallaceae bacterium | reverse complement strand
CAAAGTATTCTTTTACTTTGTCTTTTGCCGCTCCGAAAGCAGAGTAGAATTCATCTTTCATGACATCAAGTTTTGTATCCCGGTCATGATTGAGAGTGGCGATCACGAAATTGACCAGTCCCTGTGCGCCTGGGTGTCCTGTGTAGGAATCCATATCGACTGCGACCATTCCGTTTTTGGCAGAGAAGGTATACATGTCATAGAATGCTTCGTGATACTGTACCGGAAAACAGTTTCCGTCAAGCGTGTAGTTCGGACGGAACTGCAAAGATGCTCCGGCTTTTGCCCAGCCGCCCCAGATCTTCTTGTATTCATCAATTTTCTTTTGGGTCCACGGATACATGTATGGCGGGCAGAAACGCAGATGGATACGCTTATTGAGTTTGATTTTGTCTGTGGGCGGTTCGCTGTAATTTGCGTAGATCAATCCTGCAACCACCGGATTTTTGATATTCTGCTTTTCAGCCTCTTTCTGTACGGCAAGATAGAATGATGCATAACGGTCAGAGAGACTTCCGAGAGAATCGTATTCCCAGTTTCTCTGTTTTTGGGCAAAAAGCTCTTTTGCTTTCTTCAGACGTACATCATCCGGAATATTGGAGTTATCTGCCTTCAGACAGGCGGAGCAGACACATTCACCTGCAGTGTCATTTTCATTGACGTTTATCATGCGGTTCGGCGTTTGGGCTGCGATGTAATTTTTGACAATGGTCTTTATCAGTCCGGTCGAGGTGGTACACATGCTCACATCGCGCGGATATCCTTTGCTCCACATGTAAGGATTGGGACGTCTGGTACCGTCAGGAAGCAGACTGAAAAACTCCGGATTGGTTTTCCCGTAACGGGTAAAATATTTTCCGAAAGCGTGACCGTTGTCGTAAAATGAGAACGAAACAAATCTGTGACGGAGCATCCACGATCTCTGATCGGCGTAAAAACGGTCGCGGATTTGTGCGGAACTCCAGGTTTCCGGACGTTTCTGCACGGTGCGCCACCTGCTGGATTTCAGCACCGGAACAACCACTGTTTTCTGCTCTTTCAGCACCAGATTTTTGTGTTGGGGAACGATTTCACCGCTTTTGCCCGGCCATATCCAGCGGACACCAATGAATTTTTCCAGAAATTCGTATGCGGCAAACAAAGTTCCTGCACTGTTGTTTGGGGATCCGTATTTACGTCTGCCGTCTTTTCCGGCGATTTTGATGAATTTGCTGCCGATTTCTATGATACCGGCATTGGTGTCGAGTTTTGCCGTATTGAGTTTGTTATTGTGCCAGCAGTTGCCGATGAAAATATACCGTCCGCCGCTTTTTACTTCCCGGTCGGAGATGACCGGAAGCGTCTGACCGGTGGCAAGTTTCAGATGATAAACGATCTCATTTGCCGCATGAACCATGACGGAATAAGCCTTGGGAGAAAGAACCACCGCATCAAAGGTGAGTTTTCCGTCTTTTATGAGATCGACGGCATGAAGCGGTAACAGTACTGCTGTGTACAGCAGCGCAACGAGTAATGATTTTTTCATAAGTAATCCTTTGTTTTATTTGTGCACGTAACTGAACCAGTTTTTATATTCAGGGTTCATATCCAGAGTATCTCCCTCGCGCAACCGGTGATGATCCACGTTTCCTGCAAGACGCAGATAGTTTGAACCGGTCGGATGAGCTTTTACTTCAATATATTTTACATAAGAACTGTGCCAACGGAACCATCTGTAGGAACCGTTGAGTTCAGCCATCGGAACAAACAATGACGGGTATTTGTAAGATCCCATTTTTTTTACATTCCAACCTCCTGACATAACGATGCCTGCATCATAATTTGCCCCGTAACGTGACAGCAGATATTGATCGTTCAAAAGACGTTTGCTGCTGTCCCACGGCGGAGCACTGGGACAATTTGCAAACGAAGGCAACTTGGTTGTGTTGGTCGGAGTTACTCCCAGATAAGGCATCAGAGTCCAAGTCCATCTGTACAGATGCATGTTTGTTCCATTTGCTGCAAAAACCGGCAGATAATCACCATTGTCAGTGGCATAGCTTTGATAGGCAACTCCGATCTGTTTCAGATTAGACATACAACTGCTGCGCCGTCCGGCTTCCCGCGCCTGCTGCAGCGCAGGCATCAGCATCGCCGCAAGTATCGCGATGATCGCAATTACAACCAGCAGCTCGATAAGGGTGAAATGGGCGGCGGGGAGAGAGGAAAAACTTCTTTTCCCGGGAAAAGAAGTTTCTCCCCTCTCCCCACACCCCTCTCTCCTTTTCAAGAAAAGCGAAAAAGTTTTTGCTGACGCAAAACAAGAGTTATGTGCAGTACATGAAGCACTTGCTTTGAAAGTATGATGCGACGTATTTTTGTGAGCGGCACTCTCCGTATGTTTCCGTACACATCCGTACTGATCCGTACAAATAAAGCCTCTGAAAAAATCACGGCAGTGTTGTGAAGTGACCACGAGAAGTTCGATAAGCGTGAAGTCCATGGACTTCCTTGCAATACATTGCAAGGAAAAAGATCGCTCATTGCTTTTCATTTATTATTCTCCGTTTGAATATTTCTGGTGTCTGGTATATATTATACTACTTGGATTTTGATAGAGCAATACTGCGTATATTGTTAAAAATACTTTAATTTGGTTTTTTGTGGTTATGGATGAAATCAGAACATGCCTTGCTAACGGTGTGAGCCGGATCTATACTCAATATTCCGCAGTCGAAAATCCTGAAAAATGCGGAAATACCCGGGTGGTGAACAGCCGCCATCAGGAAAAGGAAATGCTGTTTGTGATTTCAGGCAGCAATTATTTCCGGCTCAATAATGGCGTATATAAGACTAAACCGGGGGATCTGTTTATGATCGACTCCATGGTTCCGCACTGGTACCGTTACATTCCGGGAGATAATGATCTGATACACCTCTGGATATTTTTGAGAAAAAAATATCTGGAGGCCGCATGTCTGAAGGTTGAAAACGGATTGGCGAGGATCATGTTTCCGCGTATTTATTATCCCAATGACCTCAATCAGCTGATAAACCGCAAGTGGAATCTGCTGATCGAATCCGGAAAAACTGATGAAAAGTTTATTTTTAATTACATGCGTAATACCATCAATCTGATACTTGAGGAAAGCTGTCTGCTGCTTGAGGATAAGGGATCGTGGAAAAACAGTTTTGTCTCTGTCATCGAAATGATCAAACAGCATATCGAGGTCCAGCACGGCAGAAATTGTTCGCTCAAACAGTTTGAGCAGCTGACAGGATACAGCCGCGATTACATCGTACACGGATTTAAAAAAATGACCGGAATAACTGTCGGGGATTACATAAATGAGGTACGTGTTGCCTATACTGTCAAAGCTCTTTCCATCGGAATAAAGCAAAAGGAAATTGCTTTTGAACTTGGTTTTTCCACCCCGGCAAATTTTTGGAACTGGATGCAGAATTACCGGGAGGAAATCGAAAACCAACTCCGCAGGATGTGATGCAAATGTGAATACTGTGATTTCTCTGCACCGCCAGAGATGATCCGTGCGGGTAAACAATCGCGCAGTCAATACCGCTGTGGCATATCATCGCGGCGCACCGCAATACCGGCAAGGTATGACAGCTTTTCCGCCGCCCCCACGGGCAATCAGAGTTGACCTGCTACAAAACTTGCGCAGGTCAGCTGTTTCCTGCCAGGTATCCGGAAGCAAAGGCAAACTGTATGTTGAAGCCACCGCAGGGACCGGTCAGATCAAGCACCTCTCCGGCAAAATACAGTCCGTTGACCAAACGGCTTTCAAAGGTTGCAGGATCGACCTCTTTCAAACTTACTCCGCCTGACATCGCCATGGCTTTTGACATCGGGCAGGGCGCGGAAAGCGTGATCGGTACTGAAGCAAGAAAACGTGCTGTGGTTTCCAGCGTTTGGTTCTTGAGTTCCCGGTTTTTTACTCCGTCAAGCTGACAGAGTTCACTCAACTTGCCGGCAAGTGTGCGCGGAAATATACTGCATAAACACGACTTGAGCAGTTTATCCGGTTCGGACGATTTGAAATTTTCAAGCAATTCACGGTAATCATGAACACTTTTTCCGGCGAGAAAGTTGACAAAAAGCGCAGTCTTCTGCGGCTTGTTTTCAAAAGAACGGTATGCCGGATCTGAAATATTGAGTGCCGCCATACCGGAAAATCCGTCATGGGTGAATAAAAGCGTACCGCGGCTTACTGTCGAAGAATTGCCGCTTTTCAAGGTGATTTCAGCATCCGGCATTGATATGCCGCTTGAGTTTTTTATCCATTCCTCCCGGAGAAACAACGGAGCCATTGCCGGAAGCGGAGGGGTGATACTGTGACCGCATTCTGCTGCCATACGCAGCCCGGATGATGAACTGCCCAGCTGCGGCATGGCACTGCCGCCGGTGGCAAGGATAACTTTCTGACACGCACAATTTGTTCCGTCTGCAAATTCAACTCCGGAAATACTGCCGTCTGCAATACAAAGATGTTTTACTGCCGTACCATTTTTTACAAGCAGTCCGAGCTCCCGCGCCGTCAAAAGGAAAGCATCCCTTACATCTGCTGCTTTCAGCGAGGCGGGAAAGTAATACATGTTATCCACTACCGTGTGATGTACCTTTTGCGAACTTAAATATTTCAGCAGCTGTTCTCTGCCGAAAATCCGCAGTGCATTGGTCATGAACCTGCCGTTCCTGCCGAAAGATGACATGAATTCATCTTCCGGCAGAGTATTGGAAAAGTTGCACTTGCCGTTGCCGGAGGCAAGCAGCTTGCGGGCGGTTTCCGGATTTTTTTCAACCAGAAGAGTCCGTCTGCCCTGTCTGACCGAGGCAAGTGCCGCTGCAAGTCCGGCAGGTCCCGAACCGCAGACTATGGTGTGTACTTTTTTTATCACCTTGGGAACGTTCCGGTCAGAGCGTTTCCAGAAGTTTCATCATTCTGTCAAACTGTTCCTCAATGGACTGGACCAGTTTTATCTGGGTGCGGCAGCGGTCAAGGTTGTGACCGTCACGGTGGACCTTGAAATAAACATCGCCTTCAAGATAATCAGTCAGGAAACGGGTCCCGATCTCAAGAGTGATGAGTTTTCCGCTGAAGGGCAGATAATGTTTTTCAGCCGGAGTGAGGAATCCGGAAGCGGTATCCAGATAGCCGCGCAGAAGAGCTTCAAACATGTCAAACTGCATGTAAACTTTGTTGAGATCCCTCTCGTCTTCCAGTGCCGGACTGGTGCTGGTACGCACCATGTCGCCGAAATCGTTGTGAATCAATCCGGGCATGACGGTGTCAAGGTCGATCACGCAGACGGCTTTGCCGGTTTCACTGTCGAGCAGCACGTTGTTGAGCTTGGTGTCATTGTGGGTGATGCGTTCCGGGATCTCGCCTTTGGCATTGAGATCCAGCAGGATACCGCACTCATCTTTGCGTTCAAGGATGAAATCGACTTCACGTCTGACATCTTTCAGACGTCCCATTTTGTCTTCAGCAACCGCTTTCTCAAGATTGCCTATGCGCCACGGAGTATTGTGGAAATTGGGAATGGTGTCGTTGAGTCTGCCGCCGGGGATATCCACCAGATCACACTGGAATCTGCCGAATGCCTGCGCTGCAAGATGCGCCTGTTCTGCTGATTCGATGATGTCATAAGTACGGGCGTTCTCAATAAAACAATATGCACGCCAGAAATTTCCTTCTGCATCGTTGGCGTATGCTTTGCCGGTCTTGGCGGTGATCAGATCGATCGCTCCGCGTGCATCACCCAGTGCGCGGCACTTGCTGCCGATATGGGAGCAGACGCGCGACATGTTTTCCATGACCGCTGCCGGCTGCTTGAAGACATTGTGGTTGATGCGCTGGAAAATGTAATTGACTTTGGTGCCGCTCTGATCAAAGGTCACACGGTAGGTGTCGTTGATATGTCCGGTACCGTAAGGCTCCGCCGATACGAAAAGACCGCGGAGATCGAACAGTTCTGATATGACTGAAAGATCATGTTTCATTTTTCTTTTTCCTTTATATGTTTATAATTGTCACGTTTTGAAAATTCACATCCGCAGAAATTCTGCCGGTAAAACCCGAGTTCTGCAGCGATTTCACAGGAACGTTTGTATCCGTTTTTTTTCTTGAAATCCCATGCCCGGAAACCGGTCATTTTTTCTCCGATGGCAAAGATCGTTCTGCTGGACTTCATCGGACTTACTGTAAGTGTCGTGGCAAAATCTGCTCCAAGTTCTTTTGCTCTCTTTTCCGCCCGTGCCAGATTCCAGGCAAAACACTTTTCACATCTTGCTCCGCGCTCCGGTTCGTTTTCCAGACCGCGCACCGCTTCGAGCCACGCTTCATGATCGTATGGATCAACTTCAAGCTGCAGTCCGCAGGCTTCTGCCAGAAGTTTCACCGAATCAAGTCTGCGCTCAAACTCCTCTTTGTCGCACAAATTGGAGTTTGAGTAATACAGCCGCGGGATGATGTTTTCTTCTTCCCGCAGCCTTTCCACGCATCCTCCTCCGCATGGCGCGCAGCAGATGTGAAGCAGAAAATCCATTTTATTTTTTATTCTGTCTGTGGAAGAACTCCGAGGCAGATGCCGCATTGCGCATGAGCATGGCAATGGTCATCGGTCCGACTCCGCCGGGAACCGGAGTGATGAAACCTGCGACCTCTGCTGCTTCGGCAAATGCCACATCACCAACCAGACGGTTTTTATTGAGCTTTTCATCGAAAATCCGGTTGATGCCGACGTCGATAACTGCTGCTCCAGGTTTTATCATGCTGCCCTTGACGAATTCAGGTTTACCGATAGCGGCAATGAGAATATCTGCATCACGGGTGTATTTTTCAATATCTCCGGTTCCGGAGTGGACAACCGTGACCGTGGCATTTGCTCCTGCTGCTTTCTGAAGCAGCATGGCGGCAAGCGGCTTGCCGACGATATTGGATCTGCCGATGACCACTGCATGTTTTCCTGCAGTTTCAACTCCTGAACGTTTGAGCAGTTCGATCACTCCCCACGGAGTACAGGGTTTTAACACCGCATTGTTGCCGATAAGCACTCTGCCGACATTGCGTTCAGAGAAACAATCGACATCCTTATCCGGATGGATGGCTTCGATCACTTTCGCCTCATCGACCTGCGGCGGGGGAGGGGACTGGACCAGAATTCCATCCACTGCCGGATCCGCATTGAGTTTGCCGATAAGCTCAAGGACCTCTTCCGTTGTGGCTGTGTCGGGAAGCACATGGTGGATGCTGCGGATACCGATCTCTTCACAGGTACGCACCTTGTTGCGGACGTAGACCTGGGATGCCGGATCGCTGCCGACAAGTACCACTGCCAGAGCTGTTTCCTTGCCTTCTGCTTTCAAAGCTGAGATGATCTCTTTTGTTTCCGCATTGATCTGTGCGGAAATAGCTTTGCCGTCAATGATTTGTGCTGACATATATTTTATTTTTCCTTATAATATTTGTTCTGTGCGAGGGAGACAAAACCGGCACGCAGACCGGCTACTGCCAACGCATAATTGTCAAAATTCTGGCGCAATCCGGAGTTGGATGTTCTGGCTCCGCTTTTTTTTCGTCTCTGTCCGATACGTTTCAACTTCTGGGCGTTATCCCGGCATATATTTTCGACCCACATGTTATATGAGGTCTGATTTACGTTCCGCAGTGTCGGACCGGAAGGCAGTTCACTGCCTTTCCTGCTTTTGCGGCTGTAACGCTGATTTCTCAAAAAGATCCTGCGGTACTCACCCATGCCGGTTCCTTTGAGAACGATACGGTCATTGGGGAGGTTGATCGATCTTACCGAAAAAAACACCGTATGCAGCTGCTGACTGCTCATCACCAGATTGGGCAGTCCGGGAATTTTCAGCTGATACAGTTTTCTGTACAGCGCGGACACATCTGAATTGAAATTACGCAGACGTCTGGCAAAGTTTGAACGCATCACACTGTTTTCCGGCAGAGCTGCCGCTGTCCAGTAATGATCCTCAAGATAATCCAGTTCCCGTGCAAGTCTTTCAAGTTCTCCGCCGTACAGACTGATTACAGCAAGAAAACTTAACAGTACCGTAATAAATATTTTTTTCAGAGCCATACCGGAACTCATTTTTCAAGATCTGCTTTTACCCGTGCGGCAAGTTCTGCGGCAAACTCTGCGATCTCACCATCCTTATACTGCAGCTGACGCCAGTTCCAGCGGAAGCCATCCTCGACTCCGCGCGGGACAACGTGCAGATGGGCGTGCATGACCACCTGACCGGCAGCGGTTCCATCGGCAAGATGCAGATTGAACGCATCGTATTCAAACTTGCGCTTGAGCGCGATGCCGATACGGCTGCCCACGTGGAACATTCTGCCGGCAACAGCTTCCGGAATGGTGGAACTTGATTCGTGATGCTCTTTGGGGATCACCAGAGTGTGTCCGTGATTGATCGGACCGATATCAAGAAACGCCAGTACCAGATCATCTTCATAGATTTTTGCCGCCGGGATCTCGCCGGCTATGATCTTGCAGAAAATACAGTTGCTCATTTTTTATTTCTCCTTGAATAATTCAACGATTGATTGCTGATTTCCGAAAACAGTAAGCTGATCTCCGCGCTCCAGCAGGGTTGCCGGACCGGTCGGGAGTTCCTCCGTACTGCCGGGTTTGCGCATAAGCAGCACAGTGACATCATGTTTGCCGCGCAGATCAAGTTCCTTGAGGGTCTTGCCGCCGAGATGACCGGGAACGATCACTTCGGCTATTGCAGAACCTTTGAATTCAAACATGTCGGAGATGTTTGAAAGTGAAAGTCTGCGGGAAAGACGGTATGCTACATCCTGTTCCGGCTGAATGACTTCATCCGCTCCGAGACGGAACAGTATTTTTTCCTGTATATTGGTATTTGCTTTTGCAAGCACCCGGCGGACTCCCTCCTGTTTGAGCAGAGTCAGAGCAAGGATCTGCTTTTCAAAAAAAGAACTCATACTCAATATGACTGCATCGAATTTTGCCACATTGAGCTCTTTTACCGCTTCCTCGTTGCTGACGTCTGCGATAACTGCCTGAGTGACTTTATCACGCAGGTCATCGACCCGCTGGGGATTGATGTCGCAGACCAGAACGGTATTGCCCGCATTGCTCAGTTCGATTGCAAGTTTTGAGCCGAATGAACCGAGTCCGAAAATCGCATAACTGTTTCTTGCCATAGTGTCATCCTATAATGATCCGTTCCTGTGGATAATGGAGCTGACCGGGTTTTTCTCTTGACAGCAGATAGAGCATAATGGTAAAGGGGCCTATTCTGCCGATGAACATAAATATCGAAAGCACGAATTTTGCAGCAGGCTGGAATTCCGCAGTCGTATTCCCAATGGATAATCCGGTGGTCGTGAATGCCGAAATCGTTTCAAAAATCAAGGCACTCAGGTCTGTTTCCGGAGACAGTGTCTGCATGGTCATTACTCCTGCATAAGTCATCAGCAGAAAAATAACAATGATCGAAAACGCACGCAGAACATTGGATGACGGGATCATCCGCTTGAACATCAGAACCTCTGAGTTTCCCTGAAATGTGTTCCAGATAGCAGCTGCGGCAACTGCGACCGTACTGGTTTTCATACCGCCTCCGGTCGAACCTGGAGAGGCTCCGATCAGCATAAGGACCATGGTTGTCAGCAATCCGGCATCTGAAAGCTTGCCGACCTCAAAGGTGCAGAAACCGGCTGTACGGCTGAATACTGAAAGAAACAGCGAGTCCAGCCATGAAAGTTCGCCTTGATCTTTCAAACCGGTGAATTTCAGCAGTATCATTCCGGCGATCAGCAGCAGCAGTGTGGTGATTAAAACCACTTTTGAGTGAACTCTCAACATTTTCTGACGCTTTTTGAATACCTGAAGCAGATCATAGATGACATAAACTCCGAGACCGCCGGAAAAAACCAATCCGGCACAGCCGATCCGGCTTAAAATATGCTGCGACATCATACTGTCATCAAAGGTCGTCAATCCGGCATTACAGAAACTTGATACCGCAATAAATGCCGCATCCCAGAGGGATTTTGCCCAGTGTGCCCCATTAAGCAGGCATCCGAGATAGATCAGTATCATCCCTGCAGCTTCGGTTATGAACGTGTAACGGATCACCACCCGGGTGAGACCCTCGGTGCCTTTCAGGGAAAAATTGTCGTTTAGTGAAGATATCATCAGGGTGTCGCTGAATGACAATCCTCTGCCCAGAGACAGCAGGATCGAGGCACTCAGCGTCATTATGCCGATACCTCCGGCCTGGATCAGGATCAGCAGTATGAGCTGCCCGCACCAGTTGAACGAACAGACCGGAACTGAAGCCAGTCCTGTAACGCAGACTGCGCTGGTCGCCATGAAAAAAGAATCCACCCAGCTGATGCTTTCAAAATCATTCATCCCCAGTAGTTTAAGCAGAACAGTGCCTGCGGAAATCATGATGATAAAAGAGAGCAGCAGCAGTGTCTGTCCTTTTTTTGCGATACTCAGCAGCATGCCGTCACCGATGCTTTACCAGGCTTCAGTTATTTGTGATACTATACTTTTAGCAGCAACAAATGCCGCCTGTTTCATCGCATAGTTGCGGCTGATCTCAATATCCGGACCGCTCATGAATTCCGCTGTTCCGGTTGCTTTGCGCTCTTTGATAAGAGGTTCAGCTCTGCCGGGGATCACAACGGAATACTCCGTTTCCATGGAAACCCGCCATTGATTGGGAATGAAATCATCTTCTGCTCTGGAACCCCAGGAGACTTCACTTATCTTTATCGAGGTTATACGGACATAAACAATACAGTCAGCTGTGGTCATCCCGACGAGTTTCATCGTTCCGTCGGTCTGGAAGGACTCGGTAAGCAGTCCGCGCATGTATGCAGAAGCATTGTAAGCCAGAGTGTCGTTTACCACCGGTGCCACAGCCACCGTTTTCAATTGCGGATGACCGAGGTATCCGATCCTGTAACCGCATCCTGCAGTAAGCATGGTGCAGAGCAGCAGTGCCGGAAGAAAAAGTTTTGCGGTGTTTTTCATCATATACCTCACTTTTTGCCTTCTTTGAAGGAGCCTTTGAGATCAGGTACGGCTATAAGATACTGTTTGTTCTCTGCCGGAGAGATCAGCACCCTTGATGCCTCTTTGGGGATCTTGTAAGTTTTGAGCTGCGGCAGTCTGGATCCTGCCGGGGGAACAAAGTCGCCGGGAATGAAAGTTTTATCCAGTTTTACCAGCATCTTTTCCGCTTCCGGAGCAGAGGTGCTGTCCGGATAATCTTTCAGCACAACAGCCAGGTAACGTTTTGCTGCATCGGTCCTGCCGTTTTTGTCGTAGTAACACGCCATGTCGTAGTAGCGTTTGCCCTGAATATCTTTGTAGAGAACAAGTTGTCTCTGCACCCACGGCATTTCCGGACTATTGGGGTATTTACTGACAAATGTTTTCAGTATGTCACAGGCTTCATTGATATATTTGCCGTCACCGTCTCCGCGTTCTGAAAGGATTATCAATCCGTTTGCCAGAGCCAGAAGCGCATAACGGTATTCTTTGCTGTCCGGATAGTCCCTGATTATCAAACGGTACTGTTCAAGAGATTCCCTGATTTTTCCATCTTCATCCAGCAGATGGGCAAGCCGCAGACGGGCAGCGGGTGCTTCAGGCGCAAAAGGAGCACGCTTGAGGGCTTTCTGATAGATCTCTGCACATTTGTTGTCTCCGGTCAGCCAGGGGATCCAGCGCAGCTGCCAGTATGCCGGTTCGCGCATGCCGTTGTAATAGCTCTGACCGATCGCGTATTCTCTTGCAACCAGTTCTTTGAAATCAGCAAATTCCGGATACCGGGAAAGCAACGTTTCTATGGCTTTGAACTCCCGGTACGGCATTTCGCACATCCGCCATGCTCCGATCTGGGCACGGAGACAGTTCGCTCTGATCGTCGGACTGTCGGCAAGGATGAATGCATCCTCAAACATGGTTGCCGCTTTGTAGTATTTCTTTTCCTGATATGCTTTGTAACCATCATCATAAACTCTGGTCGCCTCTGCATTATCAGCAAAAAGAGACACGCTCAAAACGGAAAGCAGGGTCACTATTGTCTTTTTAAGCACGGCAGTTTCTCCACGCTGATTACATGATTTTCAGTCCCGGCAAATCCTGAACGTCGATAAAACCGAGAACAGTGCTGTCGCTTCCGGTAACTACGATATCATCGATACGGCGTTTTTCAAGTATTTTCAACACTTCGACCGCCAGAGCATCAGACTTGACTGAAACCGGATTTTTTGTCATCACATCCTGCATACGCAGTTCGAGGACTTTTTCCTCCTTTTCTGCCAGACGGCGGAAGTCGCCATCGGTGAAAATACCGAGCAGTTTATTGTTCTCATCTGCGATGATCGCGGAACCGCAACGGGCATGGCTCATTGCATAGATCGTTTCCCTGACGGTACTTGCCGGTGTGACAATCGCGGAATTTTCCAGTTTGCGCATGATGTCTTCGGCTCTGGTTGTGACCATTCTGCCGATAGCACCGCCCGGATGCAGTCTGCCGTAATCAGATTTTGAAAATCCATGCAGATCAAGAAGCACGAGAGCAAGAGCATCTCCCAGCACCAGCAGAGCTGTAGTAGTTGTTGTCGGCGCCAGGTTGAACGGACAGGCTTCACGGGGAACCGGCATTTCGACCACCAGATCACTCATTTTTGCCAGAGTCGATTCAGGATTGCCGGTGATCGCGACCAGCTGGACACCGAGACGTTTGGCGGGTGTCAGAACCACCAGCAGTTCTTCGGTCTCCCCGCTGTAACTCAAGGCGATCAGCAGGTCGTTTTTCTGGATGATCCCGAGATCACCGTGTCTGGCTTCTACCGGATGCATGAACACGGCAGTGGTTCCGACGCTGGAAAGCGTTGCTGCCATTTTTTTGCCGATATAACCGGATTTTCCGATACCGGTAATAACCAGTTTGCCACCTTTTTCGATGGTGTCAGCGCAGTTCTTTACCAGTGTTTCAAAATGCTCGCCGAGTCCGTCGCGGAGAGCCTGTACTCCATTGATCTCTATATCGAAAACCTCTCTGGCGCGTTCAAGTATCGTCTTTTGCATGATTTGATTTCCCAGGTAGAAATATTGTATTACAGACGGCAGGAACAGATCTCTGTGACGATCACAGCTCTGGCTCCGAGTGCGTGCAGTTCATCCATGATGCGGTTGTAATCGCGTTTGGATGCCATGGCTTTGACTGCGACCCAGTCAGGATTGGCAAGCGGAGAGATCGTCGGAGCTTCAAGTCCCGGAGTGATTTTGCATCCCTCTTCAAGTTTGCTGCGTTCGATGTCATATTCGATGATGACATAGTTTGAAGCAACCTGAATTCCCTGGATACGACCGATAAGACGCCGGATATCCGGATGTTCAGCTATCTTGTCGTTACCGCCGATCAGGATCGCTTCAGAGTGAAGCATCGGATCGCCAACTATCTCAAGTCCGGCTTCACGCAGAGTGGAACCTGATTCCACCACATCAGCGATGGCATCTGCCACGCCGAGGCGGATCGAGATCTCGACCGCACCGTCAAGTTTGACGATCGGGCAGTTCATGTTGCGTTCCGCAAGGTTCTGACGCAGAAGTTCCGGATAACTGGTCGCAATGCGCCTGCCGTCGAGTTCAGCCGGGGATTTTACAGTACCCCTGGGCGCGGCAAAGCAGAAACGTGATTTGCCGATACCGAGTTTCAGCAGTTCGTGAACCTCTGCTCCACTGTCAGCAGCAAGATCCCTGCCGGTTATTCCGGCATCGATGATGCCTTTGCCGACATAAAGAGCGATGTCACGCGGACGCAGGAAGACAAATTCTATATTGTTGTCGTTGTCCTTTACGATCAATTCCCGTCCGCTGCGTCCGCAGCGGTAACCTGCCGCCAGCAGCAGTTTTACAGCTCCTTCGGAAAGGGCTCCCTTGTTGGGAATTGCGATCTTCAGTGCAGTTGTTTCGTTCATAAGTACTTGTAAACATCCTCAAGTTCAAGTCCGCGGTCGATCATCATCACCTGGAGATGATAAAGCAGTTGAGAAATCTCTTCCGCAGTACGTTCTTTACCTTCATATTCTGAAGCGATCCAGATCTCACCGGCCTCTTCAATGATTTTTTTGCCGATGAAATGGGTCCCCTTCGCCAGTTCTTTAACGGTTCCGGAATCAGGATCGTTTTTTGCTGCTTTAGCGGTAAGTTCCGCAAACAGTCCTTCAAAAGTTTTCATGTTATCTGCCACTCCATATTTTTGAGATGATATCCATACAATATGTCAAGTTATAATATACCACATCATTCCGTAAAATTCAAAGGCTTTTTCCAAACACTGTAAAATGGTTCAAAAGGAGTGAGGGTCATATCAAGATCTCCGGAGAGAGTTTTCATCTGCAGTTTCTGTTCGCTGCCGTTTTTGTTTATCACTATCATGCAGATTTTATCTCCGCACAACCGTGCCGAATAAAGGAAATTTCCCTTGATATCTGTTACGAAATTTTTCACCTCCCTGCCGGAGGCAAATTCCCGGTATATCGTCTGTATCTCCGCATTTATCCCTGAAATCAGGGACCAGATACGGGTCCGTGAAACATCGATACCGCTGTGACCGATGTGGAATATACTGCCGTTGAGTCCGAGCATTATTGCGTAATAGACACCGGCTCTCAATTCCTCTGCGGTACGGCATGTGCCGTTGGGTATGGAGCCGCCGAGCCAGAATATCACTGGCTTTCTGCCTGCTTTGCGGCGGATATAACGCATATTGTTTTCAAGTTCCGGCATCATGTCGACTGCGTATGATGATTTATATGACGCCGCTTCAAAAATATCACAGCTGCCGTAAAAATCATCCCACCGTTCAATGGCATCGGACTGAATGGAAAACAGCCGGTCCGGAGCAAGGAGTTTGGCTTTTTTATACAGGTCGGCATAATATTTTGCTGTGTCGATCCTGCGCGGAGAGGATGTGCTTCCGACGGTCACCGGTATCTGTGCTTCGTATGCAAGACGGGTGATTATCCGTTTTGACGGCAGTTTCTGCGTAACGGCATCTTTAAATATTTTATCAGCATCTTTACGCAGATGGGCACTCAAAAACGGTTTGCGGTTGAAAAAGTATATTCCGGTCATCCGGAGTTCGACGGCATTATCCTGTCTGCCGCGAGTCCACTGGCGGATGTTCATGTTGAATACCGGAGTGATTTCCGGGAAATTCTTCCGGTGTCCGCTGTGGGCGAGCAGAAAGACAGGATGTCCGTCAAGATAAAGTTTATCATTTTTTATTTCAAGTGCGGCGTTATCTGAAATTGCCGGAGGGGCAAAGTTTTCCGGAACGATCTGCAGTACCCGTGAAGTACGCTGTTCTGCCGTTTTAAGTTCGATGACATATCTGCCGGGTACGAGATCTTTCACCGGAAATGAGCCGGAAGACGGTGCAGGGGAGCTGCCGAGCGTTTTTCCGGAATTATCCTTTATCAGCAGTACTGCCGGTTGTTTGAATGTATGGGTGTAAGATACCTTTCCAACTTTATTTGAACAGTAAAAATATTCCAGAACCAGATTGTCCGACGATACGGCCGGTTCGATGGCAGACGTGCGTTCAAACAGCAGTTTTCCCTCTGGAGAATACAGCGCAATGCGTACCTTTTTGTGGATTTTGTGGTAAACGTAATTTTCCTTCAAAGGTATCTGCCACAAGTGGAGATCACCGGACCGGTCGCCCGGATATTTTATCCCGTCGATTTCACACTCCGCCCGTGATTTTGCAAGGTGCGGCGGAATAAAAAGTTTTGCGGAGAAAATGTCATTTTCAGCATTCCAGTTCAATAGTACAGGATGCTGATTGCCGCGGAAGTCGATGATGCCCATCTCTGAAATATTGTGGAAACTGTATGCTCCGCTCCAGCTTACTGAATCCATTCCGCGTCCGGCGGGGACTTTGGATGCAAAGTTTGCCCGCCATACCGTGTTTTTATCCGGACGGGTCGTACCGATCTCTTTGTAGGGTATCTGAAAAATGGCTTCCCAGGAGTCTTGGTTTATTCCGGTTGAAGTTCTGATCGCAGGATCCCACGACCTGTCCCGCTTTTTTGCCGTGTAACAGTGTCCTGCCGGATCAATGGCAAAATGATAATAGATCTTCTGTTCAGGATCGGTCGAGATCAGGAATTCTGCAACATCTTTGCCGAAAATACTTACGTGATCGTCGGATATTCCGGAGCTTTCCGGCTTGTTTCCGCGCATTTTCGGGGTTTTAATTGAGATCTCAAAGTGGTCTTTCTGCAGAGTGAGACTGTATTCCGGAGAAATGACCGGTACCTTTCTGCTTGAGGAGGCTCCGGGCTGAAATACTTTGCCGGTTACCGGAGTTACAGATAAATATTTTCCGGATGCCACTGCCGAAGCGCAAAAAAGTACCGGAAACAACAGAAATTTACTGATTTTCATAAACATGGATTCCCTGTATGTAAATGATAATGTCCGAAATTTTGTGAAAAATTTATATTTTATCCTTATTCAGATATGTTTTTCTCAATTAAAATATATCACACAGCATGTTTTTTTCAAGCTCAAGAAACGGTTCTGTCTGCGATCGGTGGATGCAGCGTGGAGC
>JAZSGR010000099.1:0-3511 GCA_045532825.1 Victivallaceae bacterium | reverse complement strand
ATCACACAGCATGTTTTTTTCAAGCTCAAGAAACGGTTCTGTCTGCGATCGGTGGATGCAGCGTGGAGCAATGTCGAGTTTTGCGCCGAGTACGGTGCGGGATCCGTCTTCGCCCTGCGGGACTGCGCCGTGACAAGGTGTACCGCCAAATCACATGCATGCGCCACCGCAGTTTGAACAACTTTCACAAAAAATGGGACAATAACAACTGCAAAAGCAAACCATCATAACAGAAAAAAAGTGAAATTTCCGGAAAAAGAATGATTTTTTTGATTTTTTCACTCCGGCACTATTGATTTTTACGCAATAAAGAGCTAACTTTAAACAGTAACCGCCAAGAGGACATTTATGAGATTTTTATATATCGCATCCTGCATATTTTTATGGAATATTGCCCTGGCTGCTTCCGGCATCGGCAGCGACAGGACTCCTGCCGCTTCAGACAGGGAAAATCTTCCTGTGGCCATAAGCAGACGGACAAAAGCTCTGGAGTTTTATCTTGCCGGACTCATGGAAAATGATCCCGGGAAAAAAGCGGATCTTCTGCTTGAGTCTTTTGCTCTTGACCCCGGCAGTCATCTTCCGCTCCTGGTGCTTATGAAGCATCTTGAACGGGTACCGGAAAAACTGCCGCAAATAAGAGCCCGTCTGGAAACTGTAAGGCAGCGGTATCCGGATGATATTTTCATTGCGGGTCAAGCCAGCCGGATAGACCGCCTGACCGGAACCGCCCCGTCAAAGATACTTGCTTATCAGAAAAGAGTTCTCTCACGCAAGCCTGCTGACGGAGAAAAAAATCACTTCCGCCAGCTTGCCCTTGACCACGTCGATCTGCTCCTGAAAGAAGGCAGAGAAACGGTAACTCTGCCGTTTGAAGCAGATGACATAAGACTGCAGGAAACAGCGTTTCTGTATTACTCCATCCGCAGTAAAAGAGACCGTCTGCTCATGCAGAAAACCTGCGCAGACACTGAATTGGCAACGCACAAAGCTCTGCTCGAAAAATACACGGCAAAAAACATGAATGACTTCCGCCGGCATCTTGCAGTGCTCCATGTCATCAAAGAACCGGATATGGCATTTGCCGCAGCCGGAAGATTTCTCCGGAAAAACAGCAGTATTCTTGCCATGACACTCTATATCGAATGCGCCGCCAATGCCGGAAAACTTGATATTCTGGAGGAAAAACTCCGTCATTACCGCATTTTTTCAGCTGATTTCTGCGCCCGTATGCGTTTCCAATGCCGAATCCGGCGCGGTGAGATCGACCGGGCAATGGAGGAAACATTGAATTTGAAAGACCGCCGCGAACAGGATCTGCGCTGTCTGTATGCGGCACAGGTGAAACGCGATATCCCGGCACTGCTGCGGATCATCAAAAAAATGGAATCAGAACTCAAACCTGACCGCAATGTCATCACCGGAGCAAAACTGCATACCGCCGAACTCACCGGCGATCTGAAGCTGCTGCGATCAGCGGCAAAGGATACCGGCGATAAAAAATGGAAAGATCCCGTTCTCGCCAACTCCTTCGGTTACGTTTCCGCCGTTCTCGGCGTTGACCTTGACGAAGCTCACAAACTGCTGAGTTTCGCACTTTCAAGTGATCCCCACAATACCGCGTATCTGGACAGTATGGCATGGGTCCAGTACAAGCGTAAAAATTACCGCAGCGCGTGGGAATATATGCTCCGCGCGTTCAACCATGTGGATCATACCATAAGCGGCGCGGTAATGGCATATCACGCAGGAGCCATTCAGCTTGCCCTCGGCAACAGGCAGAAAGCTCTTGGCTATTTTCAGATGGCATTGGATATTTACAACAGCAACAGAGCCGCAAATTATGATCTTGATATTGCGGAACTCAATAAAACGATCAAAAGTTTATCAAAATGACAGAAAAACCTTTTCTTGCCGGAATAACTTCCGGAGAATTGCAATCATGGCTGAAATCCAAAGGTGAACCGGCATTCCGCGCAGGTCAGATACTTGACTGGATGTATAAAAAACAGGTCCTTTCCCCGGACGGTATGAAAAATCTGCCTTCCAGACTGCGTGAGGAACTGAAAAAAGATTTTCATGCTCCGTCATTCACAATCGCCGAACGCGCCGAATCCCCGAAAGACGGAGTGGTGAAGCTGCGTCTGGAACTTGCCGATCAGGAATCAGTGGAACTTGTGGTGATCCCGGCAGATGAGCGTATCACGCTGTGCCTTTCCACCCAGGTCGGTTGTCCAGTCGGCTGCCGGTTTTGCGCCAGCGGAGTCAATGGCTTGGTACGCAATCTCAAAGCGGGCGAGATCATAGAAGAATTCCTCGCCGGATGTGAAGCCGCAGGACGCAAATGCGATAACATCGTATTCATGGGTATCGGCGAAGGATTGCTGAACTTTGAAGAGCTTTCCAAAGCTCTGGAACTGCTTACCTCACCTGAATATTTCGGTATGTCACCGCGCCGCATCACGGTTTCCACCAGCGGATTTGTTCCCGGAATGAAAAAGTTTGCAGCTCTCGGAAAAGAATATACCCTTGCCATAAGTCTGCATGCCCCGGATGATGAGACCAGAAAGCAGATTATTCCGGATAAATTGCGTTATCCGATATCCGAGATTCTTGAGGCAGCCGATCTTTACCGTGAAAACTCCGGCAGGCTTTACACTCTGGAATACACCATGCTTGCGGGGATCAATGATTCCGTCGAACAGGCGGAAGCCCTCGGCAGACTTGCCAGACAGCACCGGGCAAAGATCAATCTGATACCTTATAACGAAACTGATTCGATCTACCGCCGTCCCTCCCGTGAAGTCATCGAAGCGTTCGAACGTGCCGCCGCCGCCACCGGAGCAACTGTCACCCGCCGGGTTGAACGCGGAGCAAAATCCGCCGCTGCATGCGGACAACTGCGCGCAAAAGCTGAAGAAAAGAGAGTAAAATGAAAAAAACATCCGTTATTCTGTTTATGCTGCTTTCCCTGCTGCTGTTCTGCAGCGGTTGTTCTACATTCCGCAAACTGTTCAACTCCGACCACAGAAGAGAACGCCGTGACCGCCGCAGAGAAGCCCTGCTCATCAAAAAGCCGGCAAAAGACCGGCCGCCGCGCGACGCCCGGGATCCGCTGATGGATATGTTCAAGGTGAAAAACAAACCGGAATACATGCATGACAAGGATCTTACTCCGCAGGAACGTGCCTTGCTTAAACAGGAAATGAATTCAGCAGATCAGGACAGCATGATCCGCAGTATCCGCTCTGATTACAAATCAGAACAGAAAAAACGCCACGACTGGGTATTCAGCCGCTGAAAAAATCTTTTCTCCATACTGACCGGGATATATATGTCTGCACATCCGGAAATCAAAGCAAAAAAAAAGGATAATGTCCGAAATTTTGTGAAAAATTTATATTTTATCCTTATTCAGATATGTTTTTCTCAATTAAAATATATCACACAGCATGTTTTTTTCAAGCTCAAGAAACGGTTCTGTCTGCGATCGGTGGATGCAGCGTGGAGC
>JAZSGR010000136.1:0-37385 GCA_045532825.1 Victivallaceae bacterium | reverse complement strand
TGAAAGAATGTTGTAGGGGCCTTTGTGCCAGTGGCTGGGACGGTGTCTCCAATCCCACATCAGCTGATTGTGCAGCTTGGGGTTGGATAAACACATGGAGGCATGTCTGCCGTTGCTGTTTCCCGGCAGCGGACGGCGGGTGCCGTCAGGCAGCAGGGCGAAAAACTCCGGTCTTTTCGCGCCGAAACGTTTCCAGTAGTCAACAAAGGCGTGGCCTTTGCCGTGGAACCAGTAGGTATCGACCATACCGTGACGGAGCATCCAGAGACGGGCGCCACAGATGACATCATCACCGACATTGAAATCTTTCCAGCCGCCGTAGTGTTTGATCGGCTTGCTGATGCTCATACCGGCATACTGCAGGCGGGGTTTGACCTCTTTGTCATAGGGGTTAACGGTGATGTTTTTATTGGGTTTTGCATAAATACCGTCATCTCCGGGACGGATGAAGTGCATTTTCAGCACCCGGTCGGCAAAATCATAGACCGCAAGCAGAGTACCGCTGGAGTGTATGCGCCACGCTCTGATCCTGTCATGCAGATTGATCTTTTCAGGATTTTTGATCTCAACATCATTGCCGTGGAGATAAACGTTTTCTTTATCCGCTTTGCTGCGGTACACGAAAACTGATTTATCTTCGGGAGCAGCTTTGCATCCGAGATAGATACGGTTTTTGAATTTGCGCGGAGAGCTTTCCTTTACGATATCAAGTCTGGCTCCGGAAACGATCTTTATGAACTTCTGCAGTTCTTCAGCTGCGAATTTCACCGAGGAAACCGCATTATCCGGAATGGCGATATCCGCGACCGCTTTTCCGTTGCGGGTGATCTCCGCACCATACAGACAGCTGCACAGTGTCAGTATCACAAGACTGTAAACAAGTTTTTTCATTGATGTATTTTTTTCCTTTATTTTTTGCTTGTATCAAGTATCGATTGATCAATTTTTATGGATCAATCGCCGGTTGTATTGTACTCAACAATAGTATAATTACTTTTAATTGTCGGGCTCAAATATTTTCTGACCCAACCGGCTCTTTTTTTCATATCATCACGCGAAAGAGTAACAACATGTCCACCGAGTGTCAACACATTACCTTTAAAATTATGACGCAGATAAAACTGCCAAGCAGTTGTAATATCAGGAGACGGACCGCTGATATTATCTTTCAGACCTTCGATTTCACCATCGCCTTTCCAGGCAGGAGAAAATCCTCCAAAACTTGCTCTTGCTTTGAAACGGGTTCTTTCTTTTGCCCCGTGATCCAGAACCAGTGCCATGTTGGAAGAATTACGGAAGCGTGACAAAAATGTCATGTTGGGTACCTTGACTTTCGCGTTTGTATTAACGTGCAGTTTCCAACCTGAATGTCTGCCAGTAATGTAACTGATCGCATAATTGGATCCCTGACCGTCATAATCATAGTCGCCAAGCAATTCATGTACAGGTTGATTAGGTTCACTGGGACACGCCCAGGTTTTATCTCCGACAAGATAACCGAAATGCTTGAACAATCCGGGTACATAAAAGCCATCCCAACCACCACCGGGCCATTTTTGATGAGGAGTAACTTGCATCGGAAGATAATTATAGTCAGACGAATAGGCAAACATTCCATTGCCGATTTGTTTTAAATTGTTACGGCAGTTAGAGGTACGGGCAGTTTCACGTGCCTGCTGCAATGCCGGCATCAGCATCGCTGCCAGTATCGCGATGATCGCGATCACCACGAGAAGCTCTATAAGGGTAAAGCTCAGGAGCTTTACCCGCCCATGGGCGGACGCAGTTTGTTTACTTGAAAGTTTCTTCATGATTTCTTGCTCCTTCCTTTTTTCAGTTCAAATCAAATTTTTTAAGAAAAGCCAGACTTTCAGCCGCATCGGCAAAGTGATCCGCAGAGTGGTCCTGTTCGTAGATCAGCCACTTGCATGAGGCATCTTTGGCGGCGGCAATACATCCGGCAAGATCGACACACCCTTTACCGAGAGCAGTCATGGTCTCACGCTCCTGCGGCACACGCAGATCTTTGAGGTGGACCTGTATGATGCGCGAAGCGTATTTGCGGATATAGGTTTCCGGATCGACTCCGGAACGGGTCAGCCAGCAGACATCAGGCTCAAGATAAACCTGCGCCGGATCGGTTTCCGCCAGCACGCGGTCCATGATATATTCACCGTTTTCAAGTTTGGAAAACTCAAGCCAGTGATTGTGATACGAAAAGATCGTTCCGTGTGCTGCGGCATTTTTTCCCGCTTTCTGACAGTAATCAAGAAGTGTCCTCCAGCCATCGGGAAGATCGGCGGTATAGCTGAAAGTCACCGCAGGTGAGTTGAGGGTACGGCTCATCTCCCACGCAGATGCTTCAGGATCGCAGAGCACCACGTTTTTGAACATGGTCCCGGCACATTCAAGTTTCAGTTCTTTGAGAAATGCCGCAAGTTCAGCCGGCTCCATTTCGCCGTAAAAGTTGGCGAATTCCACGCCGTCAAACCCCAATTTTGCGATCTCGCGCATGGCTCCCTTGAAGTCCTGCTTGAGCTCATCTTTGAAGTTATAAAGCTGCAGACCGAGTTTCATGTTTTTTTACCACTCCTTTCCAAAAATGTTTTCCGCATTGCGGTAGAAAATATTACGCATATCATCTTCTGAAATATCAGCAGAAAGCACGCCGCCCGCTGCCTGATATTCATCAAACCACGGCAGATCGGTGCCGAACAGCATACATCCGCTGCCGACACGCCGCACCAGATCTTCGATAACTCCGCGTTCGCCGGGAATTGCGGTCAATTCGAGAAACGCATTGCCGCTGCTTTCCTTTATACAGCGTTCCGCCCCCGCCCAGTCTCCGAAAATACAGTGTCCGAGTATGAATTTCACATCCGGATAACGCTGTATCACCTCAAGCATAGCTTCCGCACCGTCAAATGCCGAATTGCCCCAGGTGTGATTGAGTACCGGCAGTTTGCGCTCCGCAGCAAAGTCCAGTGCGTACCGGTACGCCGGATCGGTAACTTTCACATTATGATAATCCGCCAGAAATTTCAACCCGATGGCAAACGGCTGCCACTTGTCAAAACGGTCAAGATCACGGCGAATTGCTTCCGGCTTGTTGGGATTTATACCGACATACATCCGCAGGATATCCGGATGACGTCTGCACGCTTCGAACGCAAGATCATTGCCGCCGTCGTCAAAAAGCGAATAATAATGAGAGAAACACAACCTTTTCACGCCGATGCGTTTTGCGTGTTTCACCATCTGATCCGCCTCCGGACAGGTATGGAATATCGCATTGTGCTGCCCCATGTGAGCATGCATATCATAGATCGGAAAATCCGCCCTGCCGTTCTGCCAGAATGTGCGGGCAAGTGAGTTTTCCTGTTCCCAGACCGACTGTTTCATCATGACAATGCCCCCACCAGATTTTCAAGGTTTTTCCCGGCAATGAGCGCGATGTCTTTGTCATCCAGTCCGGAGTGCCTGAGCTGAAGCATCGCCGCACCGTGGTTGTAACGCGGAAATCCGCTGGCATACAGCAGACGTTCCGCTCCGTAGATACCGGCAAGTTCGGCAATGCCCTCCGGGACCCAGTAGCCCGAAAGTTCGACGTGCAGTCCGGGATAACTGTCAAGCAGAGGCCGCAGATAACGGTCACGCCCCCACTTGTCACCGCCGTGAATGATGCAGACCAGTTCGGGAAACTCTTTCAAAAACGAGTAAAGAACCTCCCATTTTCCGGAAAAACAATTCAACAATACCGGAACTCTGCGCTTTGCCGCCTCACCAAGAATGCGCCCCAGCGAAAGACGGCAGGCTATGAAACGGTGATTTACCGGATCAAGTGTCAATGCCCCTGCCCGCCTTTCTTTCATGAGCGCAAAAAATTCATCCGGCGGCAGTTCCGGACACTGATCCGGCAGCACGTTCCAGACACAGACAAGACGCTTTTCCGGATCTTCAGCTTCAAGCATATCCGACATCTTCCTGTTTCCGCGGACCGCTCCCAGCATACCGGCATCGGTATGCCGTACCAATGCCCGGTCAACACCGTAACGATCCATATCCTTCAACAGCTCCGGTATCCCCGGCAGAATACGGGTCACGGTGTCTCCCACCTGACAGTTGGCATCAAAAAACATCAGCTCTTTCATTCTTCTGCCCCGTTATTTTGAATAGGCGGACATCACCTTTTCAAATGCCTGACAGTACAGTTCAGTATCCTCTTCCGGCATCATCAGCCAGTTGAGACTGCTGGCAAGAAGCTGGTTGTTGACGATGCGCTCCGCAGTTTCACTGCTGGCAACACGGTACATATCTTCCGGAACACTCCAGAGATTCTGTTTGAACATGACTCCGCTCCATCCGGTTCCCATACGCACGCCCTCCTGCCAGAGTGCTTCACGCACTTTCTGGCGGTCGATCCCGGGACGCAGATAAGCCGGATCGACCATAACACAGAAGTTGTAATAGCTCTGCAGGGTCGCTTTACGTCCCGGTGCCTGCACCCGCACGCCGGGAATGGCATCAAGACGCTTGCGGATGATCTCCGCATTCTTCGCACGCAGAATGGTCTCTTCTTTGAGATTGGCAAGCTGCGACAACAGGATCGCCGCCTGAAACTCCGTTACACGGTAGTTGCGGCAGATCAATCCGACCGGCGGCGGAGTGCCCTTCTGTCCCTGCTTTGCGGCATACTGATAACCGATATGAGAGAGACGTCCGAGAGTTTCATTGAGCTTTTCACTGGTAGTGATACAGGCTCCGCCCTCACCGGATGCCATGGTCTTGCTCTGCTGGAAACTGAAACTGCCGATGTCGCCGATCGTACCGACATGTCTGCCGTCCCACAGACCGCCGTGAGCATGGGCGCAATCCTCGATCACTGCAAGTCCGTGCTTGCGGGCGATCGGCATGATGCGGTCCATATCCGCCATCGAACCGAAAAGATGCACCGGGATCACCGCTTTGGTCTTCGGCGTGATCGCCTCTTCAAAACGCTCCGGATCCATGCAGAGTGTGTCGCTTTCAATATCCACCACCACCGGGACCGCTCCGCGGTAGACCACCGCCTCGCCGGTCGCAAGCCAGGTGTGCGCGGGAACGATCACTTCATCACCGGGTCCGACTCCGAGTGCAGCCAGTGCCATTTCAAGAGTAACAGTACCGTTTGCCATCATGGTACAGCCGGCGGCTCCGGTGTATTCTGCAAAACGGTTGTTGAATTCCACTTCGTATGATCCGTAAAATGACCACTTGCGGCTCATATAAATATCATTGAGAAGTTTGCCCACTTCCGGATCCACCGGCGGCCACTCCGGAACACGTGCAGGATTTTCAAACACCGGTTTTCCACCGTCAACAGCAAGTTTCATTTTTTCCCGTTCTCCTTATGTAACATGGGGCTTTTTTTGGATTTATGGTTTGCTATTTTTGTTTTCACGATTATATTATACTACACGATTATTGATATTAAAATACGTAAATCCTGATAATAATACGTGATTATTGATAAATGCTGAAAAAAACTGAAATCGCAGACATTTTAAGGGGTGGAGTAAAGCACATAATAAGCAAAGCCTCTGCACCCTGCTGCCGGGAACTTGCCTCAAAGTACCGCCGCAGTTCGCATCCGTCGCGGGAATTCATGTTCGTGATCTCCGGCAGCGGTTATTTTATGTGCAACGACAGTGTGTATCCCTGCAAAAGCGGCACGCTGTTTCTCTTTGACTCCGGAGTGCCGCACGGACACAGATATACCAGAGAGGATAACAATCTGCTCCACCTCTGGGGATATTTCCATGAACGCCTCCTGCACCTGAGCATCATAGAAGTGCATCTCAACGGTCAGAGCAACGGAGTGAAAAATATGCGCCGCTTTATAATGCCGGAATATCTGCTTCACCTGATCGAAAACCGCTGGAATCTGCTCACCATGCAGGAAAATATCACGCCACAGATGGTGGAAGAATATATGAAAGCTCCGGTCAACGCCGCTCTGGATGAAATGGCGTTCCGCATAACAGACGACCGGCAGGAAGGCAAAGCCGCGCATACCCCCATGTCGGACCTTATGGAGTATATACGCTCACGCGGCGGCAGGGAGTGTTCCCTGGAACATCTGGCGGAGGTCTCCGGCTACACCCGCGGATATCTTGCCCATAAATTCCGGGATGATACCGGAATAACCGTTGGGGAATATATCGACAAAGTCCGTCTTGAGTATATCCGCAATGCCAGAAAACGCGGTCTGCGCCAGAAGGAAATGGCGTACGAACTTGGTTTTTCAACCCCGACGGCTTTCTGGAACTGGTTCAGAAAGTACCGGGATCAAGTATAAATATATTAAGGATTTTTCAGCTGTCATGTCAGAAATTATCAAAAAGTACCGTGTTCCGTTTCTATTCATCTGCGGGACCGCTCTCTATGTCTGTGCCAATCTTCAGCGCAGCGCGATCCCGGGAGCCGTATTCAACGAACTGCAGATGCAATGGGATCTTGCCGCTTCACAGGTCACCTGGTTCGGCGCAAGTTTCATGTATGTGTACGCCATTTCCCAGCTCTTCGTCGGACTGCTCTGCGACCGCTACGGCGGAGCCAGAGTTATAACTGCCGGCGGAGCCCTATTCGTCACCGGCTGTTTCCTCTTCGCGCTGATGGATAACTATTATCTGCTCTGCCTCGGCAGGATCCTCACCGGTCTGGGCGGCAGCACTTTCTATCTCGGAATAGTCGCGGAGTCGATACGTTATTTCAAAAAGAATTATTCCGTGGTGATCTCCGTTATCATCATGGCGGGATACTCCGGCGGCATCATCGCCAATGCGCCTTTTTCGTGGGCGGTCACCAATACGTCGCTGCGCTTTGTACTGGTGCTTTCCGCCGCACTGCCGCTGCTGTTCCTCCTGCTTTATCTGATACCGTTTTCCACCATCCGCAAACCGGCGGTAAAAGATGTGCCGTTCTCTTACAGGAATTTTCTCAATGTTATGAAAACAAGATCCAACTGGACCATATTTCTTTTCTTCGCCATCCAGTGGGGACTTTACTACTCGATACAGACTGTCATCGGCAAAAAATTCCTTGAGGATTTCTGCGGATTTTCCCAGAACAATGCCGCGGTGATGTTTTCAGTTACCAGTGTGCTTTCATCCGTATCCGGCTTTATCTTCGCCATGTCCAGCAAAAAAATAGGCAACCGCCGCACTCCGTTCTTCAAATTGAGCGGTATAGTGACCTTCGCGGTGTTTTTCATAACTTTCATCCTTACGGTGCTGGATATCCGCAACTTCATTCCGGCAGTGCTTATCTGCTGTCTGGCATCGACCTCAAGTCTCTCTGCCATCACCGTACCCATGATGAAAGAGAACAACGCTCCGAACGAAACCGGTTGCGCCATTGCCCTTCTGAACTCTTTGAGCTACATTGCCGTGGCAGTTTTCGGCAATGTCATAGGCGGCATCCTCAATCTCTTCCCGCCCGCCGGAGACGGAGCAAGACTGATCTACACCAGAAACGCTTATATCGCCGTGTTCGCTGTCCTGCTGGTCTGTGCTGCCGCCGTGCTGTACTGGTCCCTGCGTATCGTTGAAAAAAGAAATGTTTCAAAATAAGAGGTTGATTTAAATGAAATTTGTTTCCGAAAATCATGAAAAGTGCTGGCTCAAGGCATTGAAACTGCTTGATCCGACTCCGCAGGAACTGGAACACGGACTTGAACTGCATCAATCGCTGTTCGCCGTCGACAACTTCGGTTTCCTCCCCTACGCCACCTGGAACGAAGCCTTTGTCGATACCTGGAACGAACTCAAAGCAAAAAATATCGGTCAGCGCGAACTCACCGAAAGAATGAGCCACGTCCATTACGAACAGTGCTGTAGTGATCCGGAATGTGCCGAACGCTTCCGTCAGGTGATGCGGGCAAGCGGACTCAAGTGCATGGTCCACTCCGTCGCTGAAAACAAAAGCCGCGATGCCGATTTCAAGTGTATGGCTGATAATGCCATGCTCATGCGCGTGTTCCGCGATACCGTGGTTCAGGCAGGCTCCGCAGATGATGTCAGAAAGATCAATGCCGAAGGCAGGATCGCTGTGGTGTGGAGCGCGAACGGTCCCCCGCTCACCGGACGTATGGAAAATTTCCGCGATGAAATGGAGTGGATCGATGTCTGGCAGCGTATGGGTATCCGCCTGATGCACATAAGCTACAACCGCCGCAACTTCGCCGCAGACGGCTGCGCCGAACGCGCCGACAGCGGCTTGAGCGCACTCGGCAGGGAACTTATCCATTACCTCAATAAAACCGGTATCATCGTCGATGTGCCGCACACCGGTGAACGCAGCAGTATCGAAGCGGCACAGGTTTCGGAAAAACCGATCATGGCTTCACATACCGGAGCAAGAGCGTTGAATGACTTTATCCGCAACAAAAGCGATGAAGCTCTGCGCGCCATTGCCGATAAAGACGGTCTGGTCGGAGTCTACGCCGTTTCAAGCATGCTGGGCGGCAGCAGCGATCTGCTCATGATGCTCAAACATATCCGTTACATCGCAGATCTCATCGGCAGTACCCACGTCGGCATCGGTACCGACGGCAGATATATGCAGTCCTGGCCGACCAGTCACCTTATTTCGCTTTATGACAATGCGGAGTATTCCGACCGCTGGTGGGGCAACTGGAAGGAATTCCCCAAACCCAATGCCGATAAGATCCCCGTCCCCAACGAAAGCCACTACGGCACCCTCGCATGGCTGAACTGGCCGCTGTTCACCGTCGGACTGGTCAAAAACAAGTTCTCCGACGATGAGATCGCCAATATCCTCGGGAAAAACTTCCTGCGGGTACTTGAAGCCAATCAGCCGGATGACAAGTAAAAAAAAGGCGCGGAAATTCTGAACTCCGCGCCCGTTTTTTTATTCCTGGGGACAGAGGATGCCTTCCTCTTTGAATTTGTAATTCTTCCAGGAGTGTTCGATCATTTCCAGCGGTTTGCCGCGCACTCCGAAGCAGTTTACCGGATACACCTTTATTTTATAATCCTCATCACTGCGTATACCTGCTCCCGGCAGTTTGAAAAACAGCATGGAGGAACGGTTTTCCTTCATCCGGTGGAAGTCTCCGATATATCTCTGAAAAATCATTTCCCCCTCAAAGGAAAGCGGCTGTATCTCGACCTCAAAATACTGCGCAGTGATCTCCGGACGGGTGACGGCAAAATACCAGTATCCGAAATCGTAACGGATAAGGAACTCCGCATCTTCAGGAAACTCCGGAACCGGAAAACTCCTGCTGCGACTGGCAGTATAAACCGCATTTTCCGGCTTGTAAGGCAGAGCGATACTCCACTTTTCACCGATGGGTGCATTGTCAAGCACATGGATGCGTTCGATCTCCAGACGGTCTTCAAAAAGCTCCATATAAAGGATATTCACCCCTTCGCGGGCATAGGGTATCAATCCGCCCATGTTGTTGGCGCATGGCTTATCCCCCATACAGGCATAAGCAAGCGTACTGGTGGTGACCGCAGAAAATTCCCCCTGCCATATCGCAGTTTCATCAGCAAGCGGCCAGTGAGTGTGTCCGGAGAGCGCGATCACATTCGGGAATTTATTCAAAACTTCACGCAGTTTTTTCACCCCCTCCTTCCCGTGACTTCCTGCCATGGTATCCGCCGGCGGATGATGACTCAACAGAAATACCGGTTTGTCTTTTGAAAGCGTTTCCAGAAAACGTTCAAGTTTCTCACATGATTCATCAGAGTGTTTGCATTTGCCTTTCTGATCTTCGGCAAAAGCAACGAAATCATATCCGGAAATCTTCTCATGATAAATCAGTTCAGCCGGACGTCTCAACCCTTTGCAGGCATTGGCAAACACAAAAGCAAAATCAGGATCACGGTACTCAAGATCGTGATTGCCCTCACAGGCAAAGTGAAGCACTCCGTTTTTACCGAAACGCTCTTCGATCATCTGCCAGTAAAGAGCATAGGTATCCGGATTGCCGAATTCGGCGGTATCTCCCATTGACAACAGAAGATCGGTGTTTTTTTCCCTGAAAATATCCAGAGCAAGGGCAAAATTGCGCATTCCCCAGTCATGCCGGGATGCAAGTCCCTGGGGATCGCCGAAAACTCCGATCTTCAATACCGGCTGTTTCTCCATAATAAAGATCCTTTTCTATTTTTTGTAAGGCACTGTTTCACGGATACGCATGAGACGGGAGAGTGCCGCCTCAAGAGTGGATTCCTTCTTGGCAAAGTGGAAACGTATCAGATGATTGACGTTTTCACGGAAGAAACTTGATCCCGGAACAGCTCCGACTCCGGTCTTTTCAGCAAGGACCTCGCAGAATTCAAGGTCGCTTGCATAACCGAATTCAGAAATATCCGCAAGCACGTAGTACGCACCCTGCGGAACCGTATGCGGAATTCCCGCTTTATCCAGTCCGGCAAGGAAATAATCCCGCAGACCGGTGTATTTTTTCTGCAGATCGATATAATAACTGTCATCAAACTCCAGCGCAGTGACCGCCGCCTCCTGAAGCGGAGCCGCCGCTCCCACCGTCAGAAAGTCGTGGACCTTGCGGACCGTTTCAACGATCTCTGCCGGAGCGATCACATATCCGAGGCGCCAGCCGGTGATGGAATAGGTCTTTGAAAGCGAACCGCAGGTAAGTGTCCTCTTTCTCATCCCCGGCAAAGCGGCAAAGCATATATGCTCATACGGAGCATAAACGATATGCTCGTAAACTTCATCAGTTATGACGTAAGCATCGTACTTTTCCGCCAGATCCGCAATGCACATAAGCTCACTGCGGGAAAATACCTTGCCGCTGGGATTGGAGGGATTGCACAATATCAGCACCTTCGCCCCCTGCCGGAAAGCAGCTTCAAGCTCCTCCGGATCAAAATCAAACGCGGGCGGACGCAGCGGAACATAAACGGGTTCAGCTCCGGAAAGAATGGCATCAGCTCCGTAATTTTCATAGAACGGAGAAAACACAGCAACCTTATCCCCCGGATTTACCACGCTCATCATCGAACACATCATCGCTTCTGTGCTGCCGCAGGTCACCACGATCTCCCCTTCAGGATCGACCTCCATTCCGGTAAAACGCCGGTGTTTGCGCGCCAGAGCATCCCGGAAATTTTTTGCACCCCAGGTGATCGAATACTGGTGCGGTCCCTCCGGAGCCAGTTCAGCCAACGCCGCAGTAAGTTCCTCCGGCGGTGCAAAATCAGGAAAACCCTGCGAAAGATTGACCGCATCGAATTTGTTGGAGATCCGGGTCATCCTTCTGATGACCGAATCGGTAAAATCCCTGGTACGCACTGAAAGCGGATGCATGACATATCTCCGTAAATTTTAAAGTGCCAGTACAGCAATATAAGCAACATACAGAGCAAACAATATACCGCCCTCGATACGGCTGATGGTGTATTTGCTCCGCATGAAGGGGATAAGAAGCAATGTCACGCCGCACATCACACCGGCATCAAGCAGCTTGATACCGGGAGCCTCAAACGGACGGATCAGCGGTGCTATACCGAGAATGAACAGAATATTGAAAATATTGGATCCGATCACATTGCCGATAGCGATATCCCCCTCTTTTTTAAGAGAGGCTACCAGACTGGTGGCAAGTTCCGGCAGACTTGTGCCGAATGCAACGATGCTCAAACCGATGATCGCCTCCGGAACCTTGAGCAGACGGGCGGCACAGACTGCACCGTTGACAAACAGCTGCGCTCCGAAAACCAGTCCGGCAAGACCGCCTGCAACAAAGCACAGCAGGACAACGATATTGTGCTGTTTTCCCCCGTCATCCAGATCAGCGGTAAGAGCTTCAGCATCCTCGCGGTTCTTAAGAGCTGAACGGCACTGCCAGGCAATGAATCCTGCCATAAGAGCGAGCAATGTCGCACTCTGCCAGCGGTTGACTCCGTTTGAAAACCACAGAAAAAGCGAAAGCAGCACAGTGGCGGCAAGCATGATCGGCACATCCATCTTGAAGAGCTTTTTATTCACGGCAAGCGGACTTATCATGGCACACAGACCGACTATCAATGCGATATTGCAGATATTGGAACCGACGATATTGCCTACTGCGATATCACCTTTACCTGCAAAAACAGCATTGAGACTTACTACAAACTCCGGAGCACTGGTTCCGAATGCGACCAGAGTCAGACCGATGACAAGCTCCGGGATATGCAGTTTTCTTGCGATGCCCACACATCCGCTGATAAGAAAATCCGCTCCGTAATAAAGCAGTGCGATACCGGCAATACCTCCGGCAAGATCAAGTATGGTTTTCATTTTATAACCTTATTTACCTCAGAAACAAATCAGTTTTTCAAACTCTGGATCGGAGCGGGAATGCGTCCGCCGCGGTGAATGAATTTTTCCGGACTTCCGGTCTTGACCGGCATCACCGGAGCTTCTCCGAGCAGACCTCCGAAATTGATCGTATCACCGACCTTGGAACCGTAAGCAGGTATCAGACGGGCGGCAGTGGTCTTGAAGTTGACCACGCCGATCGAAAGCTCATCAGCAATGATACCGGAAATCGCTTCGGCAGAGGTATCACCCGGAATGGCGATCATATCCAGTCCGACAGAACAGACCGCGGTCATCGCTTCCAGCTTTTCAATGGAAAGCATTCCGCTTCTTGCCGCAGCGATCATACCGGCATCCTCCGAAACCGGAATGAATGCACCGGAGAGTCCGCCGACCTGACTTGATGCCATGACACCGCCCTTTTTCACGGCGTCATTGAGCATGGCAAGCGCAGCGGTAGTACCGGGACATCCGCACTGTTCAAGTCCCATGGATTCCAGAATATAAGCGACCGAGTCGCCGATGGCGGGTGTCGGAGCAAGCGAAAGATCCACGATACCGAAAGGCACGTTGAGTCTCCGGCTTGCCTCCAGAGCGACCAGCTGACCGACACGGGTGATCTTGAATGCGGTCTTTTTGATGAGTTCCGCAAGATCCGCCAGACTGCAGTCCCCTGCCCTGCGGATGGCTGACGCCACCACTCCGGGACCGGAAACGCCGACGTTGATGACGGTCTCCGGCTCGCCGATACCGTGGAAAGCTCCAGCCATGAAAGGATTGTCTTCCGGAACGTTGGCAAAAACCACCAGCTTGGCACATCCGAGCGAACCGTTGTCACGGGTGAGATAAGCGATCTCTTTGATGATGCGTCCCATTTCAGCCACGGCATCCATGTTGATACCGGCTTTGGTCGAGGCGGCATTGACCGAAGAGCAGACGCGTTCAGTAGAAGCAAGAGCCTCCGGAATGGAGTCGATGAGAGTCCTGCTGCCGTTGGTGAAACCTTTCTGGACCAGCGCACTGTATCCGCCGATAAAGTTGATACCAAGCTCCCTTGCCGCTTTATCCATGGTTTTGGCAATGTTCACAACAGTATCGTGCTTGTGACCGCCGGCCATAAGCGCGACCGGAGTCACGGATACACGCTTGTTGATGATGGGGATACCGTAATATTTACTGATCTCCTCACCGGTCGCAACCAGATCACGGGCTGAATTCATGATCTTGTCATAGATCCTGTCACAGAGACGGCGGGGATCGTCACTCTGACAATCGTAAAGTGAGATCCCCATGGTGATGGTACGGATATCAAGGCACTCCTCACGGATCATGCCTATTGTTTCAAGAATATCTTCTGTTGCCAGCATATTTCATTATTCTCCTGCTTTATCCGTTCAGATATGGTGCATGCTGTTGAAAATATCTTCGTGCATAGCCTGGATCTGAAGAGAATTTTCATTACCGAGTTTAGCCATGCTGTCAACGAATTCCGTAAACGGAATGGTGATGCCGGATATATCGGTTATCATTATCATGGAAAAATATCCGTTGAGGACAGTCTGGGAAATATCACAGATATTGACACCGCATCCGGCACAGACCGCACTTACTTTGGCAATGATCCCGACTGAATCTTTACCGATAACTGAAATTACCGCTTTCATGATCTATTTGACCTCCTGAAATGTTTGTTGTTGACCATCCTGTTTTCTGCCGCAGATGATTATCACCACAGATGACAGAATCAAAATGATCCCCGCAAGCAGGGACCAGGTAAATTTTTCACCGAAGAAAAAACATCCGATGACCACCGCAGTCACCGGTTCCAGTGCGCCCAGCACCGCTGATACCGTCGCACCGATATGCCTGACGGAAACAGCAATAAGCAGAAACGAAAGCAATGACGGAAAAAAGGCAAGTCCCAACGCGTTCCCCAATGCTTTCACCGACGGAAGCATCTGCAGATTTGCTCCGAAACCGAGTATTCCGAGAAAAATCACAGCACCTATCCCCATGGTGTAAAAAGTAAGCGTTTCCGGAGCGATCCTGCCAAGACCGGATACCTTTATCATTACTATATATATGGAGTAAATCAATCCGGAAAGCAGCACCAGCACCACCCCTGCGGCAGTCACCACTGCGCCTTCCCCGGGACGGCAGAGCACCGCCACTCCGGCAAGCGCAAGAATAACTGAAAGCAAAACCTCCCGGGTGAGTTTTTCATGAAATCCGATCACCATGATCGACGCCACCATCACCGGATATACAAACATGATCGTAGCTCCGATACCGGAATCCATGAGCTGAAAACTGAAAAACCAGGCAAGACAGGTGGCTGCCAGCAGAACTCCGCCGGCAATAACGTGCGGCAGCTGCTTCAACTCAAATGAAAAACGCTTGCGGGTGACAAGCATGTAAATCCCCAGCATCGCCGAGGCAAACAGAAAACGGTAAAAAAGCACGGAAAGCGGCTTCAGCCCCTCCTGATAGAGCTGAATACCGAAAAACGGATTCATTCCGAATGTGACCGCCGAAATTATTCCGGCAGCATAACCTTTGACCGGATTACCTGTCATACCTTCTCCTTTTGTTCAATATATCAAACAAGCTGTTTCCTAAACAAGCACACAACACTTTACCGCAGCAGCATCCGGTGTCGTTCAACATAATATACACCGGCAAAGATATCTTTTCAAGAACTGCAAGCCTGATTTATTTCTTAGTGATGACGGCAAGCATCTCTATGTTCATGCTTCCCGGGAAAAAATCAAACGGGATGAGTTTTTCCACCGTACAGCCGTTTGCCTGATAGATCTGCAGTGCCGGAACGATCTCATCCGCACCGCAGAACATGTGCAGGATCCTGCCGGGCCGGCGGGCAATGACCGTCTCCAGAACCCCCGGAGCACAGCCTTTTCTGGGCGGATCAAGCAGGATACGTTCTTTCTTTCCTTTCAACGGCGGCGGCTTGCCTTTCAAACTGTCTGCAGTAACAGAGAGTACTTCGTAATGAAAATCTTTATCCTTGAAGTGGAATGCCGCATTGGACTTTGCCGCCCGGATCGCCTCTGCGGAAAGTTCCGCTCCCCAGACAGAAGCAAATCTATCCCCCAGGGCCAGCGACCACAACCCGTATCCGCAATAAAGATCGATAAGGGTGGAATCCTCTTTTATATCCAGATATTTTTCCAGCTCTCCAAGAAACACCGGAAGTATGGATTCGTTTACCTGCGAAAACACCGTTGCCGGATACAGAAGTTTTCTGCCGCCTGCACGCAATGCAAGATATTCCGGTCCGCACAGCTTTTTGAAAGCCACTCCTTTTTCGGGACGCTCCGCTTCAAGATAATAGTCGGATGAACTTTCATCAAGATACACGAATGCACTGCGCAATGCAGGAATATTTTCAACCGCCTCCTCCGCCACACTGCGCAGAGAACGCACGATCTCCCCGTTGAGACGTTTCACATTAAAAATGACCGCATGCTCAGTATAGCTGCCGCGGATAATGACATAATTAAGTGCCATGGCAGCCGCCTTGCAGCGCGGGTGGGAAAATCTGCGGTGACAGAAATCATATATCTCCTGATGTCCCGGAGCCTCAAGCACCGATTTTGCCACCGGAGTTTTTCCGTGATTTCTGCCCATGTGGAAGAACAGCCTGCCGTTGGCAAAACTGACCCGCCGCTTGCCGGTAGTACGGTAGCGGCGCGGTTCAGGAGAAGCGGTCACCGGAGACAGCGGAGCTTTGATTTTACCCTCCGCCAGCATGGCTGCAAGAGCCTTGGTCTTCAACTCCAGTTCAAGATCGTACGGCAGACCGGCAAGAGACTCCGGAGAAAAACGGTTTATCTCCACAGTTCCGGCAGTTTCAGGAAAAAAATCGGCAAAACTCATCATTCAGCTCCGAAAAAAAAACAGGGAGCGGATGACCGCTCCCCGGAATACATCTGTTACTTTTTGGGTTCGATCACATCAAATCCGCAAAGGGCACGCAGTTCTTCCGGAACTACGATGGAACCGTCGGGCTGCTGATAGTTTTCCATAATCGCGATCAGCAGACGGTCGGTCGCGGCAGTCGCACTGATGGTATGGACAAACTTGCGCTCATTCTCATCCTTGAAACGGATATTGAGACGGCGGCTCTGGAACTCGGTGAGGTTGGTATTGCTGGTGACCTCACGATAACAACCGAAAGCCGGGAACCAGGCTTCGATATCATATTTCTTGTATCCCGGAGCTCCGAGATCTCCAACGCAGACATTGACCACGTGATAGGGGATATTGAGCTTCTGAAGGATCAGTTCTTCATTTTCCAGACAGAACTCATGCCACTTCGGAGACTCTTCCGGACGGCAGAAAATGATCTGCTCGACCTTGTGGAACTGATGCACACGGAAAATTCCGCGTGAAGCACGTCCGTAACTGCCGGACTCGGTACGGAAACAGGGAGTGAACGCGGTATATTTCAACGGCAGTTCAGAAGCATCCAGCACATCATCGGCATGGTAGCCGACGAGAGTCTGCTCACTGGTTCCGATGAGGGCAAGATCCTCACCGTTGATATTGTAGGTCTGATCGGCGAAGAACGGCAGATATCCGGTACCGAAAAGAGTACGCTCCTTGGCAAGACAGGGAGTCATGAACATGGTGAATCCACGCTCGACCAGCAGACGCTGAACCCAGAAGTAAAGAGCCTGGGCAAGAATGGCTCCTTTGCCTTTCCAGTAATAGAAACCGGTCTGGGCGACCTTGGCACCGCGGGCGATGTCAAGGATATCCAGCATTTCACCAAGTTCCTGATGATCGCGGAGCTTGAAATCAAATTCGCGGATGGTTCCGACCTTGCGGATCTCAACGTTGCCGGTATCATCAAGACCATCGGGCACATCGGGAGCCAGAAGATTGGGCAGACGCACCATGACCTTGTTGATCTTCTCCTGGATGGCATCGTAAGCGACCTCTTTTTTGCCGAGATCGATCTTGAGCACTTTCACTTTTTCCCTGGCGGCAGGATCAGCTGCACACTGTTTGCTCAGGCGGTTGCGTTCCGCACGGAGTTCTTCGATCTCCTGATTGAGCTGACGCGCCTCGGTGTCAAGCTTGAGCAGTCCGGCGATATCCACAGGATAGCCTCGCCGGGTGCAGTTCTGCTGAATGAGTTCAGCATTGTCACGGATAAGTTTGATATCGATCATTTTTTCATCTCTCCACAATTAAAACTGCGGCATGGGGAAATCCGCCATGAATGCGGTAACTTCTTCGCCCAGAGCCTTGAGTGCCGCTTCATCCTCGCGCATTGCAACACCGCGCTCGATGAAATCAGCGATTTTGACCATTTCAGCTTCCTTGAGACCGCGGGTGGTGACCGCCGGAGTTCCGATACGGATACCGCTGGTGATAAAGGGTTTTTCCGGATCGAACGGGATCATATTCTTGTTGACGGTGATCCGGGCGATATCCAGAGCGTTGGCAACAGCTTTGCCGGTCGCGCCCTTGGGACGCAGGTCGATAAGCATGAGGTGGTTATCGGTACCGCCGGAAACGATGCGGAATCCGCGGGCGGCAAGTTCACCGGCAAGTTTCGCAGCATTGAGACGCACCTGATGCTGATAATCTTTGAATTCCTGAGAGAGAGCCTCTTTGAAGCAGACAGCCTTGGCGGCAATGACATGCTCCAGCGGTCCACCCTGAAGTCCGGGGAACACGGCGGAGTTGATCGCCTTGAGGTATTCCTCCTTGCAGAGGATCAGACCGCCGCGGGGTCCGCGCAGAGTTTTGTGGGTGGTGGTGGTCACCACGTCGCAGTAGGGAACGGGATTGGGATGTTCTCCGGCAGCGACCAGACCGGCGATGTGAGCCATATCGACAAAGAGCAGAGCTCCAACCTTGTCAGCGATCTCACGGAGACGGGCAAAGTCGATGATGCGCGGATAGGCACTTGCACCGGCAAGGATCATACGCGGCTTGTTTTCGACTGCGAGTTTTTCGATCTCATCATAGTCGATACATTCGGTTTCGCGGCTGACTCCGTAGGGGATCATATTGTAAAGTTTGCCGGAAAAGTTCAGCGGATGACCGTGGGTCAGGTGACCGCCGTGATCCAGACTCATGGCAAGCACGGTATCTCCGGGCTGGCAGAGCGCAGTGTAAACAGCCTGATTGGCTCCGCTGCCGGAGTGCGGCTGGACGTTGGCAGCTTCCGCGCCGAAAAGTTTCTTCACACGCTCGATAGCAATGGATTCCACTTCATCGACATGGACACAGCCGTTGTAATAACGTTTGCCGGGATAACCCTCTGCGTATTTATTGGTAAGCACAGAACCCTGGGCGGCGCGCACGGCGCAGCTGGCAAAGTTTTCACTGGCGATAAGTTCGATGCCGTCATTCTGACGCTCCGCCTCTTTATCGATACAGGCGGCGATCTCGGGATCTGATGCGCGGAGTGCGGCGATATCATCGTAAGTTGAGATCTCAACTTTTTTCAGACGGCGGACGTGACGGGCATCTCCGCTGAAAGGAGCAGAAAGCCACATGCGGATGAGCTCGACCGCCTGTTCTGCAGTATATTTTTTGGCAGGAATGACAATGACGTTTGAAGCGTTGTGGTCACGGCTGGATCTCACATTCGCCTCACAGTCGCCCTGGACTGCACGCACACCATGGAAACGGTTGGCAACGATCCCCATGCCGACGCCGGAGGTGCAGATCAGGATACCGGCATCTGCCTCACCGCAGCTCACCATTTTTGCGGCTTTGCTGCCGAAGTCCGGATAATCATCACCGGAGTCAAGTGTATGCGCGCCGCAATCAACGATCTTGAGACCACTTGCGGAGAGCGACTCCGCGATTTTGTTTTTCAGTTCAAATCCGCCGTGATCAGAAGCGATCGAAACGGTCAGATCTTTTCCGGAAAAATCAACGATTTCCTGCATAGTTCACCTCATTTTGATACGATTGAATAATGTTCAGTTTTTGTATTTCCAATAATATACACCCGTTTTTTATTTTTTTAAAGCGGAATTTTTAAAAGTCGCCCTGAAAAAAAAATCAAAGAGGCAGCGGCAAAGAGTTGCGAAAGGCAAATTCCGGCTCCTGTTCCGGAAAATTTAAAGAAAAATTCAAAACAAAGGCTTGAATAAGCTGCACACGTGCAGTATATTATAGGAATTGCTCGCGCACAATGGAGGCGGCTTGCATAATTGTCTATGGTCAATCCTCTGGACCTGGGGACAGTATGTCTGCCGTACCGGCGGTAAAATATAACGTGGCTGTTACGCCGGAGCTTCAGAAGAACCGCAGCAATTGAAGTAAAAAAATACAAAGAGGTAAAATTTTATGGTCAGAATCAGATTAAAGCGTACCGGTACCCGCAATCTCGCCTGTTTCCGGGTGGTGGTTATGGATCAGCGCTCCAGCCGTGATGGAAAAGCTATTGAAGAGCTGGGCTACTATGATCCCTGCAAAAAAATAGAAGATATCAACCTCGAGCGTGCCGATTACTGGAAAGGCGTCGGAGCTGTTATTTCTGAAACCGTTCAGGACATCATCGACCGCAAACGCAACGGCATCGTGCTCAAGGACCGCGTCCGCAAGCCGAACATCTCCAAGAAAGCCGCCGCCAAGGCAGCTGCAGAAGCAGAAGCCAAAGCCAAGGCCGCCGAAGAAGCCGCCGCTGCTGCAGCTGCTGCCCAGGCCGAAGCCGCTCCGGAGGCTGCACCCGAGGCATAATCATCTTCGGGAGAGTGTATCATGTTCAAGAAATTGTTTGGATTTTTATTCGGATCTTCCTGCAGCAAGTCTTCTTCATGCAGCTGCGGATGCAGTCATGCGTCCGGCAGTATCCGTGAACTTGAAGGATTTGTTGAATATGTGGTCAAAGCACTGGTCGATTACCCCGACGAGGTAGTGATCGAGACTGCCGAAACCGGCGAAGGCGCGGCTATCAAGATCCGCTGCCGCAAGGAAGATATTGGTAAGATCGTCGGAAAACGCGGCAAGATCATCATGTCGATCCGTTCTCTGGTCAGCGGTGCGGCAGGACGTCAGCACAAGCGCGTCTCTGTCGATGTCCTTGACTGAGGATCTTATCACAAGGAGCCAGCGTTGTGCGAATCGATGTACTGACGTTGTTTCCGGAATTGTTTCCCGGTCCTCTGGGCGAAAGCATCATGGGACGGGCCGCCGAACGCAAAATCGTTGAGTTCGGCACGGTCGACATCCGGGATTTCGCGCTTGATGCGCGGGGTACCGTGGACGAAAAGCCCTATGGCGGCGGTCCGGGAATGTTGATGATGGCGGAACCGGTAGTTTCCGCAATAGAGTCCGTAAAGACGGAGAAAAGTCTGGTTATCCTGACAACTCCGCGCGGCAGAGTGTTCAACCAGCAGCTCGCACGCGAGCTGGCGGAAAAAGAGCATCTCGTGATCGTTACCGGACACTATGAAGGAGTCGATGAACGCGCGATAGAACTTGCGGTCGACATGGAGATCTCACTTGGAGATTTCGTTCTGACCAGCGGAGTTCTGCCCGCGATGACGATCGCAGATGCGGTCGTAAGACTGCTGCCGGGAGTGCTGGGTGATGATGCATCAAGTATTGATGAGTCTCATTCCGGTTATCTGTTGGAGTATCCGCAATACACGCGTCCGACAGAGTTTCGCGGTCTCCGGGTGCCGGAGATACTGTTGAGCGGCGACCACAACCGCATTGCCGGGTTCCGGCAGCGGCAAAGGGAGCAGCTTACCAGAGAAAGGCGTCCGGATATGTGGGAAAATTTTATGAGTCAAACGGAAAAAGAGGTTTGAAAATGACGATATTGGACAAAATCCGTAAAGAGCAGGTTCGCGAGAACCGTCATGAGTTCAACGTCGGCGACACCGTCAAAATTTCGGTGAAGATCGTCGAGGGCGACAATGAGCGTATTCAGCAGTTCCAGGGTGTCGTGATCGCAAGACGCGGCTCCGGCATCGAAGAGACCTTCACGGTCCGCCGTGTACAGGCCGGTCAGGGTGTCGAGCGTGTGTTCCCGATCAACAGCCCCCGTCTGGAAAAAGTGGAAGTCATCCGCCGTGGTGCCGTCCGCCGCTCCAAGCTGTACTATCTGCGCGACAAAGTCGGCCGCGATGCCCGCGTCAAGGAACTGCGCACCAGATAAGATGATGCGTTCCTGCCGCAAAGGCATTACCAGAGATCATGAACTTCTCCTGACGGAGCGCGAGCTCCGTCAGGAGGGTTTTTGTTTTATTGCCGGGGTCGATGAAGCCGGACGCGGTCCGCTTGCCGGTCCGGTGGTGGCTGCTGCAGTGATACTGCCGGATACCGGTGAACTCCCCGGATTTTTTGACTCCAAACAGCTGACGGATCATGACCGCAGAATACTGCGGGATGAACTGCTGTCTCTTGACGGATGTTTTTACAGTGTGGTCGAAGCTGACAGTGCAACGATCGACCGGATAAACATCCTCAACGCCACCCATCAGGCGATGCGTCAGGCAGTGCTGCAGCTGAAACAGCAGGCTGATTTCGTACTTGTCGACGGACTTCCGGTAAAAGGATTTGCCGTTCCCTGCCGCAATCTCATCAAGGGAGATACCCGTTCCGCCAGCATTGCCGCAGCAAGCATACTTGCAAAAGTCCATCGTGATGAACTGATGGAAAAATATGATGAAATGTACCCCGGTTACGGTTTTGCTTCACACATGGGGTATGGAACAGCCGCCCACCTTGAAGCACTGAAAAAACTCGGACCATGTCCGATCCACCGCATGACTTTCCGTCCGGTACGGGAAACGATCGAACCGCCGCCCGAACAGATGGAGCTGTTCTGACGTTTTCAGACAGTGATGATTTCCAATTGAGGATAACTCTCAAGAGTTTCCAGTTCTTTCTGCGGAATGTTTTTATCCGTCACCAGCAGATCGATCTCAGCAGGAGTTGCAAAGCGGGTGAGCGATTTGCGGTAAAACTTGGAACTGTCAGTAATGACCGCCGTATGTTCCGCTATACTGATCGACTTTTTTTCAAGATCTGAAAGACTCAGGTCTGACGTATAAAATCCCCAGTTGGCAATAGCTCCGTCACAGCCGGTCACCAGCCATTCGACCCGGTATTCCTCCAGACTGCGTTCAGCCGCAGGTCCGACCAGATCCATTTGCGAAGTGCGCATCTCGCCGCCCAGCAGGATCACCCGGCAGCTGCTGCGGAACAGCGTGGAAGCTACCGAAAGTGAATTGGTTATCACGGTGACAGGATGTGTATTGCGCCGGGCAACGAGCGTAGCGAACCGCAGTACGGTGCTGCCGGTACTCAAAAATATCGTTTTGCAGGGAAAGATCCGCTCGTAAAGTTTTTCCGCTATGGCATTTCTTACCGGCAGCAGCGGATCAGGGACCGGACAATCATCACCGATCGCCTGCGGCGGAAGTGCACCGCCTTTGACCTGAATGAGCAGATGCTGTTTTTCCAGTATCCGCAAATCACGGCGCAGTGTCATTTCGGAAACACCAAGCAGCGGCGCTGCTTTCCGGATCTCGATCTTCCCGGATTGCAGCATATCAAGTATCTTGAAGTGACGGCTGTGCATAAATCATCCTCCCTCCTTTAACTTACTGCCTCCATAACCTTTTTTCAAATAAAAATGTTATTTTTTAACATCATTTTGTCAAAAAACTACTCTCTCACATAAAAACCACTTGTTTTATCCGGCCAGGCAGGATAAATTTTCCACAGTAAGAACCATTACCAAACCCAAGGAGGCAAAAATGGGCAAATATGATCCGACACCTTATGAACTTGATCTGAACTACTATCCCCACCTCACCGGCGGTCCGATCCCCGGACCGAAAAGTCAGGCAGTGCATGCACGCGCAGCGAAACACTACCGTGGACTTTCCGGGCAGGTCCGTCTGTTCCCCGTCGCCTTTGAAAGCGGTCAGGGCTGCATGATGCAGGACGTTGACGGCAATCAGTACATCGACTTTTCCAGCGGCATTTACGTGACCACCCTCGGACACTGCCACCCCAAAGTCTCCGAAGCCGTCTGCAAATATGCAAAACAGCTCATGAACTGCCATGACTTTTCCACCGAGATCAAAGTAAAACTGCTGGAAAAGATGGCAGCCACCCTGCCCGGTGATCTCAAATGTTTCCAGTTCTACGATTGCGGAACAGCAGCGGTCGAAGCCGGTCTGCGCACCTGCCGCGCCGCCACCGGAAAAAATGAATTCATCAGCTGCTTCTGCGATTTCCACGGCAAAAGCGGTCACTCCATCGGACTTGCCAGAATGAGCAAATTCAGCGGACCGACCCGTTCACCCGGATTCTACATGGTTCCGCGTCCCGACACCTACCGTCCCTGGTGGACCAGAGAAGACGGCACTCTTGATACCGAAAAGTATCTTGAGTTCTACGATACTTTCATCAAGGAATCCACCACCGGACAGGTTGCGGCATTCGTGCTTGAACCCATCCAGGGCTGGGGCGGCTCGATCATGCCGCCGGATGACTTCTTCCCCAAACTCCGCAAGTTCTGCACCGAACGCGGCATCCTGCTCTTTGCGGATGAAGTTCTCACCAGCATGGGCAGAACCGGCAAGATCCTCTGCTGCGAACACTGGGATGTGCTGCCCGATGTGGTAACTCTCGGCAAAGGTTTCGGCAACGGTTTCCCGGTCACTGCGATGTGTGTCCGGGAACCCTACGCAGATGCAGTCGACAAGATCAGTGCCTCCACCAGTTACGGCGGCAACCCCATGGCATGCGCCGCAGCTCTGGCGTGTTTTGAGGTCATCGAAGAAGAAGGTCTGCTCGAACATGCTGCCGAACTTGAAGAGCTCTTCAAGGGCATCATGGCCGACTGGACAAAGAAATACCGTATCGTCGGCGACACCCGCTGCAAAGGCTGTCTCATGGGTATCGAACTTGTCAAAGACAAGGAAAAGAAAACTCCGTTCGACGAAGCCGGAAAAATGGTTTACCAGAAGGCATTTGCCAAAGGTCTTGCCTGGGTGCCTGCCGGACACATTCTGCGCATGAGTCCGCCGATCATCATGCCCAACGATGTGGCAAGAAAAGGTATGGAGATCATCGAAGAAGCTATCGCAGAGACAGAAAAGGAACTGCTCGGCTGACGGCAACTCTTCTTTATCCGGGGAGCTGTTCCCCGGATAAAGATCCGGCACTCCGGAGAATGATATGAATAACATTTCTATAAAATGGTACGGCATCAATGCCCTGGAGATCCGTCACAGCGGCGGTTCTTTCATGATCGATCCGTATGTTTCCAGAAGCCGCGAAAAACTTCATATCCGGGAGGAGGTGGATAAATATATCACCTCCGAACCGGATTTCATCCTTATGACCCATGCACATTGGGATCATCTGCCGGATATTCCTTATATCCTGGAAAAAACCGGCTCTGTCCTCTACGCTTCGCGTACTGCCTGCATGATAATGCGTGCGCTCGGAGTTCCGGAAAGCCGGCTTCATGAACTTGTCTACGGTGAAGTGCTTCACTTACCCGGCGATGTCACAGTCACAGCGTTGGAGTCCCGTCACATGGGAACCAGTGAAGAAGCTGAAGGCTATGATACTGTTCCTTCAGTGGAAGCTCTTGCCGACCGTTCCGGATGGAAATGTGGAGAAACATTCGCTTTCCTGATCGATATCGGCGGCAGAAAACTGCTCAATACCGGTTCAGCCAATCTCTGTGTGGAAACGATGCATGGTCTTGAATGTGACTGGCTGGTCTGCGGAATAAGCCGTTATAAACCGGGTTTTCCGGAACTGCTGACCGGAAATATCTCTTTCCGCTATCTTATTCCGACTCATCACGATGAGTTCACTCTGCCGCTGGATAAGTTTTATCTGCGTGATGACATGCAGCGTCTTTCAGCCGAACTGCCTGATTTGAAATATTTTGAAATTCCGGTTCTCAAATGGACCGATTTGCCGCAATAAAACCAATGCAATAAAAGGTATGAGCATCATGAAAACTGTAAAATTCGGAATCATCGGAGCCGGTCTTATGGGCAGGGAATTTGCCAGTGCCTGCGCCCGGTGGTGTCACCTGACTGAAATAAATGCAAAACCGGAACTGGTCGCCGTCTGCGACAAAAATCCGGCTCTCTATCCCTGGTATCAGGACAACTTCCCCTCCATCAAACAGGTCACTGACGATTATCATCAGCTCCTTGCCAATCCGGAAGTCGAAGCCGTTTACTGTGCCGTACCGCACAACCTCCACGAGCAGATCTACTGCGACATCATCAGATCCGACCGTCATCTGCTGGGTGAAAAACCTTTCGGTATCGACAAAAAAGCCAACGATGCCATCATGGAATGCATCAAAGCTCATCCGGAAGTGACCGTCCGCTGCAGTTCGGAATTTCCCTTCTATCCTCCCATGCAGCGCATCGGACAGCTCCTTGAAACCGATTTCTTCGGTCCCATCATCGAAGTCAACTCCGGTTTTCTCCACTCATCCGACTTGAATCCGATGAAGCCGATCAACTGGAAACGCATGATCGAATTCAACGGCGAATACGGCTGTATGGGCGACTTGGGTATGCACGCCTGCCACTTCCCGTTCCGTGCCGGATTCATCCCCAAAAATGTCCGCGCCATTTTGTCCAAACTGGTCAGGGAACGTCCGGGCAAAGACGGAGCAATGGTTCCCTGTGTCACCTGGGACAACGCCACGCTGCTCTGCGAATCCGCCGATCCCAGGACAGGCAGCATTTTTCCGCTGACCATCAAGACCCAACGCATCGCTCCGGGCGAAACCGACACCTGGTATTTTGAAATCAAAGGCATGCACGGCTGCGCCAAGTGGACGAGCAAAAACCCCCGCCGTCTGGAACTTCTGGAATACAAAGGCGGCGATCAGGCTCTCCAGCAGATCGACATGGGTTATGAAACCGCTTTCAAAACCATCACCGGCGGTATCTTTGAATTCGGTTTCACCGACAGTATCCTTCAGATGTGGGCATCGTTCATCACCGAAATCACCGAAGGAAAACCCAAAGGCAAATTCGTCTCCTGCGTGACCCCGGATGAAGCGGCGTTGAGCCACAAACTTTTCACAGCTGCATTGAAAAGCTGGAAAAACGGAACTCTCGAAAATCTTTAAATCCTGCGAGGTGATATTATGAATGACAAACTTATGATCGGCTGGAGTGAAGCAGATATCACTCCCGATGCATGCGGCAAAAAGATCCCGCTTTACGGACAGTACTACACCCGTCTTGCGACCGGTATCCATTCACGGCTGAAAACCGTCGCCTGTGCGATCAGCAGAGGTGACAGCTGTTTCATCAACGCCGGGATCGACAACGCCGGCTGTCCTAAACAGTTCCTCGACCGTCTGAAAGAGGAAGTTGCCAAACTGGACAGCTCCATAGATACATCAAAAATCTTTGTAAATGCCATCCACACCCACAGTGCGCCGAGTCTGGCGTTTCAGAAGAATCCGTCACCGGATACCGGTGTTGCTTCAAAAGCATGGCACGAACTGCGCGATCAGATGCTCACGCCTGAGGAATATGCTGACTTTGCCATTCCGGTCATAGCCGGAAACATCGTTTCCGCCTGGCAGAACCGCAGACCCGGCGGTATCGCATCCGGCTTCGGCAATGCCCGCATCGGTCACTGCCGCCGCGCGGTTTATGCCGACGGCACCGCCGAAATGTACGGTGATACCACCCGCAAGGATTTTATCGGACTGGAAGCCGGTGAAGATACCGGTGTGGAAATGCTTTTCACCTGCGATGAATCAGGGAAAAAGACCGGAATGTTTCTCAATGTCGCCTGTCCGTCGCAAAACATGGAATCCACTTACGCGGTATCGTCCGACTTTGCCGGAGCGACCCGGGAAATGCTCAAAGAGGAGTTCGGCAGAAATTTCCACACCATCTACCAGATATCTCCTGCCGGATGTCAGTCTCCGCGCGATCTGGTGCGTCACTACACCACCGAGCCTGATTTCTGGCATGCGGATGGTGTTCCGGTGCTGGCGAAACGTCTGCTTGATGCAGTCAAAACGGCAACAGTAAGCGAAACAGATTACGCTCCGGTTCTCAAAAGTGAAGTGGTGGAAGTGGTGCTTCCGCGCCGCCGAGCCTCCTATATTGACTACCAAAAAGCCCGGGCTGAAGTTGCCCGTCTCACAGCAATAATGCCGGAGGAAGAGGCGTTTGAAGCATTCTGCGCCGAAACTCACGCCAACGAAAAGATCGACGGTCCCGGTCCTTATGACAGCAAACTGCACCACTTTGTGCTGATCAAGAATGCCCAGGCTGTGATCACCAGATACGAAAATCAGAATGAGACTCCCAACCTGATTTTCGATATGAACGTCATCCGTCTCGGAAACATCGCAATGGCGAACAATCCCTTTGAGCTCTACCTCTATTACGGTCAGAACATAAAGGCACGTTCAAAAGCGTTCCAGACTTTCCTGGTCCAGCTCTCCGGAGCAGGCAACCTCTATGCCGGTTACCTGCCCAGTCCCGAAGCAGAGAAGTTCGGCGGTTACGGCGGTCTGATAATCAACGGGCAGGTCGGCTCTGACGGCGGATTCAAACTTGCCGATATCACCGTCGAAGCGATCAACAAACTTTTTGAAGATTAAGGCAGGCGCATGAATTACTATCTTGGACTGGACATGGGTACAACCGGCGTCAAAGCCGCAGTCTTTGATGCCTCCGGCAATATGCCCGGTACCGGTCTTGAGGAATACACCCTTGAGACCCCTGCCCCGGATATCGTGGAACTTGATGCTGAAGTATACTGGACAGCAGCAAAAAATGCCATTGCCCAAGCCGTAAACAAATCCGGGATCGCCCCGGAAAAGATCCGTGCTCTTGCGGTCACCGGACAGGTGGAGACCCTGATAATGACCGATGATAACGGCGTTCCGCTCCGGAAAGCCATCGTCTGGCTGGATAACCGGGCAAAGGAAGAGGCTGAATATCTGGAAAAACGTTTCGGAAAAGAACACCTGTTCCGCCTTTCCGGACAGACGGACATGCTGCCGTGCTGGCCGGCTCCCAAAATACTGTGGTACAGAAAAAATGAACCGCAGCTTTTTGAGCGCACGGCAAAGTATCTGATGGTCGAAGATTTCATCACTTACCGTCTTACCGGCAGATTTGTCACCGGTTCCGGATTGCTGCCTTCATCGCTCTACTATGACATCCGCAGCGGCAGGTACGATACCGATATGCTTGCAGAGATCGGCATAACAGAGTCACAGCTGCCTGAACTCAAACACACGGGAGATGTACTTGCTGAATGTATTGCCAACGACTCTCTGATCGCTCCGGGAACGCTTATCACCGCAGCTCCGCTGGATCATGTCTGCGGAAATCTCGGCAGCGGATGTACCGGCAGCGGAATAATTTCAGAAACCACCGGATGCACACTTGCCATCTGTGCCGCATTCGATCATTTGGTCTACGATGACTCACGGCAGTTGAGCACCTATCTCGGATTTGCCCCCGGCAGCAGTGTACTTCTTCCCTGGGCTCCGACGGCAGGCATGCTGCTCAAACATTTCCGGGATGAATTTGCAGGCGGCATGGATTTCAAAGCATTCGACCGGGCAGCGGCAGAAGTTCCGGCAGGCAGTGAAGGCTTGATAATGCTTCCGCACTGCGCGGGAGCGGTCTCCCCCGACTGCAATCCGGATGCACGCGGCACCGTCTGGGGCATAACCCTTGCCCACAAACGCGGACATTTTGCCCGGGCGATCATGGAATCAGTGGCATATCTGCTGAAAGACAACATCGAATCACTCCGGGCAATGGGGTGTCCGGTCACCGAACTGCGCACGCTCGGCGGAGCCTCAAAAAGTGAATTATGGCTGCAGATAAAAGCCGATGTGCTGGATCTTCCGGTCACGGTTCCGGAGTGTCAGGAAGCAGCATCGCTCGGGGCAGCGATCCTGGCGGCTGTTGCCTGCGGAGATTACCGGAACACAGAGGAGGCAGCAGCACACATGGTCAGGATCTCCCGCGCAGTGAAACCGGGAAAGGATGCCGCCGTGTACAGAAAATGCTTTGAGCAATACCGCAAATTGAATAAAATGCTTTTACCAACTTTCGGAGAAATATCATGAATGAGAAAAAATTCCCCGTCCGTGCCGGTTTTGTCGGCTTCGGAGAAGTAAACACCCCGCGCGAATTCATCGACACCCGTTGTCACGAGGCCGCTGAAGAACTGCGCAAACGCGGTATAGAAGTCTTTGAAACTTCTCCGGTCAGCGATGATCCGGCAGGAGAACAGGCTGACCGTGCGGCATCAGAGCTTGCCAAAGCTGATTTTGATGCGCTGGTCGTCTGCATCGCCGGCTGGATCCCCTCATGGGCGGTCATGCGGACCATCGATGCTTTCAAATCCAAACCGGTCCTGCTCTGGGGACTCAGCGGCTGGAGAAGCGGGGATCACTTCGTGACCACCGCCGATCAGGCAGGCAGCACTGCACTGCGCGCACCTTTTGAAGAAATGGGTTTCAACTTCAAATATCTGGTGAATTTCAAAGGTTCCGTTCCACGTTATGATGAGGCGGCAGATTATCTGCGTGCCGCCTCTGCCGCTGCCGCCATGCGCAAATCACGCATCGGCATGGCAGGATACCGCGATATGAATCTTTACGGAACGCTCTACGACGGAACCAGTCTGCGCGGAGTCCTCGGAACCGAGATCGAACACTTTGATCTGCTGGAGATCGCAGAATATCTTAAAGAGATTCCGGCGGAAGAAATTGAAAAAGCGGCGGCAAAGATCCGCAGTGAGTGGAATTTTCTCCGTGATCCCCAACCGGGGACCCTGGAAAACTCCGCCTCGCTTGCGCTTGCATTCCAGCGCAAGATCGCTGAACGCGGTTACGACGGTTTTTCGTTCTGCGATGTAGACGGAGTGAAAAAACTCCTGAAGTTTGCTCCTGCCGGAGCTCTGACTCTTCTGCATGAACTCATGCCGCTTCTGACAACTGTGCCGGAAAATGACTCCCCCGGAGCAGTCACCCAGCTGATCGTACAGTATCTCACCGGCGGAAAAGTTCCTGCGTACATGGAGTTTTACGAGTTCACAGAAAACTCCGCCCTCATGGGAGTACCGGACTATGTTCCCGGCTGTGTTGTTGACGGCAAAATCACCGTGATGCCCAATGCGTTCGGTTCATTCGGCGAAGGTCTGCTCAATGTCTCCAAAGTCCGCACCGGCAGAGTGACTCTGGTGCGTCTCTTCCGTTCCGGTGACCGTTACGGTCTGCATGTCACACTTGCCGATGCGGAAACTCCGGAAAAATGGGAAGAAGCCGGCTGGGCACCGCCCGCCCCGCAGCTGCCCAGTCTGGAAATGAAGTTCGGTTACAACTCCGACCGCTTCCTTGCCGGAGTTCAGGGACAGCATTACATCGTTGCGTACGGAGACATCACCAACCGTCTGCGTGATTTCTGTTCGATCACCGGTATCGACTTTGTCATGGTCTGATTTTCATTACCTGAATGATCTTCCGGCACCGGATATTTGCAATTCAGCAGCATCCGGTGCCGTTTTTTTCAGAAAACGTGATTTTAAGCGATTTTTGTGAATAAAAAATCAGCTTTGACTTGCAAAAAACACGATTTCATATTATTGTAATAAGGATATTTATAATTTATAACAACAAGAGAGGTGATTTTTCAGAGTCGTTCAAAAAAATCCCGGGGAGAGTTTCCGGGGGTTTTTCCGGAGTGATCCGGAGACTTTTCAAAAATCCGCAAGAAAGTCGGTCAGGTGTCAAAATGGGCTTTATAGATCTGTCAAAACTGTTTTCGACCTACATTGGAATCGACCTTGGAACTGCCAACAGTCTGGTATTTGTCAAGGATCTCGGTGTAGTTCTCGCTGAACCGTCAGTGGTCGCGGTCAAAACCAACACCCAGAAGATCATCGCAGTGGGCAGCGAGGCAAAAGACATGCTCGGAAAAACTCCGGGCAACATCAAAGCTATCCGTCCGATGAAAGCCGGTGTGATCGCGAACTTTGAGATCACAGAAGCGATGTTGCGCTACTTTATCAAAAAGGCAATGAAATCAGTTCCGTGGTACTGTCAGCTTCTGCCGCCCAAAGTGCTGATCGCAGTCCCCACCGGCATCACAGAAGTTGAACACCGGGCAGTGGAAGACAGTGCGAAGCACTCCGGAGCCGGAGAAGTCGTGCTGGTCGATGAGCCGATGGCGGCAGCCGTTGGCGTGGGGCTGCCGGTCTCTGAACCATCAGGAAATATGATCGTCGATATTGGCGGCGGCACGACAGAAGTTGCAGTCATCTCCCTTGCCGGTATCGTAAGTTCCAAAAGCGAACATACCGGAGGTGATGATTTCGATGATGCGATCATCAAACATCTGAAAAAATTCCATGGACTGCTCATCGGTGAACTCTCTGCTGAACAGATAAAAATCAAGCTCGGCAGTGCTTATCCGGTCAAGGATGATGATACTATGGATGTCAAAGGTCTTGATATAACCAACAAGATCCCCAAAACCGTCCGTATTTCCGCCTCGGAGATCCGTCTTGCGCTTCAGGAACCGGTGTGGAAGATCGTGGAAGCAGTCAAATCAACTCTTGACCAGTGTCCTCCCGACCTGGCGGCGGATCTGATCGATCACGGAATCATGCTCGCCGGAGGCGGCGCCATGCTCTCCGGTCTGGATAAACTTTTATCTGAAGAAACGGAACTTCCGGTGTTTGTTGCCGAAAATCCGCTTGATGCGGTGGTGAAAGGTACCGGAGTCATGCTTCAGGGTGATAATATTTGGTTATTGTAAGGTATTATGAAAATCGATTTTTCAAAACTCCGTCCGGTCGAAATCACCGACCGGGAACTTTTCGACAGCAGGCTTGAGATAATGGCAAGCCAGAGCTGTGAGTGCAGTTTTCCCAACATTTTCATGTATCAGCAGCCCTACGGCATCGAGTTCATCGAGATCGACGGCAGACTGGTGGTCTATGAAAGAGTGGCACGCGCCATCCATTATCCCATCGGAGAATGGACCGATCCGGCAACGCTCAAAAAGATCAGTGATGCTTTTGTAAAAGAGGGGCTCTCCGACGGCGGAGTATATGATGTGCCGGAAGAATTTCTTGATAAACATCCTGACTGCGATCAGTTTTTTGAGATCGAATACGATGAAGGAGCTATCGACTATCTGTTCTCCATTGAAAAAATCGCGACCTTCACCGGTCCCAAATTGAGAAAGAAGCACAATCTGGTCAAACAGTTTCAGGCAAACTGGCCCTATGCGGAAGTGCGTCCGATAACCAGAGAAGAACTTCCGGTCGTGGCAAAACTTGCAACGGAGCTCAATTCCCGTATGGTCCAGTGCCAGTTCCTGGATGAAGAGGCTCTGGCTCTTGAACGCGCCTGGAAAAACTGGGATGAACTTTCCCTGGGAGGTATCATCCTTTACGCAGAACCCGGATATCCTGCCGGATTTTCCGTCTACGGTCTTCTGCCGTCGGATACGGTCGACATCCACTTTGAAAAGGCGGATCACTCTGTCAAGGGAGCTTCGCAGACCCTCACCTGGCAGCTTGCCATCGCTCTGCGCGGCAAGGCTAAATTCATGAACCGTGAACAGGATCTCAACGAAGAAAATCTGCGTCATGCCAAACGTTCCCTTGATCCGGAACGCTTCTTCAAAAGGTATTTTCTGCGCGGAATAAACAAAAAATAAACAAAAAATAAACTCCGCAGTCAATGCGGAGTTTTTTTTAAACAGGTGAAATAATATGAACTACTCTGAAATCTGCAATGATGTGGTTTCCCGTCTTTCTCAAATAAAAATCGTTCCGGTACTGGTTCTCAACGACCTTGATTCCGGATTGAAAATGTGTGAACTGCTCGCCGAATGCGGCCTGCCGGCAGCGGAGATAACTTTCCGTACCACTGCGGCGGAAGGCATCATCAAAGAGGCGGCAAAGCGTTTTCCGGAACTCTATCTCGGCGCCGGAACCATTCTCAATACCGCCGATCTCAAACGTGCGTTTGATGCCGGTGCAAAGTTTGCAGTCGCTCCCGGATTCAATCCGACAGTGGTCCGCAGTGCTGTGGAGCAGAATTTCGCCTTTGCCCCCGGAGTATGCACCCCGTCAGAGATCGAACAGGCGATGGAACTCGGATGCCGTTTCCTCAAATTCTTCCCGGCTGAAGCCGCCGGCGGAGTCACTATGCTCAAATCCCTGATCGCCCCCTACAAACATCTCGGAGTAAAATTCATGCCGACCGGAGGCGTTTCCACTTCAAACGTGGAAAACTATCTGTCGCTCAAAGAGGTGGTCGCAGTAGGCGGAACCTGGCTGGGCAAGGCTGATGCCATTGCCGCCGGTGATTGGGAAGGTATCCGCAAAACCGTCATCGATGCAGTCGCATTGAAAAACAAATTCTGATTTGTATTCAGGAGGTTCGTTCATGTTGAAGTATCTTGATGCCAAAGATTGTACATTTGATATTTTAAGTCTTGGAGAGATCATGCTCCGTCTTGATCCGGCAGACAGCAGGATCCATACCGCCCGCCGTTTCGACGTCTGGGAAGGCGGCGGTGAATACAATGTTGCCCGCGGTATGCGCCGCTGTTTCGGTCTGCGCGCCGCTGCTGTGACTGCATTTGCCGACAATCCGGTAGGCAGACTGGTCGAGGACTTCATGCTTCAGGGCGGAGTCGATACCCGCTTCATCAAATGGGTCCCCTATGACGGCATCGGCAGAACCGTACGCAACGGACTTAATTTCGTCGAACGCGGTTTCGGATGCCGCGGCGCAAAAAGCTGCGCCGACCGCGGAAACACGGCGATCTCACAGCTCAAACCGGGAGACATCGACTGGGATGAGATCTTCGGCAGATACAAAGTCCGTCACTTCCATACCGGCGGTATCTTTGCCGCACTTTCAGAAAGCACCAGTCAGGTGGCGATCGAGGCCCTCAAAAAGGCAAAAGAATACGGTACCATCACCAGTTACGATCTCAATTACCGGGCAAGCCTCTGGAAGAGCATCGGCGGTGTCGGACGCGCGCGCGAAGTCAACCGCGAGATCGCAAAATATGTGGATGTGATGATCGGCAACGAAGAGGACTTCACCGCAAGTCTCGGATTTGAAGTGTCGGGAGTCGATGCAAACTTGAGCAAACTTGATACTGAAAACTTCAAAGCAATGATCCGTGAAGCGGTCAAAACATATCCCAATTTCCAGGTGGTAGCAACCACTTTGCGTGCAGTAAAATCCGCCACCGTGAACGACTGGGGCGCGATCGCCTACTGCGACGGGGAATTTGCGGAAGCCATCCACCGTCCGGCACTTGAGATCTATGACCGGGTCGGCGGCGGTGACAGCTTCGCTTCAGGACTCATCTACGGACTGCTTTCCGGTGAAGATATCGGTTTTGCCGTCAACTGCGGTGCGGCACACGGCGCACTTGCCATGACCACTCCCGGAGATACCTCAATGGCGGTAAAGGAAGAGGTCTTCAAAATGATGAAGGGCGGCAGCGCACGGGTCGACCGCTGACATCTCTTTTATGGTCCAACAGCAAATGACGGCACTGGATGCACTTGAACACTACTTCGGTTTTGACCGCTTTCTGGACTTTCAGGAGGAGATCGTAAACGAGATCCTGGCGGGAAGGGATATCGGAGTCATCATGCCGACCGGTGCCGGAAAATCACTCTGCTATCAGCTTCCGGCTCTGTTGAAAGAGGGCTACACCATCGTCGCCTCGCCGCTGATAGCCCTGATGAAAGATCAGGTCGATGCGCTCAATGCACGCGGGATACCGGCGGCATTCATCAACAGTACGGTGAGTTTTGCTGAACAGCGGGACATCATCCACGCTACGCATCAGGGGGATATCAAACTGCTTTATGTTGCTCCGGAGCGTTTTTACACAGATTTTTTCAGAGGCTTTCTGGCGGATAATCCGCCGGAAATGCTGGTGGTGGATGAAGCGCACTGTATCAGTCAGTGGGGACATGATTTCCGTCCGGCATACCGCAGGATAGGTGCGGTCGCGGATGAATTCAATATAAAACAACTCTGTGCCTTCACGGCCACGGCGACTGCCATGGTGCGTGATGATATAAAAAAGCAGCTTCACCGTCCGGAAATGAAGATGCTGACCAAGGGTTTCCGCCGGGGCAATCTGTCGTTCCGGGTGGAAGAGTGTCACTCTGATGCGGAAAAGATCGAAGCTATCCGCCGTCATCTGGAAAAGCGCGAGACCACGATCATCTATGCTGCGACCAGACAGGCGGTCGAAGATATTTCAGGGAAACTTGACGTCATCCCCTACCATGCGGGAATGAGCGATGCTGAACGCAATCAGGCACAGGAGCGTTTCATGACAGAACCCTCTCCGGTCCTGGCGGCGACCAATGCTTTCGGCATGGGCATCAACCGGGCGGATGTAAGAAAAGTCATCCATTACCAGCTTCCCGGCTCACTGGAGGCGTATTATCAGGAGGCTGGACGTGCCGGACGTGACGGCAATGCTGCTCAATGTATCATGCTGTTCAGTTACGCCGACAGGTATATCCAGAAGTTTCTCATAGAATTGAGCAATCCGCCTCCGGAACTCATCCATTCGCTCTATCACCGGCTGCTGTTTCTGGCAAGGGAAAAAGCGTCAAATGAGCTTGAAATCACCCTGTCTTCACTTGAGGGCGTTCTCAAGGCAAAATCCGGACAGATCTCATCTGCGATGAGTGTACTGGAAAAATCCGGATTGATCCGCCGTTCAGCACACCGCAGCAGTGTCCGCATGCGCTTTCTGAAAGATCCGGATGAACTGCGGGTGATGCATCAGCTGGAAAACACCCAGAGAGCAAGGTTTATCAGCAGATGCGTACTGCGTTACGGTTCCGAACTTAAAAACGAAGAGATCTATTCTCTGACGGAGCTTGCCGCAGTAAGCGGCTTGAATATCGAACAGATCCGCAGGGTGCTGGGCGCGCTCAACAACGATGTACTGGTCTGGACTCCGGAATTTTCCGGCAGAGCCATTGAGCTGCTGAAGCCGGATGAATTTGAAGTCGATCTTGATTCTGAAGCACTTTCTGAAAAACTTGAACACGAAATGGAACGTCTGGATGAGGTGATAAATTATGCCCAAAGCACATCATGCCGTCAGAAAACTCTTGTTTCGTATTTCGGAGAAGATGTCACCCGCTGGAAGTGCGGCAGCTGCGATATCTGTGAAAAAGAAAACAACCGTATGAGCGGCCTGCATCCGGCGGGAGACGATGAGATGAGTGTTCTGCTGCCGGTACTGCGCGGAGCTGATTGTTTCGACGGCAGGATCGGTGCTTCAAAACTTGCAAAAATACTTTCAGGTTCGACCGATGAGAGCGTGGAGCGTTTCTGCAGTTCTCCGGTATTCGGTCAGCTGCGCGGAATGAAGCCGCAGGATATCATGAACTGCATCAAGATACTTGAACGCAACGGTTATCTTGACCGCATCGACCGCAACGGTTATCCGTGCCTTGCGGTTTCCGGCGAAGCAAAAGCCGTACTGCGCGGAACAGCGGAGCTGCTCACCGACACCCCGCTGCCGGTCACCAAAACGTCCAAACGCCGTCCGGCACCGACGCACCAGAGCTCCCCTGCCCCGGATAAACCGATGGGCATAAGAGAACTGATGTTTGAATTGCGCCGCAGGATCGCCGAAGAGCGTAAAGTTCCCAATTATGTGATATTCAGCAATGATGTGATCGATGAGTTGATCCGTATCCGTCCCGCCACTCCGGAGGAGGCGGTGGAAAAGATCAAAGGTATAGGTCCTGCGAAAGCCGCGACCTTCCTGCCGCCATTTCTGTACCTGCTGGAAAACGTGAAAGACCGCTGATAAACTTGCTGCGGCGCATATATTTTGTTATTGTCCCATTTTTTGTGAAAGTTGTTCAAACTGCGGTGGCGCATGCATGTGATTTGGCGGTACACCTTGTCACGGCGCAGCCCATAAGGGCGAAGACGGATCCCGCACCGTACTCGGCGCAAAAAAAAGACCTTG
>JAZSGR010000076.1:0-17394 GCA_045532825.1 Victivallaceae bacterium | reverse complement strand
TCTACTTCGTATAAGGTCCGGCATAGATGATATTCTTCATCACTTCCGGAGTCAGATAGGCATGTTTTACAATCTCTTTATCGCACAGGGGAAGATAATCTTCATGATCTTGGGAATACATCAAAATGCCTAAGCCAAGCTGTTTGAGATTGTTCGTGCATGTGCTGCTTTTGCCGCGCTCCCTCGCCTGCTGAAGCGCAGGCAGCAGCATTCCCGCCAATATGGCAATGATCGCAATGACAACCAGAAGCTCGATAAGGGTGAAAGCGTTCTTGGGGAAAGGGGAAAACTTCTTTTCCCGGGAAAATGGGTTTTCCCCTTTCCCCAAACCCCATTCCCCTTTCAAGAAAAGCGAATAAGTTTTTGCTGACGCAAAAACGGCGTTATGTGCAGTACATGAAGCGTTTGCCTGCGGCAAACATGAAGCGCTTGCGTTGCAAGCATTGTAAGGAAGATTTTTATTTTCCTGCATGACAACCTCCTTTTTTATCTGTTGAATGCTGCTGTCCGGTAAAAAATTCCGGACAGCAGTGAATTGCCGATGTTATTTTTTGACTGGAATAAGCTCAACTATACCGATATTACCTTCAAATGCCGGAGCAAAAATATGCTGGCGTACTCCGGGGAATATTTCACCATCCCAAGTACGGTGAAAATGTCCGCAAAGTACAAGTTTCACCGGACCGCCGGGTACTGTTATCATCTTTACGAATTCCGGCATATTTCCCCGCAGCTTTTTTGACGCCCCCCAGGCATTGCGCCTGGCAGTGATCCACTGCCAATTTTTTTTATCTTCCGGCAAGAACGGTACATGAGAAAGCAGAATGACCGGCTTGCCTTTGGCACAGAGTTGTTTGAATTTTGCCAATTCTTCCGTTTTGATCGCAAATCTTGACTGATCCCAGCCGACCACCAGCAGATCATCATATTCGATGACCGGCAAGGCAGGATGTCCATCGATCTCTCTGGAAATTTTCTCCTGGATCCCGGAGTTTTTCTGTGCCAGAAGGCGGTGGTTGGAGCCAAAATCATGATCTTCCCGCAAAAAGATGAATGGTTTATTAAGTTTTTTCATCCCGTCTTTGAGCATATTGAGACTGGCTTCTGTACCGATGTCACAAATATCTCCACCAAAAATAACTGCATCCGCTGATGAATTATTCACAAGCTGCGGAATGACGTTCCACAACGCAGCCGGAGTTTTTCCGGATCGCGGATTATTGAAGCGTTTATCCCGGCGGCGCGCCATGACTTTTTGCGATGCCGGTAAAATACCTGAGAGATCATCGGCAATGACATGAAGATCAGATATCCAGATAAAAGTATAATTGCGTTTCAAACCATCAACTGCAAGTTTTACCGGTTCAATACGCAGAGCGTATTCAGAAAAAGTCTTTATATCTTTGGGGAAGATCTTTTCCGCAGTCAACTCCGCTGCTGACAACAGCGAGACGAAAAAAACACCGGCAGCTGCCGCAATTACTTTAATACGCCGATCATCCATCTTTGTTCTCCTGTATTGATTTATTTTCCGTTTTCTCTGATATATTTGCTGACAGCGTGCCACGCAAGTTTGGGACGCCGGTAGCAGTCCAGCAGTCCTTTGTCGTTGAGACCGCGGATACGTTTGCCGTTGAGATGACTCAATGCATCGCAGAAATGCCAGAAGCATAATCCGCAGTAACGGTCATCCTCAAGAACTGTCCGGCATACCTCTTCAACCAGATCAGCTTGATATTCCTCGCTCCACCGTACACGGTATGTGTCGTGATGTCCGCAGATGGAAGCTGCACCTATCTCACTTATCATATAAGGCTTATCCTGCGGGATCGCAGCTTTGAGTTTGTCGAGACGCGGACGGATACGATGGATACTGTTGACCTCTTCCCAATTCATATCCCCCCAGCCGGGATAGGGATTCATCGCAACGATATCCACGATATCCATGCATATATCCTTTTCATAGCGGTTACTGGCAAATGTCACAGGACGGCTCTGATCGACCGATTTATAGGTATCGTACACCTGCTGAATGATTTTGCGGCAGCGTTTGTCTTCGCTCAAGGTTTCATTCATAAATCCCCAGATGATGATACTGGGGTGATTGTAATGGATCTTCGCAAGTTTGCGTGCCTGATCTTTCTGCTTGAACAGATATTCCTTTGTAAAAAGCTCTTCATCCCGGACATCCCATCCGAGAGTTTCTTCCCAGACAAGAATGCCGAGCTTGTCGCAGAGAGCCAGAAAAGTGCTGCGCTGCGGATAATGGCTGCCGCGGATGAAATTGCATCCCTGATCTTTCACCATCTGCAGATCAGCCGCCATCAGAGACGGCGGAACAGCTGCACCGAACTCCAAATGACTGTCGTGCCGGTTGTACCCGATCAAAACCAGTTTTTCCCCGTTGAGAAGCAGCTCTTTACCCCTGGTCTCGATTGTACGGATACCGAGATCAAGATTTTCTTCGTATTTACCAAGCTGTACACGCATTCTGTGCAGTGCGGGATTCTCCGGACTCCACAGCTTGAAATCAGGAACTTGGAATTCAAAACTGCCCTTTCTGCCGGAAAATACATCGTGCAATACCGTTTTGCTGTCGATCTCAAAAGAAATATCCAGTTTCTTGCGGAGAAAACGGCTAGTTTCGATATCAGCTTTTATCCTGCCGGTTCTGTAATCAACAGTTGTGACCTTCAGACAGTCGATACAGTATCAGGGCAGTTCCTCGACCGTCACGCTGCCGAAAACTCCGCCGAAAGCGTAGAAGTCGTAGTAGGGAAAGAAGATTTTATTGAAGTGATTGCTGACAGCGATCGTCAATTCGTGTCCGCCATATTCCCCGGCATCGAAACAGAATTTTTCCGGCATATAGGCATACGGACAGCTGCCGATAAGTCTGCCGTCCCAGAAAATCGCCGCTTCCACCCCGACACCGTCGACCGAAAGCCGGATACTTCCGCCGGTACGGACAATGGTACGGTAGTAACCAGTGCCTCTTTTGCCGAAATAAGGCGATGCGACATCAAAGCATCCGGGAACAGAAAGCGCAGAGTCCCAGCTTATTTCCGGCAGTTCATCCGGCAGTTTCCCGGCGTTTCCGTCAAAGTGAAAATCCCATACACCGTCCAATTTCAAAATTCTCTTCATTTTCCTCCAGAGCTCACTTTGTGATTTTTGTTATTTCCGGCAGACTCCTGTTTGAAACATCTTCTGACGGTGCTATAAATATATTTGAAACACCGGACAGATGCAATATCTGCAATATTCAATTTTGATGCATCGTTTTCTGATTATGAAACCAGTGAAATTGATTTTTCCTGCCGCATGATTTATATTATTCCGGAATCAATGAAGCAAAAAGGCGTCAGGATGATCAAAAATTTACGCAACACCGGTTATTCTCCGTTCACCGGCGACACGCTTTTTGTACGCAGTGCCGGCTATTGCGAACAGATAGACGGGCCGCAAGAAACACCGCGGATGATCGATTTCGGTGAATTTTTCTGGTGCACCGCCGGCAGTGCGGTATTTACTATCGGCAAACACCGTTACATTCTGCATCCCGGAGAGGTATTTTTTTATCCGCCCGGCTCTTTGATGGATTTCAGAGCCGGCAAAAACGGCTGGGCTCATTACTTTGTCACCATAGGCGGCGATGCCTTCAAGACCATGCTTCCGGCACTCGGCATCAAACCCGGAAAAAAACAGTGCGGCAGACCGCCGGAAGACCTGTTCAGACAGCTTATCGCCGGATTGAAAAAACCGCTGCCGGAACAACGTATACCGGCACTGTCACTTGCCATGCAGATCATCTTTCAGATCGCAACTTCCAGCATTCAGCATAAGCAGCAGGAGACTGCTGCCGAAAAAGCAAAAAACATCATTGAACAGAAATTCACCGATCCTGATTTCAATATTGGAAATCTCGCCTGGCATCTTGCCGTCCACCGGGTGACCTTGTGCCGGGAATTCAAAAAGTTCTACAGCATCACTCCGCAGGAATTTCTTTCCAGCTGCCGTCTGCACCTGGCGATAAAACTGCTGCAGGAAAATCAGATGACAATAAAAGAGATCGCATTTTCCTGCGGATTTTCCAGTCAGGAATATTTTTCCACGGTTTTTTCAAAGAAATTCGGCCATCCACCCAGCCGGCTGTGACGATCAGGCTGCTGCGGAAAACGGAGAACGTAAGGATACGCCGCTCAGCTTTCCAGTCAAGGCATTGCAGACAGCCAGGTTTTGCGGGATTTGACAGTACACTGACTTTTTTCCCTTGAAAAAATCAAATTTTATAGTATTTTATTGAGGAGAGCTGATTTCAAAAGTCATTCAAAAAAAATCAAAGATGCAGCTGCACTCCGGGGACTCATCCTCACCAGCATCACCGCAGCGGATAAAAAATCTTCCTCAACTGTAATTTGAACTCTGAAAATTTAAGTTTTTTGCTTGAAAAAAAAGCTTTACACGACCAAACCGGCACAGGCGCAAGGCTCGAGATTGCCCGCGATGCGCCACCGCAGTTTGAACAACTTTCACAAAAAATGGGACAATAACGAAAATTTAAGTTTTTTGCTTGAAAAAAAGGCATTTTCATGATACATTTATGCAAATGTATATAATTCTCAACGGATAAGGTAAAAAAATGGACTATTCACGTTATTTCCGCGACTATCCGACTCCGGACGGTCATTTCGGTCCCTACGGCGGAGCTATCCTCACGCCGGAACTCAAAGAGGCTTTTGACGAGATCAACAAGGCGTATCAGTCGATCTGCCAGTCAGCTTATTTCATCAACGAACTGCGCCGCATCCGCCGCGAATTCCAGGGCAGACCCACTCCGGTCTACCACTGCGACCGGCTTTCGCGCAAACTCGGCAACTGCCAGATCTATCTCAAACGCGAAGATCTCAACCACACCGGAGCCCACAAACTCAATCACTGCATGGGTGAAGGTCTGCTCGCAAAATACATGGGCAAGAAACGCATCATCGCAGAGACCGGCGCCGGACAGCACGGTGTTGCCCTCGCAACCGCCGCCGCCTACTTCGGTCTGGAATGCGAGATCCACATGGGCGAAGTCGATATCGCCAAACAGGCTCCCAATGTCACCAGAATGAAGATCCTCGGCGCAAAAGTCATTCCGGTCTCTCACGGACAGAAAGCCCTCAAAGAGGCGGTGGACTCCGCTTTTGAATCATACGCCAAAAATTACAAGGATTCGATCTACTGCATCGGTACCACAGCAGGCCCCCACCCCTTCCCGCTCATGGTGCGTGATTTCCAGTTCTGCATCGGCGAGGAATCCCGTCAGCAGTTCATTGACATGACCGGACACCTTCCGGATGCAGTCTGCGCCTGCGTGGGCGGCGGCTCCAATGCCGCCGGTTCTTTCTGCGCGTATCTGAACGATCCCGTGGATCTCTACGGCGTCGAACCCCTCGGCAAAGGTCCCGGCTTCGGCAACCACGCAGCGACTATCGCTTACGGGAAACCGGGAAAACTCCACGGTTTTGAGTCCTATGTCCTCACCGACGACAAAGGCGAAGCCGCACCGGTCCACTCCATCGCAAGCGGTCTCGACTATCAGGCAGTCGGTCCGGAACACGCCTTCTGGCACGATCTCAAACGCGTGGAATATGTCACAGCCACCGACGAAGAAGCAGTAAAGGCTTTCTTCATGCTCTCCCGTTACGAGGGCATCATTCCGGCACTGGAAAGCTCCCACGCCATCGCCTACGCGATCAAATGGGCGCAGGAGCATCCCTACGGTTCCATCCTTGCGACCTGCTCCGGACGCGGAGACAAAGACGTTGATTACATCGTCGAACACTACGGTTACGGCGAACAGTTCAACTTCTGACAACCGGACGTCACCAGCTCCCCGCAACAGAACTCCTGCTGCGGGGATTTTTTTCGGCAATCATCCGGTAACAGTGCCTCCGGACACGGTCCATTTTGCACAAACGGACGTTTATTTTATTGTTTTTTGCAATTTTTTCTTGAAAATCTGATGATATTGTGCTATTTTATAAAAATTACCTAACATCGAAAGATATTATCAACAATAAACATTTGCATTGTAAGGAATTTTTTTATGAAAGGTAACGGGATACTGAATCTGGCGGCATTGACAGCTGCACTTCTGCTTGGCAGCGGCTGCGTAGTCGTCAAAGAATACGCTCCTGCAAAGGAGAACATCACGGTCAACAAACAGGAATTGCAGATTGCCAGAGAGCTGCTTCAGGCATTCATCAAAAACGATGCAAAAGGTTTTGTTGCCCTGCTTCCGGAGGAGACCCGCAGCAAATTTACCGAAAAAAACTTTGCCTCGACCCGCAAATCCATCATCGAATCGATCGGCGAACCGGTTGCCTACACCTATCTTACCACGCTGAAACTCGAAGCCCTGCATCCGCAGATATGGAAGGTGACGTTCCGCCGTTCCAACGTGAACAACACCAGAGAGTACACCAGTGAAGTTCTTTTCAAGGTCGTGACCGGTATGGTCAACAACAAAGAAGCCGTCATCACCGGATTTCATTTTTTGTAATAACATAAATTTCCATAAACAACAGGCATAACAGCCAAAATAAAAGACAAAGGAAAAAAATGGTAACAAAATCCACCTCCAAGTCCATGATCTGCTGTGCAGCTCTGGCAATGTTGGTCTGCGGCAGTGCATCTGCTGCGGAAAAGAGTGCGACCCGGACTATCCGTCTGCGTCAGGACGATGCCCAGATCCTTTTCGAAAGCAAAGTCTACGAACTGAAAAACGCATCAGCGGAAGAGATCCTGCCTTTCATCAATTCTGCGATTCTGCGTTATGACCGCAACTCCACCGTCCGCCGGGTAACTTCCGCAAAGGGAAAGCAGGCCCTGCTGGTTTCCACCGGTAAAGATTTTCTCCCCTACGTGGATAAGATCGTTGCAACACTCGACCGCAAAGTTGCCCGCAAGAGTGCCGACGGCTCAACCATCAGCGGAACCGGACTCACCCGTGTTTCCTACACTCCGAAATACAGAGCAGCCAAAGAACTGGCACGAGTCATCAACTCCACCATCACCTCAAGCTCCGGCGCGCTTTATATAAATGATGAGACCAACACCATTTTCTGGCGGGATCAGGATGCCGCTGCCAAACGCACCCTCACCTGGCTCAAGAAACTTGACCGTCCCCTCCCGCAGGTACGTGTCCGCGTCAACTATTACGAAGTGCGCGACAGCGACCTCAAGGACTGGGGCTTCGACTACCTCGCATGGAAAAACGGTCCCGGCGTCAACCTTTTCAATGTCGGCTACAATGCCGGTAAAATCGTTGTCGACGAACTGCTTGAAAACGTTCCCTACGCGCTCTCCAACACCTGGGGACTGGGCGGATTTTTCACTGCCCCGCAGTTTGACATGAGCTTCATCCGCTGCCTGATGCAGGCGAGCAACGCCAACGCAGTCGGAACCAGCGCACTGCTCATGGTCAACACTCCGGTCGGCGACAAGAAAGACTTGGCAATGCTCCGCGAGATCCAGTCTGCCAATCCGACAACCGCTCCCTTCATCTACCGCACCAGCATGACTCCCGAGTACCAGAACATCGCCAAAAACACTCTCGGCAGAACCTTGGTCGGCAAGAGCTACTACGAAGATGCCGACGGCGTCATGCATGCCGATCCTCCGCAGCTGGAGCTGCAGATCCTCAATCCCTTCATCTGCCGCCTCCCCGGCAAAAGTGCAAAATCCGGCAACGTGATCTTCGATTACTCCCTGTACTTCAAGAGCGTTGTTGAACGCGGAAACACCGGAGCTGAACTGAGCAACTCTGCCCTCTTCTCCGGTTCCACCACCCTGGCATTCGGCAAAGAGAAACTGCTTGCAGTTTACGAAAAAGAAAACGATGTCGAACAGACCATCGGACTCCCGGTGCTCTGCCGTATTCCGATCCTGAAATATCTGTTCAGCACCGTCACCTCCATCAAGGAGCGCACCTACATCGCCGTCACCGCAGAAGCAACTTATGTTGACATCGAAGACAAAGAGCTTGCATTCAACTCTGACAGCGAAGCTACCAAAATCGACCGCCGCATTGAAAATCCTTTCCGGATCGAGAAAAAAGACAGCGGAAAAGCAGATAACAAAAGCAAAAAGTAATTGATTGGAAAGGATTATTACGATGAATAAATTCAATCTTTCTCTCATTCTTGCCGGAGCCGCAATACTCCCGCTGTCCGGCAGTGATGTGGTGGTCACTCCGCAGGCGATCCCCGGCGTGAGCAGATCCAACAACCACGCTCCGACCGGAGCTTATGCCCCCTCCAACGTGCAGGCCCAGCTCAAGATCAACGTTGCCGACGGCACCAAAGTGGTCAAAGTCATCCGTGACAACAACGATCCCTTTGTGATCACCAAGAGCTATTCACTCAAAAACGCCGATCCCTATGCCGTCCGCAGCTACCTTGAAGCGGCAGTCGGAGCCAGAAGTGTCAACACCAGTCCTGCCCAGGTCACAGCTGTCAAATTCAGCGACGGCACCGGAGCCATTCTGGTTTCCGCTGAAGAGTACCGTTTCTCCGACTCCGGCAGCGGCAAAGGCATCGACGGCATCGTCGCCGCTCTCGACCGCAAGGGACTCAGCTATCTGCCCGATGCGGATGCCCATATCTACTTCCCCCGTGTCAGCAAAGCCTCCAATCTGCGCGACATGCTCATCAAAGTCGGTTCCTCCGAACTTGATCCGCAGTTTGAAATCGCTCCCGGAACCATCACCGTTGATGCTGAACTCAACGCCCTGGTTGTCAAAGCCAGCAAATGGAACTGGAACGACATGGTCACCATGCTCAAACAGTATGACCGCCCGATCCCGGAATTCAAAGTCACCTACCGCGTGATCGAGATCTTTGCAGAAAACGATGACCGTATCGGTGTTGACTTCCAGAGCTGGAAGAACAACGAGGGTGTGGATCTCTTCTCCGCCGGAGTGTTTGCCCGCCGCAACTGGGGGACCTTCTTTTCCAGCGCGATCCAGAACAACGGCAGCAGCCACACCTCCTACTGGAACTTCAACCCCAAGTGGAACACCCGTTATCTGGACTTCATGACCTCCATCGGCAAAGCCAAATGTCTGGCACAGGGTGAAGTGGTCGTCCAGAACCGTAAATCCTCCGTCATCCAGGTCAACAGCGGTTTCTTCTATGACCGCACCTACTACACAGCCGGAGCAAAATCCATTGCCGAAGGCTGCAAAGAGTTCACCTACACCGATATCAATCCTGACACCATTCTCCGTGAATCTGTCAGCAAGATCGTTCCGATCGAAAATCTCAACGGCGCACTTGCCGATGCCGGAGTAAACGCCTACCTCACCAAGGCAGGTTACACCATGCGTGTGATGGGCACCCAGGTCGGTACAGCCACCTACTACGATGCCATCGCCCGCAAGAACTATCAGACTCTGCTTGCAGCAGGCAATCAGGTGAGCGGAGCAGCAGGTTTCGAAGGTGTTCCGATCAGTACCCTGACCGCGAAAGTTGCAGAAGCCCAGGCACAGGCGATCGCCGCCGGCGGCGGTATGCTGAACCAGAGCAATGTCCATGCTTATCTTTACGGAACCAATGCCTCTTACAAGGCTCTGTATGACGCCAGCCAGAATATCGTTATGGCCAAAGTCGATTCTGAACAGGCTGCGATCCTTGCCAATACGACGACCAGTCCGCTCACCAAATACCTGACCGGTTACGTCGATGCCGGCGGCAACCGTTACAGCGGTAACTACTACCGTGAAGATTACGGCTATGTCGATGCCGCCCCCGGAATCATCCACGGCTGGCTGCAGTATCCCATGGTGACCGACGGATTTGAATTCAAACTGAAGATTTCCCCGCTGGTGACCGGCAAAGCAGCCTCCATGAAATTCGATCTCAACGGACTTTCCCTGCTCGGCTGGAACTCCGACGGTTCTGCCCGCCGCAGCAATTCCAAGATCTCCACCACGGTCCAGCTGCCTTACACCGATCAGGAATTCGTTCTCGGCGGTGTCCGCAAATCCGAATCCGTCCGTGCCAACACCGGACTGCCTTACGTCAAGGATCTCCCGGTCATCGGCCGCTTGTTCTCCACCGAAACCGAATCCATCAAGCAGTCCCAGCTGGTGGTCATCGCCAAGGTCGAGTATTCCAATCCCGACAGCTTCTCCGGAGCACAGATCCGTGAAAACCTCGGTAAGATCGTCAAAGGAGTCAACAAAGGCATGAACAGCCGTGTCGGCAACATGTTCTTCGGTCAGTACGGACTGGATGCAGATATCTTCGACCGCCAGAAACGTCTTGACGATGTCGGTGAAAAAATCAACGATGAGTACAAAACCATCAAGTAATTTTCATGGCGACCAAAGGTAAAAAAAACAACAACGCGCAGGTGCCTCTGACCGGAAAACCGGAGCACCTGCTCGGTCGTGTTGAAGTCTTCAAAAAAATGTGCCGCATGCTGGAAGTAAAACGCAAACGGTTCATTGAAAATGACTGGCAGCACTACGCGAAACTGATCCCGCGCCAGCAGTTTCTCCATCTGATGATGGTGCGTCACTCCCTGCCCTGCAATCTGGCAAAGATCATGCAGATAACCGGAATGACTTCTGCCGGAGCATCCATTTTCGTGGATAAGATGGTAAAACGCGGAGCATTGGAAAGAAAAGAAGATGCCAATGACCGCCGCAACATCATCATCAGCTTCACTCCGCGTGCGGAAAAGATCACAGCGCGTATCGAAGACCGGTTGAATCAGTACATTTTCCAGTTCTTTGCCGACTGCAGCCAGGAGGAGCTTGAAGCACTGGAAAAGGCAAGCCGGCTGGTTTGCAGGGTACTTGATTCCAGAGAAGATGACGATATTTAATCATCATTTTTCAAAATCACCAAAAAAGCAGGATCAAAAAATCCTGCTTTTTTTATTTCATATTTCTGCGATCAAGCTGCCGGCTGTTTTATGCCCGCATTCATCCGCCGATGACCTCACAGTATCCCTGTGCCTGAAACGCATTTTTTCCGTTGGCAGTATTGATACCGTCAATATAAAAAGCTCCATTTTCATCCAGTACTCCGGAGCAGCAAAGTTCTTCACGGAAAGCCGTGGACAAATTGAAATTAAGCTGCAATTCTTTCATTCTGACCAACTTTCCGGTCCTCTCCCCCAGCCAGTTTTCAGAAAGCATCGCATAATAAGCATTATTAAGATGCCGGTTGTAATCGATCCACGCACATGAGACACGCTGTGTCACGGGATATTCAAGCGGTATTTCCGGAGCACGCTGTTTTCCCAGAGACTCCCCTTGAAAATGCACTTCCCCTTCAAACTCCCACTGCGGCAAACCGGTCAGATATTTTGCCGGAGAAACCGGACGGAAATTCGATGGATCAAGCGTAAGCCACGCACTTCCTGCCACTCCGAATAATTTATCATTTTCCGCAGAGCGTAATTCAAACTGCCGGTAAGCGAAAAGACGGTCAAAACCGCTCGGATAAGTAATGATCTTCAAAGTTTCACCGTATTCCGGAAACTCCTGCATTTTCACTCTTATCCGCGAGAGCACCCAGCTTAAATCACTTTCCCGCAACTGTTTCAACCCCAAACCGAGTTGATCGGCGTGCCTGCCTGCGGCATCCTGCAGAAGGTCAAACACGACCCAGCTGCGCATTCTTCCGTCAACGCCGATATCGTTGAGACGCACCGGATACTGCAATATAAAAGGAGGATTTTTCATAATTTTCTTTCAAATAAAAATTTCATTTTTTTAAAGTTAATAATAAAATATAACAGCTGAATGTGAAAAATTCAAACATTTCATGTTGAAAATTCCCACATTTATTCCACAAACAAACATATAATTTACAATATGGATAAAATACATTTTTTAAGGTTGAAAAAAACAAAAACAGATGTATCTTATATGAGATACCGGATGAGTTTTAATTCCGGTACGATATATTGATTGCATCAAACATAAAGCATATAAAAACAACAGAGGTTATATATGACAGAAAAAATTTCAGAGATGTGGTCCGCGTTTTTCCCGTGGCTGTGCCAGTGGTATCCTGCGGTCATAATCGCGATCGTGTTTCTCATTTTATGTTCACCGCGCCTTACGCTGAAAATAGCGGCCTGGGTGGTGCGCATAGTGATGTTCCGTCTGCGGGTCATCGGTAAGGAGAACATGCCTTACTCCGGACCGATCCTTCTGGTCTCCAACCATGTATCACTGGTCGACCTGCTGATGATCCAGGCGGTGGTGCGTCAGAGAGTGCGTTTTCTTGTCCGTACCGAGATCATCAACTTTCTGCCGACCCGCCTGATCTTCTGGTATATCGGGGTACTCAAGGTTCCCAGTCCCCGCCGTCCGAAAGAACTCAAACTGTTTTTCTCCAAGATCCAGGAACGTCTGCGTGCAGGCGAAACCATCTGTTTCTTCCCCGAAGGAGCGATTTCCGGCAGCGGCAACCTGATGCGTTTCCGTTCCGGAGTCCAGCCGCTGATCCCGCCCGAGATCCAGGTGACGGTGATGCCGGTGCGTCTGGGAATGATCCACGGCAGATTGACCGGTATCCACAACAAACGTCTGCATTTCCGCAGACTTACCCGCTGGCCGGTCGATTACTCGATTGCCATCGGCAGACCGCTTGATCCCAATCTCACTGCGTTCCAGTTGCGCCAGAAGATCTCCGAACTCGGAGCTATCGCAGAAACCTCTCCCCAGCCCGGAGAACGTCCGATCCATACTGCGTTCATCTTCCACGCCAAGCGTCACCTTTTCGGCAAGATCTTCTATGATGCGACTACCGGAACCTGGTTCGGCAACTTCAAGATGCTGCTTTTGACCATCATGCTTTCCAAAGTCATCCGCAAGATCGACAAAGGTACAGCCGGATACACCGGTATCCTGCTGCCCAATACCCCGGTCGCAGCGGGAGTGCTGCTGGCCATCCAGTGTGCGGACCGCACACCGGCAGTGATGAACTTCAGCGCAGGTCAGTCAGTTGCTCTTGCCTCGATGCGCCGCGCCGGAGTAAAAACCATTCTCACCAGCAGAAAATTCCTTGATAAACTCAAATGGGAAAAAACCGAAGAAATGGTGCTGCTGGAGGACATCGTTCCCACGATCACCAAGTCCCGCAAACTGCTCACCATGCTCATGGTGCTGTTCCTGCCGACCAGAACACTGGTCCGCAACATTGCGCCTTTGAGCTGTTACAACATGTTCCAGCAGGCGGTGCTGCTGTTTTCCAGCGGTTCGACCGGCAATCCCAAAGCAGTGATGCTAACCCAGCGTAACATCAACTGCAACGTGCAGTCCTTCATCCGCGTGGTCGACTGGTCCACCAACGACCGTGTGGGCGGCAATCTGCCGATCTTCCACTCATTCGGTTTCACCGTCTGCTTTGCACTTCCTGCAACCACCGGTACCCCGGTCGCCTACGTTGCCAATCCGCTGGATGCTTCACTGATCGTCAAGACCTGCCGTGAGTTCAAGGTATCCATTCTCTGTGCGACTCCAACCTTCCTGCAGAAATACATGATGAAGGCGAAGCCGGATGATTTCAAGGCTCTGCGTCTCTGTGTCACCGGTGCGGAAAAACTGCGTACCGAACTTGCAGACCGCTACCGCGCCCTCACCGGACGCGATATTGTTGAAGGATACGGCTGCACAGAACTCTCCCCGATCGTTACGATCAACCTCAACAACTCCATTTACACTCTCGGAACCAAGAGTGATCATCCCGGCAGTATCGGTTGTCCGCTGCCGGGTATCCACGCCCGTATCGTGGATATAAACACCGGTGTGGAACTGCCTCCGGGCAAAGACGGCAGACTGCAGGTGCGTGCGGGGTCCGTGATGAAGGGATACCTGAATGACCCTGACCTCACCGCCCGTGCGATCCTGAACAATTATTACGATACCGGCGACATCGGTTATATGGATGAAGACGGTTACATCTACATTACCGGCAGAGCGACCCGTTTCAGCAAAATAGGCGGAGAAATGGTTCCGCACGAAGGTGTTGAAGATGCGATCACCCAGTTCCTGCACTCCGAGACCCGCGAGGTCGCAGTTGCCGGACGCGGTGACCGCCTCAAGGGTGAACGTCTGGTGATCTTCCATGTCATTGAGAACATTGATACTGCGGCGATCATCAACGGACTGCGCGAAGCAGGACTGCCCAATATCTGGATCCCCAAAGCCGAAGACTTTGTAAAAGTCGATGCCCTGCCCCTGCTCGGCAGCGGCAAACTGGACCTGCAGGGACTTAAAAAGATGGTTGAAGCACTGGGAAATTGATCTTTTCAGTAACAGATCAGGACGTGCGGTCAGTTTTCAAAGAACTGACCGCTTTTTTTTGTGGCGGTGCAGCAACACTGCGCCGCGGCTCAACAACCATATCATACTTATATCTGCCGGGGACGAAATCGATCATATTCCGGTCAATGACAGATGCGACCGTATTGAAATCAATATGAGCATTGCCGATGCCAAGCTCCTGATCTTCATGTTCATCGGTACCGATCACGGAAATATCATCCGGGATGCGCAAACCTTTTATGCGGCACGCATCAAGCATGGTATGGATATTGCGGCGGTTGACACATATCCAGGCGGTGATACGGTCAAGACTTTCATAATTATATGATTTAAATGTATTGCCGTCGATCAATCCGCCGGGAATTATCGGCAGATCGTATTCATTCATGGCAAGAATGAATTTTTTCATCCAAGCCCAGTTTTGTCTGTGACCGCCAAAGTGGCACAGCATACCGATATTGCGGTGTCCGAAAGATAAAAAGTATTTTATCAGCGATGCAAAACTGTTTTCCTCAAGGCAAACGCAGCGTTCAACATCAAAAAGCGAGTCATCGAAAGCAAACAGCGGTACAGTTTTGTCTTCGATCACTTTTTTCATGATATCAACATTTTCAAAAGTGGAATCAACTATGACAAACGCATCTGCCATATCCGGTTCAATGACCGAAGCGGAAGCCTTTTGCGAGTTTAAAAATTCAACCTGATACGCCTGCGACAATCCATTGCCGGATTCCAGATGCGCGGCAAGTTCTGTTTCAAATTTATTACCGTAAGCGAAACTCCACTCCGGCAGGATCATCATGATCCTTTTTTTCTTTCCCCCGTTATTCTCAAATCTGCATCGCGGTCCGGCAAGTATCCCGACGTGCGGACAGCTGACCAGAAATCCGGCCTGTTCAAGCTGCTTTACTGCATGGCGCACCGTATTGCGTCCGGCATTGTAACGCTGACAGAGTTCTGCATCAGAAGAAAAGAGATCGCCCTCTTTCAATTTAAGATTTACAAGATTTGTAATAATATCATCACGTATCAATTCATAACGGTATTTTTTACTCATCCGGCACACCACACGTTTTTGCTATGGTATTTAATGTAACTGTAAAAAAAATTTTTTCAAGTGGATACGCAATAAAACAAATTGGAAGCAATGGAAAAAAAACGCCGACATACGCAAATAACATGTTCATTACCATAGCGTTACGAATAAATACCATCATTGTGCAACAAAAAGCTCATTTTCTCTTAAAAGATATTGCAAAAAAACGTTTTCATCATTATACTTAACGACGATGACCACTAAACTCAAAACTTAACCCCGGAGGTAAAAATGATAAAATCCGATGTAAATATCAGTCTTGAAAACACGAATGAAAAAATCAGAAAAATCAACGGCGGCAATCTCGGTCCCTGCATGACCACCAGCTACCACGCGACCGGAAATACCGAAGCGGAGTTTACCGCGCTCAACAGTCCGCTGACCCGCCTTCACGATGCTCCTTACACCAATCCCGGCAGACGTCTGGTGGATATCCCGCAGATTTTTTCCAACATGGATGCCGATCCGGAAGATCCTGCAAGTTATTATTTTAATGAAACGGATGATTATATCCAGACCATTCTTGACTGCGGTTCAAAGGTCATGTACCGTTTGGGTGTAAGCATCGAACACGGCAAAAAACGTTATCATCTCGGCAGACCGAAGGATGTAAAAAAATACGCGGCGATCTGCGCCAACATCATCCGCCACATGAATTACGGCAAGTGGAACGGGCATCACTTCGGTATCGAATACTGGGAAATCTGGAACGAACCGGAAAACTGGGACTGGAAAAATAAAGAAAAACACATGCCCAAACAATGGGACGGCACTCTTGAAGAATTCAATAAATTTTACTGCGAACTTGCCTCGATCCTCAAAGCAGAATTTCCGGAACTTAAAATCGGCGGTCCGTCCCACGGTGCACCGATGAAAAACGGCAAAGAGTTTCTTGATTACTGCAAGGCGCACAATGCTCCGCTTGATTTTTATTCATATCATCTTTACAGCGACTCCGTGGAAAAACACCGCGATCTGGTCTTTGATGTGCGCCGCATGCTGGACGAAGCAGGATTTCCGGAAACAGAATCACACCTTAATGAATGGCATTATCATCCCACCTGGTCCGATGAATACTGGTTCAATATGACGCTCGCTGAACAGCGGGTGTTCCAGTCTGAATATTATGAAAACACCAAAGGGCTTGACAGTGCAGCTATGATCTGTTCAGTCTTGACCGCATGGCAGGACGCCCCCCTCGACATGGGCGGTTACTACATAACCTGCGATTCCAATGCATACGGGATTTTCACCGGAGTCAATGTGCCGACTCCGAGTTATTACGGCTTGAAGGCATTCGGTGATATCGTCCGCTATCCGGAGCGTTTCAGATGCGAAGCTGCCGCACCGGTCTACGCACTTGCAGGCAAAGATGAAAACGGCTGCTGCGCCGCTCTGATAAGCTCATACAGAGCCGGAACCGGTTCCGGTGAGATAACTGTAAACTTTGACAGACCGGTGGAAATATCACAGGTGGAACTGCTGGATGAAAAACACGATCTTGAAAAGATTTACTTTGAACAGGAAGATCAAAAAATCAGGCTTGCATACAACGGAAATTCCGGAGTGTTTCTTATCAAATTCAAAACCAAATAACAGGGAGAAAGATCATGAAGCAAAAATCTACATCTGAGCAACTTTCCTTGCAGTGTGCTGCAAGGAAGCCCATGGGCTTCACGTTAATCGAACTTCTGGTGGTCACTTCACAACACTGCCGTCATTTTATACATAACGCCGTTTTTGCGTTAGCAAAAACTTATTCGCTTTTCTTGACCCTCCGCCGCCCTGCGGGCTATGGAGGGCAGGAAGATAAAACCAGTCCTTATAATACTTGCGAAGCAGACGCTTCATGTACTGCACATAACGCCGTTTTTGCGTCAGCAAAAACTTATTCGCTTTTCTTGAAAAGGAGAGAGGGGTGTGGGGAGAGAGGAAAAACCTCTTTTCCCGGGAAAAGAAG
>JAZSGR010000135.1:0-11662 GCA_045532825.1 Victivallaceae bacterium | reverse complement strand
TGCCCGCGATGCGCCACCGATCGCAGACAGAACCGTTTCTTGAGCTTGAAAAAAAACATGCTGTGTGATATATTTTAATTGAGAAAAACATATCTGAATAAGGATAAAATATAAATTTTTCACAAAATTTCGGACATTATCAATTTGTAAGCAATTATGAAACAGTTATTTCTTGCATTCATCTTTACATTTTCTTTCACGCTCTCCTGTGTTGCAGATAATTGGATTGTCTGCGGAGAACAGGGTTTCAGCGGGCATATCCAGGGTATCGCTGCTGATGAAAGCGGTATCTACTGGTCATTCATTGACTCTCTGGTCAAAACCGATTACAACGGTAAAAAACTATTTTCATATAAATCGGTTTCGCATTGTGGAGATATATGTATTGCTGAAGGAAAAATCTATGTCACGATGGGGCTCCGGAACAAAATAAAAGAACACAATGGACACAGATCATGGATATTTGTCCATGATGCAAAAGATTTGAAACTTCTCAAAAAACATAAAATTCATTGTTCACTTCCGGACGGGATCGCATTTGCCGACGGCAGATTTTATGTTGGAAGCAGTCCGGGAAAAGAATTGCATAAGCTCAATCCGCTTCTGGTTTATGATAAAAATTTCAACCTTCTCAAACAGTATGATCTTGACATCGAAGTCCCCACCCGGTACGGAATACAGACTCTCAATATCGTCAACGGTAAACTGTTGGTTAGTTTCTACTCAAAACTCAACCACGGAGTCTTTTTCAAACTTAATGATTTTTCCAAAATGGAAAGCCTGTTTCCTGTAAACACAAGTTATGGTGCCGCAGTTGTTCCTGAAAAAATTGCAGGAACAAAAAACGTCTTTCTCATTGCTCACAGCTCCGGCACGAAGAAAAATTATTCAGCAAAACTGCTGACAGTAAAATACAACAATGGCAAATTGATCCCGTTCAAACTGCCGCAGACTGTCAATAAACAGTAAAATAACAGATTTTTCATCCCTGCCCTGCTGTGTCATGTATACACAGCAGGATTTTCTGCATCTGCGGACTGCTTTTTATCGATTTTCCAAACATAAAAAAGTATTGATACATTACCTGCAACATTGATTTGTTTTTTGTTACAATAAAGTTGTTTTGAACTATTGTAAAAATCAAATCCGGTATTACATTACTTTCAGCCAACAGATAATCAACAACAGGAGATGGCTGAAATGATAACATGCAATACAATTACAGAAGCGATGTATAACGCTATCCGTATTGCCGCGACCCAGATGCCTCCGGATGTCCGCAAGGCACTGGAAGCGGCAAGGGATGAAGAAACTGATCCCATGGCAAAACTGCATCTTGAAGTAAGTCTTCAAAATGCCGACTCCGCACAGGCTGGCAATGGACTGGTCTGTGCCGATACCGGATTTCCGCTGTTCTATGTCCACATCGGCAGAAACTGCCAGGTGGAAGACGGTTTTAACTCTTTGCAGCAGTGTGCTCAAAAGGCTGTGGAACGGGCAACGGAAGAGTGTTTTCTGCGTCCGACCATGGTCCATCCGCTCACCCGCAAAAATCCGGGAAACAACATCGGTCCCGGCATGCCAAAAGTCGAGATGATCTTCGACCGCGAAGGCGAAGGCATGGAGATCATCGCCCTGCCCAAAGGCGGCGGTTCTGAAATATTCGGTACCTTCTACCGCATGTTCTTCCCCGCTGACGGTGAGGCCGGAATCAAAAAATTTGTCATCGAATGTATCAAAGATGCCTGCTATGCCGGAAAAGTGTGTCCGCCCGCCATCGTCGGAGTCGGTATCGGAGGATCATCCGATGTCTGTATGGCGCTTGCCAAAAAAGCTGCGATCATGCGTCCGATCGGCAAACATCACGATGATCCGGAAGTCAAAAGACTTGAAGAAGAACTCTACGATGCGGCAAGATCACTTGGTATCGGTCCTATGGGATCCCGCGGCATCAATGCTGTGCTCGCGGTAAATCTGGATATCGCAGTAACTCATACGGCGGCACTTCCTGTCGCAGTCAACGCACAGTGTCTGGTCGGACGCCGCTGGGTGGCGGATATTGACGGTAACGGCAACATCAGTTACAGAGGAGAACTGTAAAATGAGAGATATAAAACTGCCTATGAGCGAAGAGGATGCAAAATCTCTTAAACTTGGCGAAATGGTAACTGTAAGCGGTTTGCTTTTCACCGGACGCAGCCGCTTTCATATCAGAGCGATCGCAGATGACATCTATCCCCCGATAGATTATGAAAAAATCAACTGTTTTCTCCACGTCGGTCCGGTGATGAAACCCAACGGTTCCGGCTGGGATGTGGTAAGCTGCGAACCGACAAGCTCCATCCGCTTTGAGCGTTACGGTGCAGATGTCGTCCGCAAATTCAAACTGCGCACCCTTATCGGCAAAACCACCATGGGACCGGCTACCGCACAGGCTCTCAAAGAGGTCGGCGGAGTCTACCTTACCAAGATCGGTTTGAGCGGCAATGCCCTGCGCAGCAAGATCAAAAAAGTCCATGAAGTATATTTTCTGGATGAACTTGGCAAAACCGAAGCCACCTGGATCTATGAGGTCGATCATTTCGGACCGTTCTTCGTAGCAATGGACTCCAACGGCAGAAACTATTTCCAGGAACTGGCAGATGAGGCTGAAAGCCGTATGCCGGAAATCAACCGTACTCTCGGCATCCCCGAAGATTACGAGTATACGGAGGTCAACGCATGAAAGAGGAGATCCGTTATCTCTCTCTCTGCGGTATGCTTGGATACGGATATTCACAGCAGAGTCTGGAATATGCCCTTTCCAAAAATCCGGATTTCATAGGAGTGGATGCCGGTTCCACCGATCCCGGTCCCTATTATCTCGGCAGCGGAGAAAGTTTCGTAAAAACCCTTCAGATGAAACGTGATCTGTCTCTGGTTCTGAAAGAGGCAGTCACCCGCAGGATCCCCCTGATAATCGGCAGTGCCGGAGGTTCCGGTGCAAAGCCTCATGTCGACCGCACACTTGAGATCATCCGCGAAATCGCAAAGGAACAGGATTTCAAATGCCGGATCGCCGTGATATATTCAGATCTTGACAAAGCTGTTCTGCGCAAGGCGGCTGAAGAAAAAAGGATCTCTTCATGCGGAGGATCTCCGGAATTTGATCCCTGCACCATCGACCGTATCTGCAATCCGGTCGCCCAGTTCGGTACCGAACCGATAATCGAAGCGCTGCAGACCGGTGCCTATATAATTCTTGCCGGACGCTGCTGCGACACTGCGGTTTTCGCCTCTTATCCGATCATGCACGGTTTTCCGGCAGGATTGGCTCTGCATGCGGCAAAGATCGCAGAATGCGGTGCCCTCTGTGCGCGTCCGGCAGGAGCAAACGAGTCGCTTTTTGTGACTCTGCGCCGGGATTCTTTCATCGTGGAACCCATGGATAAAAACCGGAAATGCACTCCGGACTCGGTTGCGGCACATTCGCTTTATGAACAGCCGGACCCCAACTGTTTCTACGAACCCGAAGGTATGATCGATATGCGCGACAGCACCTTTGAAGCCGTTGATGACCGTTCGGTAAAAATCAGCGGAACGGTCCTGCATCCGGCGGCAAAGAATACGGTCAAACTGGAAGGTGCCGCGTTCTGCGGTTTCCGTTCAGTGACCATTGCCGGTGTACGCGATCCGGTGGCGATCGCTTCTCTGGATGCTATCGAAGAGGGTGTGCGTGCGGCAGTTGCACAGAATATCAAAAATCTCACACAGGATTATTCTCTGCGTTTCCTGCGTTACGGAGTGGATGCGATCGGCGGCAGACTGGAAGAACCTCCGGAGACTCTTCCCCGCGAAGCAGCTCTGCTGATAGAAGCCATTGCTCCGACCCAGGAACTTGCGGATACCGCCGTAAGTCTTGCCCGTTCAAGTGCATTGCATCAGGGATTTCCCAACCGCAAAGCGACGGCAGGAAACTTTGCGTTTCCGTTTTCCCCGTCCGATCTGCACGGCGGAGAAGTGTATGAATTTGCGCTCTATCATCTGATGGATGTGGAAAATCATCCGCTTGAGATCAAACCGGTAATCGTGGAGCTTTAAAATGAAACTTTATGATATCGCCTTCGTCTGCCGCAGTAAAAATGCCGGACCGTTTCAGCTTACAGTGGATCTGATGTTCAGCAGCCGCAAGGATTACGACATGGTGCTTTCTTCACCGGAATTCACTCCGGAAAAGATCGCCCCGCTGTACAAAACCTCTCCGGAAAAAGTCGATATAAAACCGTTTGAACGTATCCTCACGATCAAAGTGGTTCTGCCCCGGCTCACCGCTTCCGGTTCTCCGGGAGACACCGATGTCTACGGCAGTCAGCAGCATTTCCCGCTGGGAAATCTGGAAATCTGAAAACTATCACTGCAAAAACGCGGCTGACATGAAAACTGTCAGCCGCGCTTTTTTTTACCGGTCAGGCAATACCTGCCCCGGATCATTGCCACAATTTTAAATACTAACCGACTCTTCACGGCAGATAAACATATTAAGCTCAATACCGTGAACCTTGCAGAACTCCTTGAGTTTTGCCATTTTCTCTTCATTATTTTCATTGTATGTAACAACAATGGCGTCAAATTTGTATTTTGAGTAGATATTTTCAATATCTCCCGATGAACCCAGTACGTTGAAACCGTAGACATTCAGCTTACGCAGTGCCGGATCATCATCGATGATACCGATGATCTTGACTGCCACATTGTTTTTCAGATTGAATCCGCAGAACTGTCTGGTAACATAGATCCGGCACAGCAGACCTCCACCGTAGATAAGCACCCGCTTCAAAGAGGAATCCCTGCCCTGATTGCGGATGAAAAGGCGGCGGTAACCGAAACTTTCATAGTAATGGATCAAAAATCTTTCAAACAGAATGAAAAGAACGGTAAACAGCAGAAAAGCAAGATAAAATCTGGTGTATTCCGCAAGTTCATTGCGTCCGACATCAAATTTGCAGCTCAGCAGCGAACAGTTGAGGACATATCCGACAACAGCGGCAACACCGAGAAGGCGCATCATTTTGTAATACTGGATGATGCCGACACGCAGCCAGAATGTACGGTATATTCCGGCACAGCACAAAATAAGCATGAACGGAGCAACATGTGTCAGAAACAACACAGCTTCCGGCAAACTGCCGGATAATTTCCAGGTGTAAAAATATCTGGCAAACCAGAGAGCAAAAATCACCAGTACGCCGTCGATCACCGGATGTATCGCAGTCAGAACAAAATTACGGTGAGGAATTGAAAGTCCCTTGGCAACACAGGTAAGAGTATCAAAAAGCTCGATACTGGAATAACGGACCATAACAAAAAATACGATCAGAAGCAGAAGAAAAATCATTCCGGGGAAGTGTGCTTCAAGGATCACACTGCACATGGCAAGCAGAGAAAGTCCGAATGAAAGACAGTAAATGATATAAGCGGTCTTTCTCGGCATTCCGGTCTCTTTGAGGATCCGGTGATGCAGATGATCATGATCTCCCTGCATGATGCTGCTGGAGGGATCTTTGTTGATGTATCTGCGGAAAAAACGTCTCCATACCGCGAGGAACACATCAAACACCGGTACCCCGATGGCGACCAGAGGAACCAGCAAAGTGGTAAGTGTCACCGACTTTGTGGAACACTGCATGCTCATAAATGCGAAAAACAATCCGATGAACATACTGCCGGTATCCCCCATGAAGATCTTCGCAGGGGAAAAGTTGTAACGCAGAAATCCCAGACAGCATCCGCAGAATATCAGCAGAACGATGACCACGACATCGGATCCGCCGGTAAGCAGAGTCCATACGGCAAGCAGAAATGATGATATGACAGAAAGTCCGGCGGCTATACCGTCGACTCCGTCGATAAGATTGAACGCATTGATGATTATGACACACCACCCGACAGTCAGTGCGAGAGCTGCAACATCCGGGATCTGATAAGAAAACACTTTGAAAATACCGCCGTCCTGCCAGTGGATTATCACACCGACAATGATCTGTGCGATCAATTTTACGATACTGCGCAATTCACATCGGTCATCGATCATACCGACGATCAGAATGATACCGCCGGGAAGCCAGAAACGCGACAGAAACTCCATTACCGTGGCATACATCGGTTTGCTCTGCTCCTGAAGCATGACAGAAAGCAGCAGAACCGTCACAAAGAAAGCAGTTCCGATCGCTATTCCGCCGCCGCGCGGAACAGGTTTTTCATGCTGATGACGTCCGCGCGGGATATCGATATAGCCCAGACGGGGCAGAAAAAACACCGCAAGATAAGTAAGAAAAGTAGACAGAATAAGTCCGACTGCCGGAAATGGCAGATACGAGGCACAGCTTTTCAATATCGTATGAAACATATAAGCTCCGAATCAAAAAATACGACCGTTCGCAGCGGTCAAAACAGTCCGGCACACGGCGACACTGAAAATCACCGTACATCCGGTGTTTAATATACTGCCAACTATGGATATTTACAATACAAAGACACCACTGTTCCGATATTTTACAGCTGTTTTTATCTTTCCGGAAAATACTTCTGCCGCCAACGAAAACCGTTTTCAAGATTTTTGAGGCTCAGGACACTTACCATGTTCGATCTCAAAATAAGATTTGCGTTTGAGTTTCAGACGGTCTATGCATTTTTGCAGCTCCGGATGGATTTTCTGAACCATGTTTCCGTTGTAATCGTAATCGATCCAGCAATCTTCTTCAGGGTTATCCACACTCCCCACCGGACGCATGAAGTGAAATGCATCATGTTTATTGCGTTCGGCAGTATTTTTCTGACCGTCTCCGCGCATAAGCGTTTTCAATTCGTCCAGATATTCAAGATAAACATCGCGGCAAAAACAGCTGTGTTTCCGGCACAGCGCAGCCGCCATTCCGGCAACTTCCCCCAGCATTCCGAGCGTGCGCATCACCCGGACGGAAGAAAAAGCGATGTGAGACAAACTCAGACAGCGTCCTGCGAGAAACAGATTTTTCATATCTCCGGCATACATACAGCGGTATGGAACAGGATAGGGTCCGGGCAATACCAGATGATAGGCACAGGAGCGGAAAGGTTCACCGAATTTTTCAATATTTTCCGGATCAGCAAAGTGAAGATCTATACTCCAGGTCGCACAGCCGGTGGCATCCGGATAAGGACGCTGTTCCAGAAGATCGTTCTGGGTCAATATAACATCGCCCTTCACCCGGTAACTCTCACGCTTGCCGCCTGTGGCGGAGACCCACTCAAGATCCATGTTTTCCCATTCTTTTCTGCGTGCGGAACGATTTTTGAGAAAAGACCAGTTTGCGTAACATGTCATAAGTCCGAGATCACGTATATATTCGATATCCATGACCTGATCGCGGAATTGCCCGGCCTCCCAATCCCAGCAGCAGTCAAAACGGGCGACGGAATTGTCTTCGTTGAATTCGATTCCCCAGTCGATATCAGGGAAGTCAACCTTATGGTCAAGTTTGCGCGTTTCCCACAGGACAGAGTGTCCCATAACGGTGCGCTCACCTTTTTCCGGAGCCAGGAATTCATTGAACTCCGCCCTGCCCTCACTGCCGTACATCACTTTGCATCCGCATGATCTTGCGACAAAGGCATCACCGGTGGCATCGGTAAAAAGATGAGCCCTGCGCCGGGTCTCTCTGCCGGTTCTCACCGAACGGGTTATTACGGCAGAGATGAGCTGCGGATCATCCGGAGATGTCTCAACTCCGATAACGGCTTCCAGCAGCAGCAGATCACCGCTCTTCCTGAACAATGCCGTTTTGCGGTCATCTTCAAACAGTTCCCGGTCCTTCTTCATGCCGGGACTGCCGCAAACCGGACTCAACAACCGGGCAAAATATCCCAGCTCCGGATAAGGTCCGAGCTGCGTTGCCCCGCCGGTCCAGACTCTGATCTCTGAACTGCCGCACCCTCCTGCGACCGGACGATCCTGCAGAACCAGGGTTTTCAACCCCTGCTTTTTCGCAGAAAGAGCGGTACAAAGTCCGGCATAGCCGCCACCGCAAACGATAAGATCATATATTTCAGGATCATCTTCGATCACGGTATTGCATGCTTTGCGGCGGAAAAGGGCAAGTTTTTCCGGATCATCCGGAGGAACATCATCTGGATCATCCGTAATAAAGACTGCATCGCATCTGCCGTCAAATCCGGTGAGATCATGGAGCGACAACCGGTGCTCACCGGCTTCCAGTATGCGCTCTCCGGCTTTCTGCCATCCCCATGCTTCGCCGTTGGTTCCCAGTTCCACTGCAAAAGGAACACTATCGGCAAGCAGCTGAAATCTGCCGGCGGAGCTGCCGCGTTTCCACACGGCACTCCAGTCTCGGGTACGCACATAAAAATACCAGACACCGCCATGCGGCAGTGTTATCGCAGTTGAGGCATCACTGACCGGACGTCCGGCACCATGGGCGAATATCCAGAATGACCCCATCGCTTCGCGGCACTGGGTTTCGATACTCCAGGTGCCCAGATCATCAAATGTCTCACTTTCTATAAAAATATGCATAGTTCTCCTCCGGCAGTACAGCAGTCATCACATGGGGCAGATATCCTGCACCACCGGCTGGATGACTACATCGGGGATCGCCAGATGATCCGGGGTCTCAAGGATCTCTTTGACCAGCACGCCCAATTCTTCAGGTTTGGTGCATTTCGGAGCAAGCTCTTCATTTTCTGAAGCACCGGAAATATTGGCAGCGTTATTGAAGTTGGTCTGACCCCAGCTGGGAGTAAGACAGGTGACACGGACTCCGAATGGACGCAATTCCGTATAAAGTCCGTGACTGAACTTTGCAAGTCCGGCTTTGGCAGCAGTATAAACGCTCCACGCGGGCCAGGCATAAAGAGCGCAGACACTTGAAATATTGATGATCGTACCGGCCTTCTTGCGTTCCATGATACGGGCAGCACGGGAACAGCCGAGGATCGCTCCGGTGAGATTGGTGTTTATCGTTGCAATGACATCCTCATCGCGCTGCTGCGAAACGGGAACCAGATTGCCACCTGCTCCGGCATTGTTGATGAGGACATCGATATCGCCGCCCATATTTTCAAAAACACGGTCCCAATCGGCTCCGCTGGCGACATCGGCGCACACGAAATGCACGTTCAATTCAGCAGCTGCCGCAGCAAGAGTTTTTTCATTGCGTCCGGTGATCCAGACCTCCGCACCCGCAGCGGCAAGAACAGAGGCAATGCCTTTTCCATATCCGGTCGAACCGCCGGTAACCAGTACCTTTTTCCCTTTGATTATCATTTTTTCTTCCTCTATTTATTGATAAAAACTGAATCTGCCGCCTCTTTCAGAAGCGGGATCAACGATTGCATTTTTTCATCAGTAAGGCGCGAACACGGTCCGCTTATCCACAAGGCAGCGGCGACACGCCCACGGGTGTCAAAAACCGGCACGGAGACACAGCGAAGTTCGGCATCCTCCTCTCCGCGGTCAAAGGCAGCCCCGGTACGCCGTACCTCATCAAGTTCGTCCAAAAATTCCTCAAGGGTGCAGATCGTGCGGTCGGTAAATCTCACAAAATCAATTTTTCCGGTCAGCTCATCCAGCTCATGCTCCGGAAGAAAAGCCAGTATCGCCTTCGCAGGTGCAGCAGAGTGCAGCGGAAAGTGATGTCCGGTTTCCAGAACGACCTTGACCGGATACGATGAGATCTCCTGATGCAGAATGACTCCTTCATCTCCGTGGAGGATCGCAAGCAGTACCGTTTCCCGGCAGAGATCCCGCAATTTACGCATCGGTCCTTCTGCCAGCGAAACAAGAGATGTGCTGCCAAGCGCACTTGAAGCCAGTTGATAAAGTTTACCGGTAACCTGAAATCTGCCGTCTGACAAACGGCGGATATAGCCATATTCTGCGAAAGTAGTCAGCATGCGGAACAACGTTGCTGAAGGTATACCGGAATTCCCCAGTTCTGTCATACTGCATCCCTCCGGGCGGGCAGCCATTGTTTCCAAAAGACGCAGTCCGCGCGCCAATGCCGGAACGATATAAGGGTTATCCCGGTTTTCTTCAATTATCTTTTTCATATCAAAAAATTCCCCTGTTACACTCTGCCGGGATTAATATATCATTAATGAAAACAATTTTCAATAGAGAAAAAAGAAATCAAATAAAATTTTGTCAAATAACATTGGCAATGTGATAACAGGCAAATTATATTAAATGTGTTTCAGTCAGAAAACTAAATCAGGAAATGGAGTTTTTTATGAAAATTTTTATGTTTCTTATAATGTGCATGATCGCAGCAAGTGCCATTGCAGCACAGCAAGCCGGCAAACATGAAATACAGATAACATGCTCAAAACCGGATCATCGTTTCAAGTGCGGAGAAAAAGTGGAGTTCACCATAAATTCCAATCGCAAACAGCAGCTGCTGGTGCGGATAACCAGGGATGGCGGAAAAGTTTTGTTGAGTAAAAAAATAACACCTCCAGCCAAAGTCTCCGCGACACTTGAACAGCCGGGATTTCTGCGCTGTATGGCAAGAGCACGAAAAGTGGTAACCTATTGCGGTGCCGGAGTCGAACCGGAAAACATCCGTCCGGTCCACCCCAAACCGGCAGACTTCGACAAATTCTGGGATGAGGCGATTGCAGAGTTCCACAAACTTCCGCTTGACCTGAACACCGTTAAATGCCCCCCTTTCAGAAATCTCGACATTTACCGGCTTGACTGTGCCAATGTCAACGGCAAACGGGCTTATGCGATGCTGGCGATTCCGAAAAAACACAATGGAAAAGTTCCTCTTCTCACCATATTCGGCGGCGGAGAAGCGTATACCTCTGAAACCGGACTCCAGGGGTCTGCCGTCTATTACAACAGAATACTGAAACGTCCGTGTGCAGTAATGATTTTTCATCTGCCCCCCTATCCGCCGGTGAAGGCTGCCAACAAAGCCAAAGCTTTTCACAATGAATTTCTGAAAAAAATCGGTTACCGCAGATATATCATCCCGGGACTGGAAAACCCCAAAACCGCTTACGGTTATTCGGCACTTGCCGGATGTCTGCGGCTTCTGCACGCCGTTGCGGAGCGCCCTGAAATCGACAAAAACAACATTATTTATACCGGATCCAGCCACGGCGGAACATTCGGCATCTACCTTTCGGCATGTTCAAATCTGATAAAGGCAGCTTTCTGCGGAGTTCCCTCTTTTTGTGACTTTGCCGGATTTACCTCCGGCAGAAAATCGCTTGAACTGCGCGAAGCAAAAGAGCATTGGAAAACCATACAGTATTTTGATTGCGCCTACTTTGCTGACCGCATAAAAAATCCGGTTTACTGCAGTGCCGGATTTATCGACTTATCATGTCCGCCAAGCGGAGTGTATGCAATGTATAATCAGCTCAAATGTCCGAAAAAGATGTATGACAAAGTAAACCACGGTCACTCAGGCGGTCCTGCTGATTACAGCAAATCTCAACTTGATTGGCTGAAAGCACAGCTTGACAGAAAATAATTGTTATTGTCCCATTTTTTGTGAAAGTTGTTCAAACTGCGGTGGCGCATCGCGGGCAATCTCGAGCCTTGCGCCTGTGCCGGTTTGGTCGTGTACAAAGGTACACTCCCGCACCGTACTCGGCGCAAAACTCGACATTGTTC
>JAZSGR010000059.1:0-13882 GCA_045532825.1 Victivallaceae bacterium | reverse complement strand
GCATTATTCAGATGGGATATGACGATATCTTCATCCGGTATAATGAACTGCACTCAAGTTACTGAACCGCCGTATGCCGAACGGCACGTACGGTGGTGTGAGAGGACGGCTGTCCAAATAATGGACAGCCTCCTACTCGATTACTTGATTTTATCTGTGTCCTCTGCTATATTACGATTTCTGTGTGTAATACCCGAAAATCAAAATGACGATCTGGAGACGTAATATATGAACAGTATCCCTGAAAAACTCAATCCGCTTGTCGGTGCTTCGATCGGAGCCGGGATAAAGGCTCTTGAAAATTTTGTTTCGCTGAAACTCGGCAATATTGTGTTGACAAGTCTGCCGGATTCCATGGAGGAAGCTCAGAAAGTCATGCGCTTCTGCCGTGAAAATAAAATATACATCATTCTGTCTGAAGTTGTCCACCGGCATAATCACAAACGCTGGTGGGGCGCATCGTTCAGTAAAGAAGAGCTGGAAAACGTCATAAAAGAGGCAGGGGAGTTTTTTCTCGGACGCTATGCTATCGGTGAGGCTGGCGGTATGCTGTACTGGCCGAAGTTCTACACTGTCGGTGCCGCTGCCGGAGCATATCCCAATATGCCTTCTTGTAAAAATGAGGCTGAGGCTCACCAGGCATACGTTGATTACCTGCGCAACGAAATAAAATTTGAACATGACGAGATCTGCGATACTCCGCTTTTGAATGTGGAATCCAGTATCGTTTTTGCAGCACAGGCGGAAGCCGGTATCGATGCCCAGTGTCTGGAACTTCTTCCCGGAGATCCGCTGATAACGCTTTCCGCCATCCGCGGCACTGCACGTTCGGCGAAGCAGATGTGGGGCGTTCACATCGCCCAGATGTGGTACGGCGGAGTGCGTTGCGATGAAATGTGGCAGCACCGCTGGCGTTCTGCTCTGTGGATAAGTTATATCAATGGTGCGGAGTTCATTTATCCAGAGTCCGGACATTACATTTACCGTTTGCCGGGGGCAGAACATTTTGCTTTCGGTTCAGATGAAATGACAAGATCACGCAAAGAATTGCGTGAGATGTACCGCTTTACAAAAATCCACCGGCGTCCGGCTGGCGGACCGGAGTCTCCGCTGGGTATCGTAAGAGGCAGCGATGACGGTCATCCCGGTATCTGGAATCCTTATGCCTGGGGAGTGTACGAAGCCGGAAAAGAGTGGGAGACTTCCAATGCCGAACGCGGCTGGGAGCTGTATGATCTGTTCTTCCGCCGCGATGATGCTTTCAGCAGCGGCAATACCGGGAATGCTGATTTCAGCGGCAATCCTCCGTGCGGTCAGCTCGATATCGTTCCGGCTGAAGGCAGTCTTGACGGATATAAGATGCTGATTTTTGCCGGATACAACCGTATGGACGATGCTCTCTATGAGAAACTCATAAAATACGTTGAAAACGGCGGTCATCTGCTTATTGCTCTTTCTCACTTTGATACAGCGGATAAACGCGGTGACAGTTTGAAACTTTTCCGTGACGGCAGACTTTCTGAACTTTGCGGATTCAACGTTACCGGATGGCATGAAGCTGACGTCCACGGTGCAAGTTTCATCAGATATTCCGGTTACAGCCGTTATGATTTCCCGGTGAAGTCGCTTGATCTTGACCCGATGTTCAACTGCCGTTTCACCGGTGCCAAAGTCGAACTTGCTGATCCGGAAGCATCGGTGATCGCAGGGTACTTTGATAAACTTGGCGAATCCATGGAAAACGTTTCCGCACAACCGGTGCTGATCGAACGCAAGCTGGGGAAGGGCATGGTGATGACGTTGACGACCATGGAAGCCCCCGGAACAGCAGCTTTGCGTGACGTTGTGAAGAAAATCATTTACACCGTCATCCGGGCGCATCGCGGAGAGCTTGATTTTATTGCAGGCGACCGTATCCGGTATTCGGTTTTCAATACTGAAAACGGCAAACGTTTTTATCTGTACAATTCCGATCCTGACCTGACACAGGGGGCATTGGTCTGCGTAAATAACCGCAAGACCGGTGAAATACTGTTGTCTCCGCGTGAATTCCGTACCGGATACAGTTTCGGAGAACTGATATTCGTGCCGGAAGATCCGGTTTGCGACATGACTGCTGCCGGAGAATGTGTATTTCAGTTGATCTCCCGCAAACAGCGAGTGACGGTGTTCAATCAGACAGGTGCGAATGTACAGTTCTCTGTCAACGGTGTGACTTTTGATGCAGCTGCCGGAAAAAGCGTGATCGATATACCGCAGAATATTCCGGAAACTGTTGCAGGGTACTTTGCAGAGGAATTTCTGAAAGAACCTGCAGTCGATATGGCGACCTGCGCAACTCCGTACTGACAGGGGAAACGATGACTGCAGGAATTGCCGCTGGATTTGCATCCGTACTGCTGCTTTGCGGAAGTTATGTCTTTTCAAGATCATATATCCGCAAACACAGGGATTCTGTGAAATTATCCGTTTATTCCCAGCTGCTTATGGCACTTGGCGGTGTTGCTCTGCTTGCCGGGACTCTGCCGTTTGTTGATTATCCGTTATGCGGTCGATTCTGGGGATTTATCGGCGGTATCGTGTGTACCTTCCTGCTGGGGCAGACCAGTTTTCTCATCATGCTGAAAAAGGTCGAAGCCACCCGCGCCGCCTCGCTTCTTGGATTGAAACTCATGGCACTTGCCGCTATAACCGTTTTGACCGGAAATGATTTATCCGGTGTGCAATGGATGGCGGTTTTTCTGTGTACGGTTGCGGCGGTCGGCATGAATTTTTCCGGAGTCAGGATACCGTTGACCTGTTTCGGCTGGCTGATGCTTGCGGTGTTCTGTTACGCATCATGTGATATATGTATCACAAAACTGATGCTGATGATGCCTTCAAAATCAATGTTCATCAATGCGTTGTGCGTGATAGGTTCAAGTTACACTGCACTCGGTATCGCTGTAATTCCCGGTTTGCTGAAATATCCTCCGCGACGGGAGAATTTTACCGATGCGGTGCCGTTCTCACTTTTTTACTTCTGTTCAATGATCTTCCTGTTCGCAAGTTTCGGTTTGATCGGAGTCGTGTTCGGCAGCATCATACAGGCGGGCAGGGGGATCGTTTCCGTGCTGCTCGGAGTCGTTCTGCTGCATCTGGGAATAGAGAAAAACGAACCGCAGGTATCCGCCGGAGTGTGGATACGGCGCGCTGTCATGGCACTGCTGATGCTGTCAGCTATCGTGATGTATTCTGTGTCGGTCGGGAGATAAATCTTATTCCCATTGTGTCCGGTCGATGAGCGCAGCCATATCTTCCGGGATGGGGGCTTCAAATGAGATCCGCTCACCGGAGACCGGATGGGGAAGTGATATGCGCCAGGCATGAAGCATCTGGCGGTCAGCTCCTTCCACGGAAGTGCGGCTGCCGCCGTAGACCTGATCTCCGAGGACCGGAATACCGATGCCGGATAAGTGCACTCTTATCTGATGCGTTCTGCCGGTTTTGATATCAACTTCCATGAGTGAGACCAGGTTTCCGTCAAGAGTTCCGGATTTTTTCATCCGGTAACAGGTTATAGCAAGTTTTCCATTGCGTTCGACCACCGCCATCTTCTGACGGTTCACCGGATGCCTGCCGATCTCATTGATGATCTCATCTGATGTTTTTTTCGGAACTCCGCGTACAAGTGCAAGATAAGTTTTCTGCGTTGTGTGTTCAGCAAAAGCGGTACCGAGCTTGAACAGGGCATCCGGCGTTTTGGCGACGACCAGACAGCCGGAGGTATCTTTGTCAAGCCGGTGGACTATTCCCGGTCTGCCGTTGACATTCTGAAAACGTTCTCCGAACCCGGGATAACGTCCGAGCAATGCATTGACAATAGTTCCATCAGGATTTCCGGCTGCCGGGTGGACCACTGTTCCGGCTGGCTTTGCTATGACCAGCATGTGTTCATCTTCAAACAGTATGGGGTAGTCGAACTCTTCGGCTTTTACGGTATCCTGATCTTCGATTTCCGGCATTTCCACGATTATGCGTTCACCGGCTTTGACCGGATAACGGGGAACGGTCAATACATTCCCCGTGGAATTTTTTACCAGTCCCTCTTTTATGAGTTTCTGCAGATATGCTCTTGATGACCCCGGTATCAGACGTGACAGACAGCGGTCAAGTCTGGTTCCGGAACAATCCGGAGTGATTTCAAATTCAAGCGTTTTGTTCTGCATTTTTTCTGAAAACAAAGAGCAGTACAGCTCCGGTTGGAATCAAAACAAGACCGATAAGCTGGGCAGGAGTGAACAGACCCCAGATATGAGGATTATCTCCGCGCAGAAGTTCGGTGAGAAAACGCAGCACTCCGTAATATATCAGATAGCCGGCCATGGCGGTCCCGCGTCTGCCTTTGCGCGCAAGATGCAGGAACAGCCAGAATGCAAGAAAGTTTGCTCCCGCTTCATAGAGCTGGACCGGATGCAGCGCAGCATCTGCGTATTTGTGCACCGCTGCACTGTTTGACGGATAGCGGACGCAGAGAAAGTCTCCCGGTTTACCGAAGCAGCATCCGTGAAGAAAGCAGCCGATCCTGCCGCAGGCATGACCGATAGCCATTGCCGGAGTTATTGCATCAAACATCCGTACCACGTCGATTTTTCTGATTTTTGCATAAATGATGAGACATGCTATCGCAAACAGAAAACCTCCGTAAAAAACCAGTCCGCCCTGATCGACACGGATGATTTTCCAGAGATTGCCGCGAAACTGGTGGAAAAACTGGACAACGTAAAATATCCTTGCTCCGATCAATCCGGCAAACATTGCGATCATCATGATATTTGTACTGTCGTCATCGCTCATATCTGCGTGTGCTCTTGTGAAACGCAGCACAAATGTTGCCAGCAGAAAACCGGCAGCCGCCATTACACCGTACCAGTATATGGTCAACGATCCTGTTGTAAATGCTATTGGATACATCTTCACCTCTTTCCGATCAAACACCTGTACCGGTGTTAAGATAACATCGTTATGCAATATTTTCCACCGCATTTACCATTTTTTACTGCAAATCAGACAAGAAAACTCCATGCTGCTGTCAAAATATCATATTTTCTGACGGAATTGCTTGAATTTAGTGCAATAATGCGGCATGTTATATAACGGACAACTCCACAATGACAATTTAAAAAAAGAAAGGATTTTATCATGTATATTGGAAGAATTGTTGCTTTCGGCAGAACTGCTGACGGAAAAAATGCAGCTATGTACCGTGTATCATCCCGTTCATTCCCGAACCGCCGCGCGGTGATCTCCGGAGACCGTATCGCTGTGGTTCCCCGTCCGGGTGCGGAATCTGATCTTGCAAAAAATCCCTATATCAGCTACAACTGTCTGCGTGTCGCCGGTAAAAACGGTGAATGGGCGGTCGCTACCAACGGTTCACAGACCGATCCCATTGCGGAAAAAATCGATTCCGGAATGAACGTCCGTGATGCGATCTCTCTCGGTCTGCTTGCCATGGATTATGAGAAAGATTCTCTTGATACTCCGCGTATCGTTTCTGTTATCCATGTTTCCGAACCGGTCGGATATCTCGGTATCATCCGCAAAGATGCGATCCTTGTCCGCGAATTTGCTCTCAAGGATGGCGAGGCACGTTATGTTTCCACTTACGAACGCAACTGCCCCTGCGATGACAACGTCGATACCGCATTCAATGCCGGGTGTGCAGATTGTGCCGCAGATTATGTCGTTTCCGGCGGTGTTTTCGCTGACTTCACCAACGCTGTGACCAGTGCCGCCGCCGTTGCTGAAAACGGAAAATTTGAATTTGCTGTCAAAATCGTCTGATCCTGACAAATGATGACCTGTGAAGAGATTTTATCTCAATTAAATCCCGAACAGGCTTCAGCAGCAGGAACCGTCAACGGTCCGGTACTGGTTCTCGCCGGTGCCGGGACCGGCAAGACGCGCGTTATCACCTACCGCATAGCTTATATGCTGGCTTCGGGGATCGCTCCGGAAAACATCCTGGGCATGACCTTTACCAACAAAGCGGCGAAGGAAATGCGTGAACGTCTTGCCAAACTGGTCGATCCTGCTGCTGCCGGCAAGGTGACGTTGGGAACATTTCATTCATTCTGCGGCAAATTGCTGCGCAAGGAAATTTCTGCGCTGGGCTATCTGCCCGGATTTACGATAGCGGATGAGTCCGATCAGCTCGGCGTTTTTAAGCAGGCAGGCGGCATGCTGGGACTCGGCGGCGATAATTTTCCGTTCGGCGCAGCTTTTTCCCGCATGAGCCGCTGGAAAAACCAGCTCGTTACTCCGGACGTCGCCAGACGTACAGCCGATACTGATTTCGATGTCCTTGCAGCACAGATATATGAAAAATATCAGGAGCTTCTTGAACTTCAGAACCTGGTCGATTTTGATGACATGCTGCTTTTGACATGGCGGCTTTTTACAGAACATCCGGAAATCCTGAAACGCTGTCAGGAACGGTATAAGTATCTGCTGGTGGATGAATATCAGGATACCAACGGAGCGCAGTTTGCTCTGGTGAAAATGCTGGCAGGTGAACGCTGCAACCTTTGTGTCGTCGGTGACGATGACCAGAGTATTTACAGCTGGCGCGGAGCTGATGTCGGCAATATTCTTGATTTTCCTTATATCTTTCCCAATGCGAAAGTCGTAAAACTGGAACAGAATTACCGTTCCTGCAGCTGTATCCTCAATGCCGCCAATGCGGTCATCAGCGGCGGCGCCAAACGGCATGAGAAAAAACTGTGGAGCACAATAGGCGAGGGGACTCCGCCCAAGATAGTTGCTCTTGATAACGGTGAAGGTGAAGCTGATTATGTAGCAGGCATGATCGAACAGCTGCGCCGTCAGCGGAACAACGGCAATGCTCCTTACAGTGATTTTGCCATTTTGTACCGTTCAAACCAGTTGTCGAGACAGCTGGAACAGTCTTTGCGCAGTGCCAATATCCCATACCGGCTTTTCGGCGGACAGCAGTTTTTCCAGCGTCGGGAGATCAAGGATGCTCTTGCATATTTGCGGCTGCTGATCAATCCGCGGGATGACCAGAGTCTGCTGCGGGTGCTTGCCTCTCCGCCGCGCGGGATCGGTCCGAAGGCAGTCGAAAATTTGAAGAAAAAACGGGTATCTGAACATATCCCGATGTTTACGACGCTTTGTACGGAAGAGTTTCAGAAAACTCTGGCAAAGGCAGGTGCGCAAAGTGCGGCTGCTCTGACAGAGGTATACCGGATTTTTGAAGAGAAATTTGCCGAACCGGGAAATGTCGCCGGAAAAGTTGCGGAATTTCTTCAGGCGTGCGGATATGTCGACGGTTTGCAGAAGATATACAAAGATATCAGCGATTCGGTAAAACGGCGCGATAACGTCGATGAATTCATTTCAGCGATCGCGCAATACGAAGCAAAAGCTGCGGAACCAATGACCCTCAATGATTATCTGGAAGCCTGCTCTCTTATGGAGGAGGACCGCGATGAGGATGCTGACAAAGATGCCGTCGTCCTGTCATCAATCCATGCCTCTAAAGGTCTTGAGTTTCCTGTTGTGTTCATCATTGCAATGGAGAAAGGGATATTTCCTCATGAACGTGCGTTGGAAGAAGGCGCAGGAGATGAGGAAAAACGTCTGTTCTACGTTGCAGTTACCCGTGCTAAAGAGGAGCTCTATCTGCTGCGGGCAAAATCAAGGATGCAGCGCGGTATCACCCGTCCGGCGCAGTTGTCACCGTTTCTCAACCTGCTTACCGGAGATCTGGCAGAACATCACGAACCGGATGATCTGCTCAAAGGAGCTTCGCAGGAGGATATGCTCAAGAAGTTTGAAGAGTTCTATGCCATGCTGAAAAAAGGCAAATAAAGATCTCTGTTGAAAGACGCTTAAAAGTTTTATTTCATCTGTTTTTTGAGCGAATGCCGCCGTGGATGCTGATACATTTACCGACGGCATTCTGTTTTATTTCAGACAACAGTGATGTAAATGTGTTTTTTGAGCGTTAAATGTTACTGAAAATACAAAAAATGCCTTGCAGATGACCATGAGCGGCGGTATATTAATTATATTGGTGTAACTTGATACCCTGCTGTAAAAAACAGCAGAAAAACAAATTGTAAAGACAGTCTATTTCAACGGGAGGCTGAATCATGTCCAAATTCGGTGAAGTCGTTCAGGAGTATTACGTCAAAAAATTCCGTAAGAACACGGAACTGCGCCGCAGAAAATTGAATTCTCTCAACAGCGCAACAGCAGCATGGCAGTATGTTGAAGAGGTCAAAAAACGTATCCGCAGTTCTTATGATTTTCCGGCGGAAAAGTGTCCGCTTGATGCCAGAATAACCGGAACGATCCAGTGCAATGGTTTCCGTATTGAAAAAGTCATCTATTTCAGCCGTCCCGGATTTCCTGTGACCGGAAACCTGTACATTCCTGACAACCTTACCGGAACTGCCCCCTCCATATTGTTTGTGTGCGGTCACTCTCTCAATGGTAAAGCCTCTGATGCCTATCAGAGTGCGATGCAGGGATTTGCTCTTCAGGGATATGTCGTGTTCGGTATCGATCCCTTCGGGCAGGGCGAACGTCTGCAGTACGGCAAAGATTCCGGTATAGTAGTTACTACGGAACACAACTACGTCAACCGCCGTCTGCTGCCGCTGGGCGACTCCACCGGCACCTGGCGGATCTGGGATGCCATCCGCGGAGTTGATTACATGCTCACCCGTCCGGAAGTCGATCCTGAAAAAATCGCTGTAAACGGAAACTCCGGCGGCGGTACCATGACCAGTCTTATCGCAGCGGTCGAGGACCGTATCTGTATGACCAGTCCCAACTGCTACATCACCACCTGGCTGCGCAACGTTGAAAACGAACTGCCGGTCGATGCCGAACAGATCCCGCACGGAGCTGCAGTCGATGGCGGTGAAATGGCTGATTTGCTGATCGCTTCCGCTCCCCGTCCGGTGCTTATCCAGGGACAGAAAAATGATTTCTTCGATCTCCGCGGTACCCGTGAGGCCTACCTTGAGGTCAAAAAAGTCTATGAGCTGCTCGGTTACGGTGACAGAGTTGAGTATTTCAACGGACCGGAAGGTCACGGTTACTCCATCCATCTCCGGGAAAACTGTTACAAATTTTTCAACAAGCATATGGGGATCACCGGAACCGACGGGGAACCCGAAGCAGTCAAAGTTCTTCCCGAAGAAGAACTTTACTGTACACCTGACGGCAGTGTTCTCACCTATCCCGGCAACCGCACCATCCATGAGTTCATTGAGGAAAAAGTTGCGGCAGTAACGGCAGCACGTAAAGCTCTGCCTGCTGATGAACTGCGTGAAAAACTTGCCGCGATGCTTGGTATAGAAAACAAACTTCCGGCAGCTCCCTATTACCGTCAGCTGCGTCCGGGGTGGCACATGCCCGACAAAGTGATGCCGGAGACCGTTTTCTCACGTTTCCTCATGGAAACTGAAGATGATATGCACGTTCCCATGTTCGCAGTAGATAAAAAGGCGGTTTTCTATCATATTCCTGAATTGGATTCAGTTGAGCTGTATGTTCCTCATCTGGATGCGAAGAAAGAGACGACAGATATGACTCCGGCAGAAGGCAAGATGCTTTTCGCTGTAGATTACCGCGGAGTCGGAGAAACTGCTCCCACCGGATGCGATCAGCCTATCGAAAGAAACTTTTTTGCTGCTTACCAGTTCGATTATCACTTTGCTTCTCTCGGACTGCTGCTTGATGAGCCTTATATCGGCAAACGCGTACTGGATATCCTGAATGCCATTGCTCTGCTGAAACAGCATGGTGCAAAAGATATCACTCTGCGTTGTTCCGGAATCGGCAGGATCCCGGCATTGTTTGCGGCATTCATTGCCCGTGTCGGTTATGCTCCCGATCAGGCTCTTGAAAGCTGTGCTTCTGCGTGTATCGACAAACTTGCTCCGATCCCGCAGTCGATGCTGCCGGAAGGCTTCCTGAAACTTACCGACTTTGATGAACTTGCAAAGTTGGTCTAACTCGTAATATTGGAGATTTACAAATGGCAAAAGGTACTGTTACCCAGAAAATAATCGAAGCCCATTATGTTTCCGGTTCCCGTGTTCCCGGAGAACCGGTAGCTATCCGCATCGACCAGACTCTCACTCAGGATGCCACCGGAACCATGGCTTATCTTGAGCTTGAGGCAATGAAAACCCCGTCTGTGGATACTGAACTTTCTGTTTCCTATGTCGATCACAATATGATGCAGAACGGACCGGAAAACCGTAACGACCACCTTTATCTTCAGACAGTTGCTGCCAATAAGGGGGTTTTGTTTTCCCCTCCCGGCAACGGTATCTGTCACCAGCTTCACCTTGAGCGTTTCGGTGCTCCCGGCAAGACTCTGATCGGTTCGGACTCACACACTCCAACCGGCGGCGGTGTCGGCATGATGGCTATCGGAGCGGGTGGTCTTGATGTCGCACTTGCCATGGCTGGAAAACCTTTCCACATTCCTTATCCGAAAGTGATCGGTGTGAAACTTACCGGAAAACTTTCCCCCTGGTGTGCAGCCAAAGATGTTATCTTGAAACTGCTTTCCATTCTGACGACCAAAGGAAATGTCGGTTCGATCGTGGAATATTTCGGTCCGGGAGTCGTGACTCTGCCGGTGCCGCAGCGTGCGACTATCACCAATATGGGGGCGGAACTTGGTGTGACCACCAGTATTTTCCCATCTGATGAAGCAACCAGAGAATGGTTGATCCGTCAGAACCGCGAAGCGGGCTTTGTTCCGCTCTGCGCCGATGCTGATGCAGAATACGACCGGGTGATCGAGATCGATCTTTCTGAAATCGTTCCGCTCGCCGCCTGTCCGTCGAGTCCGGACAACATCAAGATGGTTTCAGAGCTTGCCGGAACCAAAGTCGATCAGGTGCTCATCGGCAGTTGTACCAATGGCGGATACCGTGACCTTGCTCTGGTTGCCATGGCTCTGCGCGGCAAACGTATCTCTCCTGAAGTCACCCTCGGAATTGCTCCCGGCAGCCGTCCGGTTCTGGAAATGCTTTCACGCAACGGACTGCTTGCCGATCTGGTCGCTGCCGGTGCCAGAATACTTGAAGTAGGCTGCGGTCCCTGTATCGGTCAGGGCCAGAGTCCTGCAAACGGCACTGTAAGTGTCCGTACGTTCAACCGCAACTTTGCCGGACGTACCGGAACCAAAGGCGATCAGGCTTATCTGGTGAGTCCGGAAACTGCCGTAGCCGTGGCTCTTACCGGAGAATTCACCGATCCGCGCATCCTCGGATTCGAGTGTCCGGTCGTTGAGGAACCCGAAAAATTCTGGAGTGATGATAATTTCTTCCAGAAACCCGTTCCCGGAACTGAGATCATCCGCAAACCCACTATCGGCGAGCCGCCGCTCAACAATGCTCTGCCGGATGAATTGAAAGGTGAGGTCGTTATCAAAGTCGGCGACAAGATCACTACCGATCACATCATGCCCGCCGGTGTGCACCTCAAACTCCGCAGCAACATTCCTGCATATTCAAAAGTCGTGTTTGAGTGCTTCACCGAACCCGGCAAACCTTCCTTTGCCGAACGTGCGGCAGCCGTCCGTGATGCCGGTAAAGCCGGCGTCATCGTCGGCAGAGACAGCTACGGTCAGGGATCAAGCCGTGAACATGCTGCGATCTGCCCGATGTATCTCGGTGTGAAGGTCGTCGCTGCTCTTGCTATTGAACGTATTCACCGTGCCAATCTCATCAACTTCGGAATCATTCCGCTGCTGTTTGATGATCCGGCAGATTACGATGCCATCGAACAGGGGGATGCGCTTGAATTCCACGGATTGCGCGGACAGCTTGCTGTCGGCAAACCGGTCACCGGTGAGTTGGTCAAAGCTTGCGGTACAAGAAAAAGCATCACATTCAATCATCCGCTTTCCGGAGAGGATATTGTGATGATCCTTGCAGGCGGCAGACTCAACTGTCCTTAATGCCAACCAATCATATACGGTCAGGGAGAGCATTGATCACTCTCCCTGATCGCTTTTTGGGTTAACAATGAATATCGTTGCTTTCATTTTTATTGCGGTCTCCGCAATACTTCATGCCTCCTGGAATCTGCTGGCTAAAAAATCACGCATGTCGCTTGCTTTTTATACCATCATCTGTTCAACGGCGGCTTTTTTGTGGCTGCACACCCAGTTCTGGACTCCGGTTCCGATCTGGCAGATGCCGGTCAAGGTGTTGTTTTTTATTGCGCTGTCTGTTACCAGTGATATCGTATACTGTCTCGGACTGGTCATGGCGTACCGCAAACTTGAGATGTCAACGGCTTATCCCATGATGCGTTCACTGCCTCTGATATTTACTGCACTTATAACATCTTTGGCAGGGATCGGCAAACCGCTCTCTGCTTTCGCCATTGCCGGAATGTTTGTTGTTTTTGCAGGATGTCTGCTTATGCCCATGGCAAAACTTTCTGATTTCAAGCTCTCCAATTATTTCAACAAAAATATTCTTTTCATCATAACCGTAGCCGGAGGCACTACCGGTTACACGATTTTTGACAGTGTTGCCCAGAAGGCTCTGCTTGCGTGCTATCCGTCACTTTCCCGGCCGCTTGCTTCGATCAGCTATTATTCTTCACGCGGAATAATTTTAAGCAGTTCGCTCTGGATCATCGCTCTGCTGACCCGGGAAAACCGGGAAATTATGAAAAGTTTCTGGAAAGAGAAGAATTTAAATCCGGTGTACGCCGGTATATTTGCCTCGCTCTCTTATGTGCTGGTTCTGGTGGCGATGAATTATGTGAGCAATGTGTCATTTGTTCAGGCATTCCGCCAGATGGGGCTGGTGTTTGCGATGCTTGCCGGAATATTTATCCTGAAAGAACGCAGTACCGTACCCAAGATCCTCGGCTGTATACTTATCGTTGCCGGACTGATACTTTCTGTGTGCTGACATGAAAAAGACATCCGGTGAAAAACAGGAATTTCAGGTCTGGGAGACCATGCGCAAGTGTGAGTTCAAACACGATGGAGAATTTGTGACCGTTCCGGATAACTGGGATTTTGTACCTTCCGGAGATCCCGGACTCACCCGCCGTCTGAAAGCTTCCGGTGACTGCTGGATCGTGGTTTACCGCAGAAAGAACCGCATTGAATCAAAGGGATTGTGGACAGATGCTGCACGCATATCTGCAATACGCGATGAACTTGAAAAAGAGCGTTCCAGTCCGGAATACCTGAAGAAACTTGAGGCGGCAAGAAAAGCGCGCATAGCCAAACAGGATGCTTATGCAGTCGAATTCCGGCAGGCAGTTGTCGATTTTCTTGATTTTGCCCCGTGTTATAAAGATATGGCATGGGATATTGCCGATGCCGTGACTGACATCGCTGTTCCGGTCGGCAGCGGAACGGTGGCAAGAACGGAACGCATCCCGCTTGCCGCACGTGCAGAAGCTGCTGTTATTGCGTGGATGCGTCACCAGACGACCGCTTACGACCACATGCATATTGCAAGAATACGCGGCGAACGCAGGAATGTAAGACGCGAACTTGCCGCCGGATCGAGAAAACTTCTTGACCGTTACAGAAATGGAGAACCGGTCGATCCTGAATGTTGTCCGCTTGCGCAGGCTCTGAAATAGTTGTTATTGTCCCATTTTTTGTGAAAGTTGTTCAAACTGCGGTGGCGCATCGCGGGCAAAGTCGGATCGTAGCCATGTCGTTCTGTGAGCCAAGGAGTTGTGGAAGTGCCTTGTCTTCCTAAGACCGCTTGGCCTCCGACTTGTCCGCTTGCGCAGGCTCTGAAATAGTTGTTATTGTCCCATTTTTTGTGAAAGTTGTTCAAACTGCGGTGGCGCATCGCGGGCA
>JAZSGR010000106.1:0-5071 GCA_045532825.1 Victivallaceae bacterium | reverse complement strand
CCGGCAGGATTGATAAGATTCCAGATATACTCCGTCTTATCGACATAGAGATACCCCTCTTTTATCAATTTTTCAAAACTGTAAACACTGCTCGTGATGTTTTTCATTTTTATCTCCTGTTGCAGTAATATACACTGCAAGTGCGATGTTTTCAATCATACGTCACGGAATTTACAGAAAAACACACTGTCACCGCCCGGTTCCTGAAGCAAGTTCAGAGAGTTTGAGCGGAGTGAAAGTTTTTTTGAGTTTTTCCCGCAGGGCGGTGTTGACCGAAAGATACTTCCAGCGGGCGAACCCGAAGTCATGCGGAGTAAAATTTTCCAGCCACGCATGATTGAGCTGCCAGGATACCGGATACCCCTCGTAGATCCAGACACATTTTTCAGCCAGATAACGGACCATTTTTTTATATTTTTCCGTCCGTTCCGGTGAATCCGGCATAGGCATGATCTCTTCAAACATCCGGTCATACACCGGATCGCTGTATCCGGTTCGGTTGCAGCCGTCGCGGTTGCCGGAGTAAAACAGCTGCAGAAAGTTTTCCGCATCCGGATAATCCCCGATCCACGAAAGGCGGAAAAGCTGCATTTTATTCTGCCGGAGTTTTTCATAAAACCGCGGATTATTGTTGAGAACCGGGATCACTTCTATTCCAAGTTCAGCGAACTCCTGCCGGGTAAGTTCGCCCACCTGACGGTGACTTGAGGTGTTGCCGGTCTGGTCAAAGGTGAAGTGCAGAGCCTTGCCGGTAGCCGGATCAATGCCGCCGGGAAAGCCAGCTTCGGCAAGCAGTTTTTTCGCCTTTGGGACGTCGTATCTGCTCCAGGGATTGTGAAAATCTTTTTCAAAACCGGCAACTCCCGGCGGTACCGGACCGTGTGCCGGCAGCAGTTGAAATCCGGAGTGTTCGATCCTGCGGTCGACATTGAATGCAAGGCTCAATGCCTGCCGCAGTTTCAGATTGCCGGCAAAACGCGGATCAGAAAAGTTGAATCCGGTATAGCGTATTTCGAACTCCGGGACCCGCCACAGTTTTATCATGCGTTTCTGCAGTACCGGCGGCAGAGTGCCTCCGCCTGCGAGATCGGCGTTATCCTTATCCAGAGTCTGATAATCCAAATTGCCCTGCAGGAACAGCATCCACGAGGTCATGGATTGCTTGACAAGTTTTATAACGATCCTGTCTGCAAGCGGCAGCTGCCTTTTGCGGTCGGCGGGTGAAGCCGCTCCGGGATAATACTCTCTGCGGAAATCCGGGTTGCGTTCAAGAACGATCCGGCAGTCATTTATCCATTCTCTCAATACGAACGGACCGGAACCCACGGGGTGACGGGCAAAGGATTCTCCGTAATGCTCCACCGCCCTGCGCGGAACTATACCGGTATTGGGCATGGCAAGCGCATAGAGAAAACGCGGATCAGGGGCATTGAGAATTATATCAAATTCCCGGTCGGAACGGATGACGAAACCGCTGATGCCCCGGTCGTATATCCGCATATCCCCTTTGGCAAGTTTTGCACTGCGGGCATGAAAATCATCTATTCCGGCAATGCGTCTGCGGAACAGCCAGTACAAAGGACTGTGATTGCGGGCATCGGCTATACGCAGAAAGGAGTAAAGAACATCGGAGGAAGTGATCTTCTCTCTTTTGCCGCCGAATACCGGATCGGATGCAAAGTAAAGATCATCCCGCAGCTCAAAACTGTAACGCCGGAAATCCTTTGAAGCGCGCGGCATACTTTTGAGCATCGCAGGTTTCAGTTTATACGGACGGGCATCGTAATCGTATTCCAGGAGCGTATCATAGACAGCTCCGATCAGATTACGGCTGGCGAAATCATCGGCAAAAGCCGGATCAAGAGTCCGCACTCTGCCGCCTGCGGCGGTATTTATCACCCGCTGCGGAGCGGCAGAAAGAGTGCATACTGCTGCAAAACAGCACAACAGCAGAAGGAACCCTGCGGTCTTTTTCATCAATTTCAAATACTTACTGCGCTATTTTGCTGAAAGCCGGAGCCAATTTCCGGAAATTTGCAACCGAAACGGCATCCGGAGAATAAGTGATCAGTTCAAAAGAGTTTCTCACCATTTCTCTTGCCTCATCCAGTCCAGAAAGGATACCGGAAGCGATCGCCTGCGAAAGGATATTTCCGGTCGCAGTAGCTTCAACCGGTCCTGCGATGACCGGGATATTCATGGCATCGGAGATAAGCTGCATCAGGAAACCGTCTTTGGTTCCGCCGCCTACGATATTGAATGCGGCATACTTCACATCAAGCAGCTTTTCCAGACCGGCAAGTTTGCCTGCGGTATAGAGGGCAAGAGAATCATAGATCGCGCGGACGACTTCGGCATCGCTCATCTCATCGCCCTGACCGGACTTTCTGCAGAAATCACGGATGCGCTGCGGCATATCTCCCGGAGTGAAGAACTCCGGATCATTGGGGTTGACCAGATATTTACCGGGAACAGCAGTTTTTGCCATATTTTCCATCTCGGCGAAACTGAGATTTCTGCCGGATTCATTCCACACTCTTCTGGTCTCCTGGAACAGCCAGCTGCCCATGATATTGGTAAGGAAGCGGATCTTGCGGTCAAGACCGCCCTCATTGGTAAATCCGGCATTTTCCGAATCATTGCTGATGAAGGGTTTATCAAGTTCTGCACCGAGCAGAGCCCAGGTGCCTGCGCTCAAGTATGCCCATTCACCGTCAACGGGAGCAGGAACTGCGGCTACGGCACTTGCAGTATCGTGACATCCGACCTTGAAGATCGGAATGGCCTTGCAGTTGAATTTTTTCTGAAGCTCCGGAGAAAGAGTTCCTGCTTGAGTACAGGGGGCAGTTATCTGCGGGAAGATGCTGCGTGGCAGTTCAAGTTTGTCGATAAGCTCCCAGTGCCAGTCGCAGGTTGCCGGATCCAGCAGATTTGAAGTTGAAGCGATGGTATATTCAGCGGTAAAATCTCCGCCGAGAGAAAAAGCCAGTGCATCGGGAATGGGCAGGAACACGGCATTTTCCAGATCTTCCGGATGCTCATCCTTATGGGCGCAGAGCTGATAGATGGTATTGAGAGTCATTTTCTGGATGCCGGTCATGGAGTAAAGTTCCGCCGGTGAAATTTTCTCCCACACTCTGACGCTGGAACGGTTGGTGCGTTCATCACGGTAATTGAAAGGCAGACGTCTGGGCTGCTTTGAGTCTTTGTCGAAGAGGACGTAATCCACGCCCCAGGTGTCGATTCCGATACCGGAGATCTCCGGATCAAGAGCAAGAGCCTTTCCCAGACCGGTCACCAGTTCATTGCACAGCCGGGGATAATCCCAGGTGAGGTCGCCGTTTTTTTCGACCGGAGCATTGGGAAAACGGTGCACCTCGGCAAGTTCCATTCTGCCGTTGGTGATTTTACCGACGATCGCGCGTCCGCTTGACGCGCCCAGATCAAATGCGAGAAAACTGCTCATTTTTCTGTTATCCTCAAAAAGTTGACTTGACCATTGTTTCCGCGGTTCAAAACCTGGCTTTTTTCACGGTTTCCCAAGTTTTCAATATCAATTCCTCAGTCTCTTCCCAGCCGATGCATCCGTCGGTTATGGATACTTCAGGATCGGGAACGACACCGGGGATGACTTTCTGGTTTCCGGGCTTGAGATTGCTTTCGAGCATGACACCGCGGATGGCATCCTCACCGGAAGCGATCTGCTCCAGCACACCGTCGAGAGCGACCCGCTGTTTACGGTAATCCTTGCCGGAGTTGGCATGACTGCAGTCGATGATGATCCCCTGCGGCAGACCGGAGCGTTTAAGCACCACGCGCAGATAAGCGATGAATTCCGGACCGTAGTTGGTATGGCCGTTGCCGCCGCGCATGACGATATGTGCGTATGGATTTCCACCGGTACGGAAAACACCCACGGTACCATCCTCCTGAACTCCGATGAAGCTGTGATGGCTTCTTGCGGCGAGAATGGCATCGATCGCGGTTTGAGTTGCGCCGTCGGTGGCATTTTTGAAACCGACCGGCATGGAAAGACCGCTTGCAAGCTGGCGGTGGGTTTGAGCTTCGGTGGTCCTTGCGCCGATAGCGGTCCATGTGATACAGTCGGCGATATACTGCGCCAGTACCGGATCAAGTATTTCAGTAGCGGCGGGCAGCCCGATTTCGATCACCCGGGTGAGAATATCGCGCGAAAGGCGGATACCTTCAGCTATATCGCATGAGTCATCAAGATGCGGATCGGTAAGCAGACCTTTCCAGCCGACCGTGGTGCGCGGTTTTTCAAAATAGCAGCGCATGAGGATCATGAGATTATCCTGCACCCGGTCGTAAAGTTTTTTCAACTTTTCAGCGTAACGGATGGCGGAATCCGGATTATGGATCGAACACGGACCTGTAATGACCATGAACCGTTTTGATTTACCGTCAAGAATATCCATGACTTCGCGCCGGGATGTTTCCACCCGGTTTCCGGCTCCGATGGAAAGCTGATGCTCCAGGCGGATCTCCTCCGGACTGGGCAATGCCAAAATATTTTTGATGTTTACGTTATTAAGCTGACTGAATGTACTCACTGTAAACCTGCCGTTACAATTCAAAAAAAACACTGTCGGATAATATATCACAAGTTGACGGTCAATGCAATATGATGTCTTGAAAAAAAGTTATTGTCCCATTTTTTTTGAAAGTTGTTCAAACTGCGGTGGCGCATCGCGGGCAATCTCGAGCCTTGCGCCTGTGCCGGTTTGGTCGTGTACAAAGGTACACTTCCGCACCGTACTCGGCGCAAAACTCGACCTTGCTCCACGCTGCATCCACCGATCGCAGACAGAGCCGTGTCTTGAGCGTGAAAAAACATGCTGTGTGATATATTTTAATTGAGAAAAACATATCTGGATAAGGATAAAATATAAATTTTTCACAAAGTTTGGGACATTATCTATTTTTTTGAAAAAGAGTACCTTATTCTTCTTCGCGGTTGAATCTGTTGCGCCGTCTTTCAAGTTCTGTGAGATAGATCTTCCGCAGACGGATATTGAGCGGAGTTACTTCGACCAGCTCATCATCATCG
>JAZSGR010000068.1:0-3048 GCA_045532825.1 Victivallaceae bacterium | reverse complement strand
ACTGTGGCTGCAGTGTTGTCATTGCGCAATCTGCCGTCTGAAGCGGAATACGGTTACAGTGTGATCTTTTATCTCATCATGGCGGCTGTGTGTTTTTTTGTGCCGTCCGCGCTGGTATCGGCGGAACTTGCCTCAAGCTGGTCGGAGGATGGCGGGGTTTATCTCTGGGTCAAAGAGGCTTTCGGTCCGAAATGGGGATTTGTGGCGGTTTTCATGCAATGGGTTGAAAATCTGCCGTGGTTTCCGGCTGTGCTGACCTTTGTTGCCTCATCTGCCGCTTATGTATTTGATCCGGCATTGGCGCAAAACCGCTGGTTTGTGCTGATAACGATATGGATCATGCTGTGGCTGGCGACGTTTCTCAATTTCAAAGGAATGCGCCTGTCTGCCTGGTTGAGCAGTTCCGGAGCGTTGGCGGGAACCCTGATCCCCGGTGCGGCTATTGTTCTGCTGGCTGCCTGGTATATATTTGCCGGTAAAACTCCGCAGATCGCTTTCAGTGCCGAAGCTCTGGTTCCGGATCTTGGAAACTGGAATCAGCTTATGCTGCTCTCAGGCATGATGGTCGCCCTTGCCGGTATGGAAATGTCGGCGATCCACGTTACGGAAATGAAAAATCCGGGAAGGGATTTTCCCAGGGCGATTTTTACCGCATGTATACTGGTGATCGCGCTGAATGTACTGGGGGCTCTGGCGATCGCATTGGTTATCCCGCCGGATGATATCAGTCTCGCGGCCGGGGCGGATCAGGCTTTTGCGGCAATGTTCAAAATATTCCACATGCCGTGGATGACTCCGGTCATGTGTTTTCTGCTCTCTTACGGAGCACTGACCATGGTCGTGACCTGGGTGCTCGGTCCATCCAAAGGAGTGCTGGAGGTGGCAAAAGAGGGCTATCTTCCCAAATTCTGGCAGTACCGCAACAGTGCCGGGATGCCGACAAATATTCTGCTGATACAGGCGGTGATCTCTTCATTGCTGGCTCTGGTGATCCTCTTCATGCCGACCATCAGCGGAGCGTTCTGGCTGATGTCTGCTCTGACTGCACAGCTGTACATGGTCATGTATCTGCTGATGTTCGCTGCCGCGATCAAACTGCGTTACAGCAAGCCGGATATTCCGCGTGCATATAAAGTTCCCGGCGGCAGGATCGGAATGTGGCTGGTTTCTGGTATAGCCTTTCTCACCTCGCTGTTTGCCATCATCACCGGATTCATTCCGACTCCCGGTGTGCGCGAAAAGGGAACATGGTATGTGCTGGGGTATATTGCATTCCTGTTGATCGGTACCGCTGTGTTCATCTTTATTCCGCCGTGGCTTTACAAGCGCAGCCGGAAATTCCGGGGAGATATTGCCGGGCAAAGTTGACCCTGATATGACGGGTGATTTTCCCGGCAGGAGATGTATGTATCGCCTGCCGGGAATTTTTTTTCGATTTTTTTTGAAAAAACTGTTGACAAATGATGCAATTTGAATTAAATTAAAAAATATTCGATGTGATTTACATACAGGATACGGCAATGAAACAAGGCAAAACAACAGCTTCTTTCAAGTCTGCGGTCATTATCGCGGACGGCTTTGCTTTTGCCCGAATTACCAGCATTTGCCGAATTAGCAGCATTATTATTTAAGACCGCACGCAACCAAATAACACGGCTTGCGGGTGGTCTTGAATGGATGTCAAATCGATATCCTGAAATTCCTCCCCGCCTGTTCGTGTGAAAAAATAAACGATAAAAGGCGAAAAAATGGAAAATCTCAAACAAATCGGAATGCGGGTCCGGGGGATCCGTACAGAGGCGAACTATTCAGTCGAACAGATGGCAGAGGCTCTCGGCATCGATCCGGCTGAATACATTTCCTACGAAAACGGCAGCGCAGAAGCTCCGTTCTCTTTCTTCTATAAACTTGCCGAGTTTTTCAATATTGAGATTTCTTCCGTGCTCAGCGGAGAAGCATCCAATCTCAATACCTACACCATCACCCGCAGCGGTGAGGGGTTTTCGCTTGCACGCAGACCCGGATTTTCCTATCTGCATCAGGCGATACATATGAAAAACCGGGTAGGTGAACCGTTTGTGATAACTGCTCCGTACGAGGGGGAAAATCCGGAATTGAAATATTCCACCCATTCAGGACAGGAGTTCATCCTGATTCTTGAAGGTTCTCTTCTGATCGTCCTTAAAGACAAAGAAGAGGTGCTGAATACAGGAGACACGATCTACTTTGACGGCAGATCATCCCACGCTCTGACCGCTCTCGGCGGCAAAAGCTGCAAGTTCCTTTCGATCGTGATGCATACCAATACTGATGATGCCGCTCCGGAAAAGTTTGCCGTCAAACGTTCACGCAGTGAAAACTCATCTCAGGAAAACGGCTCGCTGCTTTATCAGAAATATATGAAAGAAACCCGGGATGACGAAGGCAATCTCCGCAAAGTGGATTTCAATGTGCCGGAAAATTTCAACTTCGCTTTTGATGTGCTTGACCGTCTTGCCGAAAAGAATCCGGATAAACTTGCCATGCGCTGGGTCTCCAATATCAAAGAGTGTAAAGACCTGACCTTCGGAGATATTTCGGAAAACTCTTCACGTACTGCAAATTTGTTCTATTCTCTTGGTATCCGCAAAGGCGACAGGGTGATGCTGATCGTCCGGCGCCACTATCAGTTCTGGTATCTCCTGAATGCTCTGCATAAACTCGGCGCTGTGGTCATCCCCGCTCCGGTCCAGCTGCTCGGACACGATATCGAATACCGCATCAACAAGGCTCATGTCAAGTGCGTGGTATGTACTGCGGGTGACGGCGTTTGCGATGCAGTTGACTCCGTTGCGGATAAAACACCCTCTCTCAAATGGAAACTTGTGGTCAACGGTGAACGTGACGGCTGGATGAATTACGATGCCATGTACGGTAATTTCCCGGCAGAATTTGCCAGACCTGAAAATCTCAAGTCTTCCGATCCGCTGCTGATCTTCTTCAGTTCCGGCACTACCGGATATCCCAAAATGGTGGAACACGACCACACTTATCCGATCGGTCACATCA
>JAZSGR010000006.1:0-3555 GCA_045532825.1 Victivallaceae bacterium | reverse complement strand
CGCTGCATCCACCGATCGCAGACAGAACCGTTTCTTGAGCTTGAAAAAAACATGCTGTGTGATATATTTTAATTGAGAAAAACATATCTGAATAAGGATAAAATATAAATTTTTCACAAAATTTCGGACATTATCCATTTTTTTACGGATTTTTGCGGAAAATATTTGAACAATAGGTTATTTTGCCGACAGTGTACACCGGGGAAGTTTTGCAGCTTCCCCGGATGTTTTTTATATCCGGCGCAGGGCTTTGGCCAGGATCTCCTGACATCTGCCGCAGCGGGTACAGCTGGTTCCGCAGGCACCGGGCAGTTCAACTCCGTCGAGCAGACGGTTGTCCAGTATCTGCGGGGCGTAGACGCTGGCAAAACACGGCTCGGTAAGATCGAACATGTTTCCGTTGAAAACTCCGGCGGTGTATGCCGCAAGGACCATCCTTACTGAAGAGGTATTGCGGGTTGCAAGTTTGATGACATCGACCAGCGGTGCATAACGCTGAATGTCTTCAGGACGCAGCCAGCTTGCACGCAGAAAGTCTTCCGGATGTTCTTTATCCTTGTGCCGCTCCCAGCAGAGATGCGGGTTGAAATCCCTGACGTTGCGGATCTCTCTTATTTCCTCATCGTGTGAAACCAGATTGTCATGAAAGGTCTGATACGGGCAGTTGCGCAGACATCCGCTGTTGGCAAGCAGACAGAGTTTTTTGCCGTTTTCTCTGCACCATGTGCTGAACCGTTTTACGTTTTCAATGTCGCGCTGCAGATCGCGCCGGAGATAGAAACTGTCGAACTTATCCGCCAGATATTCCATGGCTGTCGTGGAATCTATACGCATATTTACTGAGGCTCGCACTTCGATCTCCGGAAAATATTTTTTCACCGTTGCCGCGGCGAATGCAGTGGTGGTGGTGACGATTTCCGGAAACAATCCGTTTTTTCCGAGACGGTCGATCGCAGTGAGGATCTCGCGTTCAAATCTCTCGGAAACGGCATATTTACCGTAGCAGTTGCCGTTGATGAGCAGATCAAGGGATACGCCCATTTTATGGATCTCGGCAAGTTCATATTCGGTTTGTTCGATCTTATCCGGCAGATAACCGCCCTCTGGTCTGCCGGAGGCGATGCCGGGGTAGGAAAAATATACCTCGCCCATGTATTCCCGGTAATCGCGGATGATGTCAGAAAAAAGTTCTCCCAGTGTGATGCACTGATAACCTGCTGCAAATTTCATATTCAAGTTTTCCTTTCCGGTTCAATCGTTGCCCCATACCCTGCGGCGGAATTCTGCCGCAGCTTCGATATATCTGTCGAGAGAATATTTTTTGCCGGCAGGAAAACTGAATCCGAGCGCAAAAGCTCCCGGCATGATGAATGCCATGGATATGATCCTGCAGTTATCTCTTAAAAAGTACTGCTGTTTCAGCGCGGCAGCTTTGGCTTCTGCCAGTCTGCTCTGGGTGCCCCACATGCCGATGCCGTATTCTTCAAACGGATAATGTTCTTCCATTTGCGCGGCTTCCAGCGGATTTGCCGCCTGAAGCACCACGGAACTTGCTGAAACATAAGGCATGAGCTTTCTGTCAGCCGGACGCTGCAGCTCGCCGGGACGGTCCGGAGATGCTCTGAATATACAGCGGATATCCGGTCCCATGAGGCGGGCGAGCGTGAGTACATCATCGGGAAACTTGCGGCTCAATTCAAGGAATATTTCAGCAGCGCGTGTCCGGCGTGATGCTGAACGGTGATTGTCTGCTATCTCCAGTACCGCCGGCCCCACATGAAAACGGTTCATGCTGTCTCTGCACAGAAATTCTCTTGCACACAGCGTGCGCAAGAGGTTATGCAAAGTAGGCTTTTTCATACCGGTCAGTTCGACCAGTTCGTTCAACCTTATACCGTCTGTCCTGGATGAGATCAGCGACAGCAGATCCAGCCCTTTGATCAGAGAGTGTACCAGTTCGGAATTCGGCATATCAATCAACACCGTCTGTATCGACCGGCTTGAATTTGGAGCCGGGGGCGTATTCCGGTTCTTTGCTCCAATCCACCGACCACACCGGACGGCGGCGGAATTTCTGCTTGAATGTATTTTGCAGTACTCCCCGGCTTTCCAGACTTATCATACATGCTCTGGTGCATCCGCGTGATCCGCAGACCGCCTGTCCGGTCTTGTAAACCGGATTGGGACGGTGGTAGAACGGCGACCAGCTGCCCGGGACAGTATCTTCGTTGCCGGGAGTGGCGATGTAGGGATCATCCTGCTTTTCGCCGCTGTGCACCAGACCGCGGAAGGCATCGTTGCATTTGAGTACGTCGATATCGGACCACTCAACTTCATGTCCTGCAAGTTTGACTTTTACGGTTTTTTCTGTGGAAAAAGCCTGTCCCGGGCACGCTTTTACGCACGCCATGCAGCGGTTGCAGAGTTTCGGTCCGTCATAGATCGGATCCGGTTCAAGTTCCACATCGGTAAGCACGATGCCCACCCGGCAGCGGGGGCCGAACTGCGGGCTCAAAAACATCTTGCTGAAGCCGATCTCACCGAGTCCGCAGAGATAGGCCGCTATACGCAGGTGCACCATTACATCCGGAGCCGCCTGCCCCGGACGCACCGGACGGCTGTAATTTTCACCGATATATCCTTTGATGTTCACTGCGCGCCAGTCGCTCTGGTGACCCATCGGGATCGCTTCATAGCCCTGATCTTCGATGAATTTGCTCAAGTTTATAACGGTAATCGGCATGTATACATAGGTCAGACCGCCGTAGCCCATGGCGGAATAATTGCTGAAGTAAGTTCCCTCTTCAACTCCGCGCAAACTGCCGCGCTCCACCCGGAAAACCATACCGATGATGCTTTTGCACTCCGGCATGATCTGCCGGGGATCAAGCTGGAGCGGGGCATCTGCCCAACGGTCGATGCTGCCGATACCTACGGCATCGGCTCCAAGTTCCAGTGCCTGGCGTTTGACTGCAAGGGCAGCTTCGTGCGGATCACTCAGGTCAACACTGTTGAAATTTCTGGTCATGATCGCCATGAAAAAAATCCTTTTTTGTAATCTTGTATATCATTGATGAATTTTTGTTTCTGATTGCAATACTAATATAATCCCTGAAAAACGTTTTTCAAGGGCTGAACGATTTTAAAAAGGTTGAAAAAATCTGTTTTTTCTGTCTTGTAAAAAATAAATAATGTGTTTATATTAAAAGTGTTATGGATATAAAAGTTCATCAATGATATACTCGTGTGGTGCAACCGTTTTATAAGGAAAACATATTATGAGAGACAACAGAACATTGACACCGGTAAACGAAAGAACAAATCCCGCCCATGGGCGGGTGAAGCTGTGCAGCTTCACCTTGATAGAGCTTCTCGTGGTCACTTCACAACACTGCCGTGATTTTTTCAAACGCCTTATTTGTACGGATAAGTACGGATGTGTACGGAAACATACGGAGAATGCCGCTCTCAAAAATACGCCGCATCATACTTGCAAAGCAAGTGCTTCATGTACTGCACATAACTCTTGTTTTGCGTCAGCAAAAACTTTTTCGC
>JAZSGR010000110.1:0-18619 GCA_045532825.1 Victivallaceae bacterium | reverse complement strand
TGCCATGATGATGTGCCCGGCAGCAGTAAGCACATCCAGTAAAAGCGCAAAAAATGTTCCGGCGGCAAGGCAGAACAGCACGATCGCAGACAGAACCGTTTCTTGAGCTTGAAAAAAACATGCTGTGTGATATATTTTAATTGAGAAAAACATATCTGAATAAGGATAAAATATAAATTTTTTACAAAATTTCGGACATTATCAAAAATTTCCCGATGGGTGTTTTTATGAAAAAATTTCTGGATTTTCTGCGGAATATGTACAAAACAGAAGTATCCGCTTTCAAATGGTGTGTGTTTACGGTGACAGTGACAGCTGCTGTGATAGCCGGAACGGCATTATTGGTGTATATCGTCGATCCGCTTTACCGGTACAGAGAGCCGTTTTTTTATGATATGGTCTATTATGAATTATATGCAACTGCTCCGCATATATTGCGCAATCAGGACTATGATCTGCTGATGCTCGGCACCTCCATGACCAGAAACTTTTTCCTGAGTGATATCGATGCCGCATACGGCTGCCGCTCCATCAAACTTGCAGCATCAGGCGGCACGATCGAGGATATCTGCAAAATGTTTGATGTTGCCAGAAAAAGCAAAGGAGACAAACTTAAAAAAGTCGTTCTTTCTCTGGATATCTATCCTCTGAACAAGCAGGGCGGACATTATCGGGATTTCGATTATATGTACCGTGAGGATCACCGTGAAGATTACCGTTATCTGTTTTCGCGGCAGACGTTTTCGAGCATGTTTTATCTTATCAAACGCAAGGTGCGTCCGAAACGTCAGCGGAAGTACCAGACTGACCGCAACCGGATGTTTTCTACTGAATATGCAGGTAAACCTTACGGACTTAAAGCGGTTCTCAAAGATGCCCTCCACAATGAGAGGATACATCACACCCAGCAGCCTTATGATCCGGAACGGCACCGTAAAAACCTTTACGGATTTCTGCTGCCGGTATTTGACCGTAATCCGGATATCCGCTTTACCGTTTATCTGCCGCCGTACCATATCTACACCTACTGCCAGAGTGAGAAGTTCGGCGAAGCAGAGGGACTTATCCGGCAGCGTACAGAAGTTCTGCTGGAACTGCTGAAACGGAAGAATGTTGAACTGCATGATTTCCAGACCGATCCCGGATATGTGGAAAATCATGATTATTACAGTGACGTTCAGCACTTCAGCAATACTGCCGCGCGCCGGCTGCTGGCAGATCTGCTTTCCGGACGCCGCAGACTCAGAAGTGCGGAACAGATCAGAAACAATGAACTGGAACTGCGGGAAATCATCAGGAAAAATATGCCTGAGTACACCGGGAACATCAAAAATTACAAGAGGCGGTAAATCATGCTGTTTCCTACATTTACATTTATTCTGGGTTTTCTTCCCGTCACAGTGATCGTCTATTTCCTGCTTTCAGGAAAATATCCCGTGGGCTCCAGACTCTGGCTGATCGCCGCATCTCTGGTTTTTTATTCCTGGTTCAACTGGAGTTATTTTTTCATCATTGCAGGTTCCATCATCGTAAACTATTTCTTTGCACAGCTGCTTTACCGGAAAAAATCAATGTTGCTGTTTGTTGCCGGAGTCTGCTGTAATGTGCTGCTGCTCGGATACTTCAAATATTATGATTTCTTTGTGGAAAACATCAATGCGGTATTCGGATGTTCCTGGACATTGAAACATATACTGCTGCCGCTTGGAATAAGTTTTTTCACTTTCCAGCAGATATCATTCCTTCAGCAGGTCTATGACGGCTCTTTGCAGAAGCGGTATTCCTTCAGCAATTACTGTCTGTTTGTCTGCTTTTTTCCGCAGCTTGTCGCAGGTCCGATCGTGCTGCCTGATGAGATGATGAGTCAGTTCGACCGGGAGGAAAACCGCCGTCCGGATGCCGGAAATATCGCCGCCGGACTTTATATATTTGCCCTCGGTATTGCCAAAAAGATCCTGCTGGCGGATTTCTTTGCAGTCATCGCCGACCGCGGATTTGCCAACTGTACCGGAAACTTTTTTTCTGCATGGAGCAGTGTGGCAGCGTATATGTTCCAGATATATTTTGACTTCAGCGGTTACTGTGATATGGCGATCGGCATCGCGCTTATTTTCAATATCCGTCTGCCGGTCAACTTCAATTCTCCGTACCGGGCGGAAAACATTGCCGGTTTCTGGCGGAAGTGGCACATTACTCTCGGACGTTTCCTCATGTCATCGATCTACATTCCGCTCGGCGGCAACCGCTGCGGAAAATTCAGGACTTATCTTAATCTTATGCTGACATTTTTTATCAGTGGTCTGTGGCACGGAGCCAGCTGGATGTTTGTCCTGTGGGGCTTGATGCACGGCGCGGCTCTCACGGTGCAGAGGATATGGAGCCGTGCCGCCGGTTTGAAGATGCCGCGTCTTGCGGCTCAGATACTTACATTTTTGTTTGTCATGATTGCCTGGGTACCGTTCCGGGCGGAGAACTGGTCAGTCACCCGCGGGATATACCGCGCAATGTTCATGCCTGACAGCTGGATGATTCCGCGGATAAAGACTTTTGATATACTGCTCTTTGCGGCAGGAGCCGTCATCGTATTTTGTTTCAAACCGGTATGTGAAATCGAAAAAACATTCCGTCCGACACGGTTCAATGCGCTGACTGCGGTAGTTCTGCTGGTGGTTTCGATGTTCTTTTTTGTGAAGTATTCCCCTTTTATTTATTTCAATTTCTGACATAACTTTGACTGCAGATGAGAAAAGTTTCCGGTATCGACGTGGAATTGTTTGAGGATTTCCGTGCTGAAAAATTTTCCGGCATCGCCCATCTTGCTGACTCGATCACCGGGATCATCGGTTCCCGCTGCCGGAATTTGGAGGATTTTTCCCGTGTTCAGGAAGCACCGGTATTGAGAACTTGTGATCTTGATCCGGAATACTTTGCTTATTTCAATCAGGTGCGTCTTACCGGGAGTTTGAACTTGAAGACCCGTGCCGGTGCGGTGCGGAAAATTTCTGTTTTTGCGGTGGAGATGCGGTGGAGGGAAGAGGACCGTGAAGTCCTGCACAAACAGTTGAGTTTTGCTTCCGGCATATTGGCATCACCACCCGGCGGAGCAGGCTGCGATACAGCAGATCGTTCCTGCGGGATTTTTCTTTTTCTTGCGCCGGACTGCCGGAGTTTCCGGGTGAGTCTGGTTCTGGAGTGCTGTGACGGTGAAAATAAAGTTTTTGAGCGGAATTCTTTTGCTGTCAGGGAATATTCCGGCTCCGGGCTGTTCTGTGACCGCATGATCCGGGGAAAACGCTGGGAGTTTTTTGAAGATCTTCAGGATTCTTTTTCTGCAGAAAAAGTATGCCGTTCGTTTCTGAAAGACTATACCGGACGCATTTACCGGAATTTTATTTCCTCCGTTGAACAAAATGATCCGGATATTTTTCTGCGTGAGCGTATCCGGAAACTTATGATACGTCTGCTTTGCATGCAGCTGCTGCAGTCGGATGAAAAACTGTGTTCCGCTTCTCAACTGTATGACGGAACAGCTCTTTTCAGCAGTGATGAGCATATAAAGCTCCCGGAGTCATGTTTTACTGAATTGTATGACACTTTCAAGCGTTATGTTTTTACGGCAGAAGAAAATACTCCGTTTGACTGTGTTATTGCCATCGGTCCTGATATGCCGGGCAGGGTTTGGGAAATACTGCTGGATGACAACCGGAGTCACGGCGTTTTTTATACGCCGGAAAAAATCGTAAGTTACATGTGCCGTGAGGCTCTTGCCGCTCACCTGGGAGATACTGCGGATGTCAGAAATTTGATGCAGGATCACAACTGCGCGGATATTGTGGACCGGGAGGCAATTCTTGAAAAACTCCGGAGTGTCAAAATATGTGATCCGGCATCGGGAGCCGGAGTGTTTCCCGTCTGCATGCTGGATCTACTCTGCCGGATAAGGTTGAAACTTGAGTTGCGTGAAGCATCTTCTGCAAATATTGCAATGCTGCGCAAAGAGATAATCCGGAACAATATTTACGGGGTGGATATCGATCCGTTTGCAGTGGAGATCGCCCGTTTCCGGTTGTGGCTTGCGGTCGTTTCCGCAGAGGGCGAGTTGTTCCTGCTTTCGGATTTTGACTGCAATATTTTGCAGGGAAACAGTCTGCTTGAACAGCCGGATGGTTCTTGTTCCGGCGGAAAAAGAAACTTTTTTCCGTGGCGTACCGTCTGGCAGGAGGTTTTTGAAAAAAACGGCGGATTTGATATTTTCATCGGCAATCCTCCGTATGTCGGTGAAAAATACCACCGTGAGCTGTTTGAACCGGTGAAAAATTCTGCGGCGATGGGAAGATATTATCAGGGGAAAATGGACTATTTTTATTTTTTCTTCCATCTTGCCCTTGATATGCTCAAAGAGAATGCGGCAGGAGTATTTATTACAACCAATTATTTTGCCGCCGCTACCGGAGCAGTAAAACTGCGTGCCGATTTGAAAAAACGCGCAGCATTGCTGGCTCTCTGCAACTTCGGGGAACTCAAACTTTTTGATAATGCTTCCGGTCAGCACAACATGATAACTCTTTTCCGCAAAACCGCAGAAACGGAAGTTGCCTGCCGTGTGACCGATATACACCTTGACGGAGTTTTTTCCGGCGGGATCATCGGCGGGATCGAAAATCAAAACCTTCCGCAGACTGTTTTCAGAAACGTTTCAAACACTGAACTTTTTGAGGGGGAAAACAATTATATCAGGATATCCTTTGCCTCTGCAGACGGCGGAACCGGAGAGTCGGTTTTCCGCAAAATGACTTCAAACAGCAGAAAACTCGGCGAAATCGCTTCGGTCAGGACCGGTATCATGGGCGGATGTGATAATGTGAACCGGAAAAATATCCGGTACGCCGGTAACGCTCCTGATTTGCAGACAGGTGACGGTGTTTTTGTTCTTGACAGGCAAAATGCGCATGACAGGATGCGTCTGGAAAAATTGAAAAAATACCGCTTTCTCAAGGCTTTTTATAAAAATTCCGATATCGGTAAATATACCGTGTCCGATGTGCCGGAAAAATATCTTATCTTTTCTTCTCCTGATGAGCCGGAAGAGGAACAGCAGATAATAAAGCGGCACCTTGCCGGATACCGCAGCATTCTTGAACACATAAGAAAAATCAACCGTGAAAAAACAGAACACTGGTACCTTCTGCGCCGCGGTACCGGCTGCAGGGAAGTTTACGAGAGTCCCAAGATCACAGCTCCCCAGCGCAGCAGGAGCAATGTTTTCGGATATCATGAGGGGGAGTGGTACGCAAGTGCCGATGTTTATTATATAACTCATGCGGCAGAGGGGTATCCGCTCAAATTCATACTCGGACTGCTGAACTCCCGGTTATATTACTATTGGCTTTACCACAAAGGCAAACGCAAGGGGGATATGCTTGAATTGTATCAGCAGCCGTTATCCGCAGTTCCGGTAGCAGCGGTACCGGAAGAAAAACAGCGGCCTGTCATTGAGCTGGTTGAAAAGATCCTTGAACTTAAAATGCATGACCGCAACGCCGATACCTCCTGTCAGGAACGGCAGCTGGATGCTTTGGTTTATGCCATTTTCGGATTGACAGAAAAAGAGATTGCCGCTGTTGAAAACTGCTGTTGTCCGGCAGATGATGCTCCGGGTGTAAAAAGTTTATAACAGCACTGGAATAATTTCTGTTAAGCTGTATATTAAGTATCAGGTAATTTCTGGTTTCCGCCGGATGTCTGCGGATACCGGATGATCGCGTGAACCGTAACCGTTTAAACAGTGATAATTATGTTTGATAAAGAACTGCTTTCTGCCATCGGCAAGGAAATATGTCAAATGCGCCTGAACAGGCGGCGTACCACAGCCGGTCTTGCCGGCAAACTCGGGATTTCCGAAGCCGGGATGCTTGCGGTCATGGAAGGCCGGAAATTACCTACCGAAGCGCAGCTTGAGACTCTTTTTGCACTGCTCAATCCGGATCACGATACCGTAGTGAGGATACGCGCTCTTTTTACGGAAGCCATGCGTAAATGTTCCAATGCCGGTCCCTGGAGTCCGGCTGAACTGAAAAAACTGCGTCTGAAACGCGGATTGTCTCTGCCGCTGCTCGCCAACCGTACAGGGATTTCCACCGGGCGGCTCCGGCATCTGGAGTCTGATGATCCGCTGGTGAGATTTTCTCCGGATGAAGAGGTTTCGCTGGGTAAGGTGTTGCTTCCCCGGTCTTCAGAATTATTTGTTGCTGCCGAAGAAGGCAACGGGAAAAATACCATCCCTTTGAAATTTTTTATTCCGCTGATGATGCTGGAAGACCTGCGGAAGTATTCTCCGGATACCGGTTTGAAAAAGCTGTCTGAAACAGTTGAATGCCGCGATTTGATTTGGGATCTGGGCAGAAAAGGCAGGCGTTTTGCCATCGCTGCAGATGCCGGGGAACTGCAGTTGTCACTTCCCGGCAGTGTGGTGCTTGCGGTCGGTGAGCCCCGGCGGGGGATGATAGCGGAATATACTTTATGCAAAGATGAAAATGATCGCTTTTTTCTGCAGAAATACTGTGACGGTGCAATGGTTACTGTTCCGTGGACATCTCCGGATGCCGTGACAGGCAGAATCGTCTGGAGTCTGCCGGTCATAGATATCGTAATGAAACCATTGGAAAAATTTAAAGGAGAAATAGAATGAGTCTGCCGGGATCAGGCTGCTGCTGCGGTGTTATTGTCGGGATCGTGTTTTCTTTGATCATGTCTGTTCTTGCCACTGTCGGCATTTACTGCTGGGTCAATCCGGAGGCGAGGCAGCGCGGAATGGAAGCTGTTGCCGAGGGTTGGGATGATTTCAAGGATTTCGGTGACTCCATAATAAAAAAGACCAATAAGGCTGAACTTCCGCCTCCGCCGGAACCGGTAGTCAGAGTTTTTTCAGATATTTCCGATTGATTTTTCAACAGTAGGAGTTATTCATGACAAATCTGCTTTTGATAGTTCTGTTGGCTGCGGTGCAGGGGGTGACGGAGTTTCTGCCGGTAAGTTCATCCGGACATCTGGTCATTCTGGGGAAATTATCCGGACTTGATGCTGAAAGCAATCAGATGCTCGGAATCTTCATGCATGCCGGTTCTCTCGGTGCCATCGTGGTATTTTACTTCAAACTTCTGTGCGGATTTTTCCGCCGGGATCAGCTGCATCTCCTGCTTATGATAATTGCCGGTTCGGTACCTGCCGGGATCGCCGGAGTTGCCCTGAAACTCACCGGCGGGGCGGATTTTCTCTTCGACAGTCCTCTGGTGACCGGCATGGCGATGCTGATTACCGGAATGCTGTTGAGATTGACCGGTAAAAAAAATCTTGTTCCCGATCAGGAAAATGCTGTGTCAGTAAAAGAGATCTCTCTGCGTCAGGCATTGACCATAGGTCTGGTTCAAATGGCGGCGATACTTCCGGGAATATCCCGTTCCGGCAGTACGATCGCTGCCGGATTGTTCTGCGGAGTCAAACGTGAAGATGCCGCCGCATTTTCCTTTCTGCTGGCTCTTCCAGCTATCGCCGGAGCTACTCTGATAGAGATCGTCGGACTGATAAAAGCTCCGGAGATGTTGGAAAATCATGGAACTCCGCTTATGCACATCATCGTTGCGGTGCTGGTCGCATTTCTGGTGAGTCTCGGTTCGTTGACTCTGGTAGTCAATGTGGTGAAAAAGAGCCGGTTATCCGCATTTTCGTGGTATCTGTTCGCAGTCGGCATTGCCGTGATTATCTGGCAGGCTGTAATTTTTAATGGAGTAAAGTGATAATGAAAAAAATATTCTTTCTCGGTGCCGGAAAAATGGCAACTGCCATTGCCGGCGGTCTGGTGAAGTCCGGACTTTTCCGTGCGGATGAACTGGCAGCTTACGATCCGTCAGCAGCTGCCATGGAGTCATTCACCGTTTCGACCGGTATTGCCGCTTGCGGATTGGATACTGTGAAAAACAGTGAGACCCTGCTCATTGCCGTAAAACCTCAAATGCTTGAAGCGGCACTCGCGCCGCTCAAAGGTATGCTTGACGGTAAACTGGTGATCTCCATTGCCGCAGGGGTGACGATCAGCAGACTTGCCGATCTCACCGGAACCGGCAGAATCGTGCGTGTGATGCCCAATACTCCGGCGCTGGTGGGAGAGGGGGCATCAGGCTATGCTCCCGGCAGCGGAGCCTCCGCCGGGGATGCTGAATTTACCGGCAGGATACTGCGTGCTGTCGGTACTGCTTTTCAGGTGAAAGAAAGTGATCTTGATGCTGTTACCGGACTTTCCGGCAGCGGACCGGCATACGTTTTTGAATTTATACAGGCTCTTGCCGACGGCGGTGTGGCGGAAGGGTTGCCGCGTGATGTCGCTGTGAAACTTGCGGCGCAGACTCTGCTCGGCGCAGCGAAAATGGTTCTGGAGACAGGAAAACACCCCGGCGAACTTTGTGATGCAGTGACCAGTCCTGGCGGAACGACCAGCCGCGGACTTGAACTGCTGGCAGAAAGGGCATTTCACGCCGCTGCGATGCAGGCGGTGCGTGCAGCAAGCAACCGTTCCAGGGAACTGGGAAAATAAAATAAAGGTGAAAAAAATGTTGAAAGTTGGTTATGCACAGGAAGTCATAACTCCGCCAACCGGAGTCGATCTTGCCGGATACTTCAATATCCGGCTCAACGAGGGTATGTACGATGATCTTTACGTCAAAGTCATTGCCATGGAGATCAACGGCAAACGCACTGCACTGGTATCATTTGAGCTTTGCAGTGTCGTCGGTGCTCTCTTCAATGCTCTCAAGGAAAAAGTCGATGCTCATTTCGGACCCGGCTTGTACGAGGATATGATCATCTGCGCCACTCACACCCATACCGGTCCCCGGTTCAAGGATGACAGAAAGCAGGATAGCGAAGCGGCACAGTTTGCTTTTGACAACACTGTTGATGCAGCTTTCCGTGCTGTAAAGAGAGCATTCATGAACCTGCTTCCGGCTGAGTTCGAAGCGGCGAAGGTGTTCAACAATCCTTATGGATTTGTCCGCCGTTACTGGATGAAAAGCGGAGATATCGTCACCAATCCCGGCTGGCGCAATCCCGATGTGGATAAACCGGAGTGCGATTACGACCGCACGATCAATATCCTTGCGGTAAAACAGGGCGGACGCATTGCCGCTTTGATCTGCAACATCGCCAACCACGGTGATACGATCGGAGGAAATCTGGTCTCTGCCGACTGGTACGGCCGTCTGGCGCAGGAGATCCAGCATGAACTCAAGACCAGTCTTCCGGTTATGGTTCTGGATGATGCTTCCGGCAACATCAATCACTTTGACATCCATCAGGATATCAGGCAGACCGGTTACTTTGAAGCCGTCCGTATCGGACGCGGATATGCCAGGATCATTCTGGATGCCATGGAAAATCTTGAGCCGGTCGCTTCTGACAGTATCAGAATCAACAATACTTCTGTTACCATTCCGCACCGTCAGCTCTCTGATGCCGAAGTTGCGGAGGCGCAGCACATTCTTGACACCGTGCCGGACATCAAAAAAGATGGCGATTTTGAGAGTCAGGATCTTGCCAATAAAGTTCCTGCGGCACTGCGTTACTTTGCGCAGCGCGCACTGGATTGCAAAGCAAAAAGCACTCCGTCACGCGAAGGCAGACTTACTGCGATCGAGATCGGTGATGACCTTGCCTTTGTCAGTCTGCCCGGAGAGCCTTTCAACGGTATCGGTGAAGCCATCCGCAAGGCAAGCGGCAGAAAATACACTTTCATTGCCGAGCTTGCCCAGACCGCACCCTCCTGCTATGTGCCTATGAAGGAGTGTTTCGCCCGCGGAGGATACGAGGTGCAGCCCGGTGTGAACACCGTTGCGCCGGAAGCCGCCGATGTCATCATTGAGGCTTCGATCAAAAATCTGTAACTTATATTATGAGGCAATTTCAAAGCTCCCCGAAAATCTCAAAGTGCATCTGCTTTGATTTGCCGGAGGAGCATTTCCGGTTGTTGCCGCTCTTCAGAAACGGGCTGTTGCAAATATTTTTTGCAGCAGCCCCTGAACTTATTTGATCTTTGCTCCGTCTTTGAATGCGTGTCCGGCGGCGGTACCGAGTTTGAGATAGGTGTGGTTCACCGGATCGAAAGTGATCGGTTCAAATTTTGCCGGAGATATCCTGCCGTTTTCATCAAGAATGGATTCATCTGCACTGATATTGACGATCTCCGCCACGGTGCATCCGGCATTTTCATCAAAACTTATCACGCGGCATTCAATGTTCATGGGCAGTTCATTGATAACAGGAGCATCGACAAACTCCGATTTTGAAACGGTGAATCCGGCTTTGGCTATTTTGTCCGGAACTTTATTTCCGGAAGTTATTCCCAGATAATCACACTCTGTAACATGCGCGGCATCAGCGATGCTCACGGTGAAACTTTTGCGGAGCATGAGATTTTTTGCGGTTTTGTGTCCGGGATCGATGCATACCGCCAATTTATTGGTATCATAGATCCCGCCCCATGCGGCGTTCATGGCGTTGGGATTGCCGTTTTCGTCATAAGTTGAAATGATAAGTACCGGCATCGGATAGAGCCAGGACTGCGGTCCGAAATTTTTTCGCATAATATTCTCCTGTTTACAGAGGCAGATTACCTCGACTGTTTAAACGTTCTACCTGAGATAATATAGTGTGTTTTTGTTTTTTTTCAACTGTGATTTCCCCGGGGGACATTTCCGGCTGTTGTCCTGGAGGTGAAAACTGTACCGGTGACGGCTTTTTGAGCAGGAAAGCATTTTTTACGATCATTTTTTCTGAATACTTTTGAAACCGGCTCTTGTAAAAACTGCATATTGGCAGTATATTCACCGGCAGACTGATGATTGCTGTACAGACGGAACTTGGGTGAATGAAAAAAATAATACCGGAATCGTTTTCCGCAGAAATGATTATAAGCCAGTATTCTCCGGAGTGCTCTGCATGCGGCTGCAGCGACTTTCAGAGCAGTCAGCATCCGCACCGGGAAATACTTATTCCTCTGCACGGAACCAACCGTTATATGATCAACAACAGCGTTTATGATTTTTCTCCGGGAACCATCGGTTTGATCGACCGTTTCGTTCCTCATGCCTTCGGCTATACGCAGGCTGATTGCGATCTTCTGCATCTCTGGGTGACTCTGGGGAACCGTGCTCACGGATTTGTCAGTAAAGTCCACTATTCCGGAAAGTGCGAAAGTGCCAGATCAGTCATTTTCCCGGATGAGCTTATGCGTTTTGTCGACCGGCGTTGGGACAGACTCACCATGCAGAACAATATCACTGATGATATGGTTGCTGAATTTATGAAACAGCCGCTGGAACTTATAGTCAATGAATTTTTTCTGATAAACTGTTACCAGGATAAAGAGTCCGAAGAAGTGCGCATATCCGATTTCATAAAGAATTATATCCGCCGGTGCTGTGCCCGGGATTGTTCGATGAACAAGCTGGCGGAGGTCTCCGGATACAGTCCGTCTCATCTTGCCCACTCTTTCTGCCGCGAGACCGGCATGACCATCGGTGCATTCATCGATACCGTGCGCGGAGAATACACCAGACATGCTCTTGATAACGGCATGACCCAGAAAGAGATCGCATACGAATTGGGATTTTCCTCACCTGCATCATTCTGGAACTGGTTCAATAAACACAGGAATTTGGCAGGAAAACGCGGCGGAAGTATAAAGAAAAAATGAAAAATTGCAAGATTGATGTATTTTTTGCAGAAAAAGAAGATTGCTGAATTCCGTTTTTGTGATATAGTATTCCCGTAACCAAAATACGTCACTGACGTATCAACCAATAAAAATGAGGTGATTTTATGAGTAAGTTGGCAATCAATGGCGGACCGAAAACTTTTGAGAATCCTCCGAGAATTCCGGCGTGGCCTCCGATCTATGATGATACCGCGGATCAGATCCGTGAGATCTATCTCAGCCGCAAATGGTCTTTCTACGGAGAGAAAGAAGTTGAATTCAACAACGAATTTGCCAAGTATACCGGCGCAGCCGCCTGTGCCATGATGGCAAACGGAACCGTGACCCTCGAAGTCGCTCTTCAGGCATTCGGCATCGGACCCGGAGATGAAGTGATCGTCCCCGCCCACACCTGGATCGCTACCGGTGAAGCCGTCGTCGTCGTCGGTGCAACTCCTGTTATCGTTGATATCGAGCCGGATACCCTCTGTATGGATCCCGATAAGATCGAAGAAGCGATCACTCCGAAAACCAAGGCTATCATTCCGGTCCACCTTTTCGGTTCCATGGCTGACATGGACAGAATCATGGCTATCGCCAAAAAGCACAATCTGAAAGTTATCGAAGACTGCGCCCATGCCCACGGCGGCGAGTGGAACGGCAAACATGTCGGTACCATCGGTGATGTCGGTTCTTTCAGCTTCCAGCAGAGCAAGACCGTTGCCTCCGGTGAGGGCGGTGCCTGCATCACCAACGATGAAGAGCTTGCCGAAACCCTCGGCCGTCTCTCCCACATCGGTTATCAGTATGCCGCCAAGCAGGGACAGGCCAGCACTCCTCCGCCGGTCGGTCTCATCTGCCACAACTACCGCATCACCGAGTTCCAGGCTCTGATCCTGCTCTCCCAGCTGCGCAATCTCAAGGAAGATACTCTGCTGCGTGCCAAAAATGCGGAATTCCTGCGGGAAAAACTCAATGCTATCGACGGTCTCACCGTCCAGGCTCCCGGACGCTGCGCCACTCTTCAGGGCTACTATCTGTTCGCCATGAAGATCGACAGCAGCAGACTCAAAGAGGGTACCACCAGAGCTGACATCGTCAAGGCTCTCCATGCTGAAGGCATCACTGTCGGCACCGGTTGGGCAGGCGTCATGTACAAGCAGAGACTCTGGAGCGTTCCGGAAAACATGTACCGCATCGTCAGCAGCAAGGTCGCAGAACACATCGTTGACAACGAGCTGCTCGTTCACTCCCTGCAGTGGCTCATGATGCCGCAGGAAGACCTCGAAAAGATGGTCGAAGGCTACAAGAAGGTCTTTGCTGAGTACATCCGCTGAAAGGATTGAACAGTGAAGATCGTTTTCGGAGAGTATCGTACAAATCCGAAAGCCGGTTGCGGAGCGCAGGGATATGCCGCGGTCCGCAGCCGTAAAACGATCGTCTGCACCGGCAGCGGATTGTTTGCTGCCGGTCGCGATGCAATGATCACAGATCAGGGTTATTTGAAAAATATACCGTTGCCGTTTCCCGGTAGATGATCCGGGAGCGGCATTCTGTGTTTTCCGGTCACGGTGTGACCGCTGCTTATGAGTTTTACCGGCAAGTCCGGAGTAAAGTATAGTATTGCTGACTGTCGAAAGTCCATTGCGGATTTTGCAGCAGCTCAAAGAAAATATGGCATTTCGATAAATTGAGGATTTTATCATGAAAGCCGGTTTTGGAAAGTACAACATAACACCGAAAGTCGGTTGCGAATTGTACGGATTCGGGCCGTATCGCAACCGGACTTCAGTTGGTATCCGCGATATTCTTGAAGCCCGTGTCGGCATTTTTGAGGAAAACGGCAGAAGGATTGCTATTATAACCTGCGATCTTTGTGTGGTTACGGATAAGGTTGTTGCAGAGACCCGCAAACTGATCCGTGAACGTCATCCGGAGTTCAGAGATGACGAGATCATGGTAACAGCCAGTCATACTCATTCCGGACCGGGGACCCGCGAAGAGGATTACGGCTGGGGTGCTCCTGATCCTGCCTGGGTGATGGTTCTGCCGTACCGTCTGCGCGAAGCGTTTACCATGGCTGTGGAAAACATGCAGGAAGCGACTTTGTCGCAGGCGCTGGTCCCCTGCCGTCACATCGGACTCAACCGGGTTTACGATCAGGATGGTCCGCCGCTTGAAGATGTCCTCAAGGAGGATTGGGAGCCGGCAAAACCGGAACTTACTGATACCGAATGCCGGGTTATGAGGATAGATTCCGTCGAAACCGGTAAAATGATCGGTTTCATGGCATACTTCGGTTGTCATCCGGTGGTCTGCTGTGCAAGTAACCGTTTTATCCACGGCGATTATCCCGGAGTGGCGATGCACAATCTGATGCGCGAATTTCCCGGCAGCGTAGGTTTGTTCCTGCAGGGAGCCGAGGGTGACGTCAATTCCGGCTGTGTCTACAAGCCGGAACAGGAATCCCTGCTTGCTCTTGACGTGTTCGCTGCCAGATTTGCCAATTCCGTCCGCAACGGACTTGTGCAGGCGGAAAAACTTGAAAACACTTCGATATCTGTCGTTTCCAGGAGCGTTCCCTTCAAAACAAAAATGATCTTTACTCCGGAAAAGATAGAACAGATCCGCAGGGAGGAATCCGGAAAACTTCTGAAACCTGATGTTGATGAGCGCAAATGGGATGCCAGGATGGCAGCCGTTCATCTCCGTGGTATCGCCAAAATCGAAGAGTTGATGAAAGATCCGCAGGATATTGTTGCCGAGATCCATATTGCAAGGATCGGTGATCTTGAATTCATCGGTACTCCGTTTGAGGTGATGCAGGCGATCAAGAATGATGCCCATGCTGTTTCCAGTGCCGGGTATCCCATGCTTATGAGCTGCACCAACGGTACCAGCGGTTATGCCGCAGACAAACAGGCTGCGGAAGTTCAGACCGGCTATGCTGCTTATGCCGCATACAGTACTCCGCTGATCGTCGGCAGACTGCCTTATGCTGATATACATAACGAAATAGTAAATTACGTAAAAGAACTCGAAAAAGAGTTGAAATAATCCAACATATATAAGGAAAGAAAAATCATGAAAAACGGACTTCAGCTTTATAACTTCCGTGAAGCTCTCAAACAGGATTTCAAAGGAGCTCTCAAAGAGATCGCCAAAATCGGATTTGACGGTGTCGAATTTGCCGTGAATTACGGCGAGATCGCTCCGGATGAACTTGCCGCATATCTCAAGGAACTGAAACTGGAATGTGCCGGAACCATGTTCTCCGCCGATTCCCTGCTGGATAAGGATAACATTGCTTATGAATATGCCCGCAAACTCAACTCTCCTGCCGTGACCATCAGTGCTTCCGGCGACTTCACCCAGATCTGGAAAGAGATTGCTGATAAATGTACCGCTATCGGTAACAATGCCATTGCCAACGGCAGCATTTTCTCCTATCACAACCACTGGAAGGAATTTGCCGATATCGACGGTGAGCCCGCGATGTGCCGCATCCTCGACACCACCGATCCCAAAGTGGTCTGGATGGAACCCGATACCTGCTGGCTGACCCGCGGCGGTTACAATCCGGCAGACTTCATCCGCCGTTATGCCGGACGTATCGTCCAGCTCCATGTGAAGGACAGCAAACTTCCGGAAGATCCCATGCAGATCACCGAACTCGGCAACGGTGTCGTCGATATCAAAGGTGCCTATGCCGCTGCCAGAGAGGCCGGTATCAAATGGACCATTTACGAACAGGATACCACCACTGATCCCTTCCGCAGTGCGGAACTCAGCCTTGCTTATCTCAAGAAACTGCAGAACGGAGAAATCTGATCATGGCAATGATGGGATTTTGCGAACTGGAACTTGACGTTCCGCTTTTTGCGGAGCTTTACGGTTACGGTCCGTTTCTCGGCAGACGCAACACGGGGGTCCGTGACCCCCTGCATTGCAGGGCGATCGTCATCGGTGACGGTTCCGGCAAGCGCATCGTTCTGGTGGTAAGCGAGCTGGTCGTTACTGACGATGTCATGGCGCGCAGTCTGCGCGCTGAACTTGCCGCTGAGTATTCGCTGCATCCCAACGGGATCATGTTCGGCGGGGTCCATACTCATTCCGGACCGGCGGTTTCTATGGGTATCGGCTGGGGCGAGATCGCTCCGGAATTCATGAACACCCTGCGTTCGACCATAAAAAAAGCGGTCGGCATGGCGCTGGCGGATATGGAGGAGATCACCGCTGAATCCGGAGTGGTCCCGCTTTCGCAGAAAGTCGGAACCAACCGCGTTTTTGCCGATGGTCAGACTGATGAAACTATCCGCTGGATACGTTTCCGCCGCGCTGATGATTCGGTCAAGCTGCTGCTTTACAATCACGGTATGCACGGAGTGGTTTTCGGTGCCAGGATGATGCATGTTTCCGCCGACTGGTCCGGCGAGGTCAACCGTCTGGTGAAGGAACGCAAACTTGCCGATAATGTGATGTTCGTCTACGGTGCTGCCGGAAATATCAACACCGACCCCTGCTGTCTGGATGAGGAGCATGGTGATCCCGAGCTCCGCCGCATCGGCAAGTCTCTCGCCGATGACCTTGAAAACGGTTTGGCTGCCGGAGGAAAAGAACTCAAACTTGACGGTATCGGATTCGTACTTGAACAGGTGGAAATGCCCATTCAGGTGCATACTCCGGAACAGATGCGTGAATTTTCCGCATTCCTTGCCGATAAGAACAAGTTTCTGTCTGATCGTCTGCGCGAAATGGCTCTGCTGGTCGAAAATCAGAAACGCAAACTGCAGGTCATTCCTGATCTTCAGATCATCCGTGCCGGAGACTTTGCAGTCTACGGATTTCCCGGTGAACCGTTTGTCGAACTTGGTAAACGGATCATGGCGGAATCGGAATATCCTTTTGCGATCTGTTCCACCGTCACCAACGGCAACTGCCGTTATTTCCCGACCCGTGAAACTTTTGAAAAGTTCCCGGATGGTTTCAAAAGTGAAAACCGCGGATATGGATTTTACGAGATCCATCAGGGCAGCGGACGCTTCATGCCTCCGTACCAGCCCGATATCGCGGATTTCATAGTAAATAAATTTCTCAGTATGAAGGCAAATTAAATGAAAGATCTGTTCTTTTTTGATGCCGACTGCAGGCTCGGCTCCAGTGCTGTAAGCGGAGTCGGTCCCGGAGTTAAAGAGCTTATCGCTCACATGGATTACAGCGGTGTGGACCGTGCGCTGGTGCGTCACACCAACATCAACATGCTTGGAGCGGTCGAATCCAATATTGAGATCGCCAAGATGCTCAAAGAGGATACTTCCGGCCGTCTCACCGGCATGTGGACGATATTGCCGTCGCAGTGTGACGAACTTCCTGAACCTGATGAGTTTTTCCGTCAGATGAAGGAAAACCGTATCGGAGCATTGACGCTTTCGCCGTTCGAGCACCGTTATGTTCCCTGCCGTCTCACGCTCGGCAGGATCATGGATGCTGCCCGTGAGCGCAAGGTTCCGGTATTCACCAACGTATTTTCCGGCAAGTGGAAAGATCTCTATGATTTCATCAAAGAGTTTCCGGAAAACATTTTCGTGCATTGTGATCCCACCGGCAAATGGGGACATGACCGTCAGATCCGTCCTCTGCTTGAGAACTATGCGAACTTCTACTTCGGCATGACCGGTTATATGGTTCCGGAGGGAGTGCGCGATATTGCTGAAAAATACGGTGCGGAAAAAATGATTTACAGCAGCGGTTATCCTTTCTATCAGGAGGGATGCGGCATGCTCCAGTTGAAACACTCCGGACTTTCTGATGCGGATATTGAAAAGATCGCAGGAAAAAATCTGGAAAATCTGCTGAAAGGAGCGCAATTATGAGTTGTGTATGGCAGAACCCCGGTTCGCTTGCGGAACAGTTCTGGAAGAACGGCAAAATGGATGACTGTCCGGTGTACGACATGCACGGACACATGGGCGCACACTATGCGATCTACATGAAACGCTGTGAAGCTGACGACATGGTCAAACACATGCGCCGTATCGGAGTAAAAAAGCTGGTTTTTTCCCACCACAAAGTGTTGTTCGGATCGATGCGCAATGCGGAAGTCATCGAAATCTGCAAACGTCATCCTGACATACTGCGTGCGTATGTGGGGATCGTTCCCAAGTATCCGGACGATATTAAGGAAGACCTTGCCTTGTTTGACAAGTGGGCGCCTTATGCGGTCGGTTTGAAATTCCTTGCCGGTTATTACAATATTCCGGTGACGGATAAATCCTGGGCGTATGCGCTTGATTTTGCCAACGAGCGTGGAATCCCGGTGTTGAACCACACCTGGGGCGGCAACAACTGCAACAACGGACCGAAGATGCTTGAGATCGCGCAGAAGTATCCGAACGCGAAGTTCTTCATGGGACACTCGATCTACGGGGACTGGGACTATGCGGAGCGCGTGGTGAAGGAGACTCCGGGCAACGTCTGGCTGGAATTGACCGCTATTCCCGGCGAGCTGGGCAAGGTGGAAATGCTGGCGCAGCGAGTCGGCAGTGACCGTCTGCTTTACGGTACGGATATGCCGTGGTTTGATGAATATCAGGCGGTAGGCGGAATTCTTGCAGCTGAGTTGTCCGATGACGACAAGCGCAACATACTTTACCGCAATGCGGAAAGCATACTTGGAACCGACTGGTAATACCGGACTGTATTTGAGCACCCGGAGCTTTGCAGCTTTCCGGGTGTTTTTTTGTATGCGCGGCACGCGCATTGACTCGTCGGTGAAAGTCCGATACAGACCTTGTCAGTAGGAACTGTTAGCGAAAGCCAAGGGTGTCCATTGTGAGGTGGAATCTGAAAGAAGGCAATAGCAAAATCCCGGTCTGA